>NZ_NPDI01000019.1:0-24667 GCF_002251265.1 Rhodopirellula sp. MGV | reverse complement strand
GCACCATCAACGTGTCGGGGTCTTCGCTCAAGCAACCCAGCTGGCTTTTCACGCTGACGCGGACGCCTTCGGCATCACCGCATTCGACCAATCGCTGCAGGTGCTCGACTTCTTCGTTGAACGGTGTGCCCTGCTCGGCCGACGGCACCGTCAACGTGACCACTTTGGTCGTTTTGGCGAGCCAGCACAGCTTGGCAAAATCTTCGTAATGCTGCTGTCCGGTCGACGCGAGTTGAACGCTGTATCCGGAAATGTCCAAACGGTGCGTGTAACGCAACAACTGGATCGAACGGTCCATGTCTTCCAAGATTTCCGAGGGCTTGACGTCCCCCGATTCGTGGATCGCAATTTCGATCGCAGTGAACTCCAAGTCCGATGCGAATTCGATCGCAGCGCGGAGCTCAAGGTCAGGAAAACATTCGGTAGAAGCAGCGATGAACACGAGGCAATCCTTTTTATGTCTACGTCTGGCGGCAAAACGTTAGCTACGTCTCTCTGTCGCCGCCTATCAAGTCATACCGGTCTGGCAAGTCGACGGTCTGTTTTCGTCGGCCACGCGGTACGGGCAATATTCTCGCCCAGCCTACCGAGTTTACCGATTGAAAAAAAAGACCGGTTTTGCACGTGACCCTCGATTGTAGGGTTCTCCGCCGAAGAGGGGCAGGCACCGGTTTGAGATGCGCACTTTAGCAGCCGAAATGGCTAGGGTGTCGCGAGCGAATCCAGCCATTGAGTGATCTGATCGGCGACCTCCGCCGGAGCCAGCGATTCCGTTGAAACCGCATAGTGCGACGCTTCCCGGTAGATCGGTTCTCGGGCGGTCAGCACCGATTTGATCTCATCGGTCGGCGATAAATCCGTCAGCGCTGGACGACGTGCGGCGGTGGTCGCGTCAGCCCCGATTCGCTGGGCAATCGTTTCCGGCGATGCAGTCAGCCAAACGCAGTGCCCGTTGTCAGCGATGAAGTCTCGGTTTTCCTCTCGCAGAACCGCGCCGCCGCCAAGCGAGATCACTTGCGGTGGACCATCCGATTCAATCGACTCCTGCAAGCAGCGTGTTTCCCAGTCGCGAAACAACGGCTCGCCGCCTTCCGTAAACAGTTCGCTGATTGTTTTGCCTGCCTTGGTTTCAATCACGACGTCCAAATCGATCCAGCGCGTCTGCAACAACGCCGCCAAGATCGACGCTACCGTCGTCTTCCCGGTGCCACGGTATCCGATCAAGAACAGGTGTTTTGTGAGCGGTGTGCTGGGCATGGCGGTGCGGTTGCTGCAGGCGGGAGGCGGCAGGCAGAGTAGTGTGGCAGGCAGAGCCTGCATTGCAGTGCGTCGCAAGGCGGGAGCCTTGCAACGAGGCGGTCCCCAAACAAGTTTGGGGCGAGAGGGGAGCCAGTGGAGTCGGTGAACTTGCCTTGCGGCTTAATAAGCCTTGGCGAAGATCGCTTGCTTGGCGGCGGGTTTGCCGGTGTAGAAGCACGTGCCGGGCGTGTCGTTGTTGGCACTTGGCACGCAGCGGATCGTCACCTTCAACTCTTTGAGCAAGTCTTGCAGGCTTTCTTCGTCGGCGAAGTGGCACATCGCGAAGCCGCCGTGGATCTCCGGTGAGTCGGCGTTTTCCGGGGTGAAGTACGCTCGGAAGTCGGCTTCGTTGGTGATCGTGACGGTGTTGTCTTTGCGAAGCTGGTCCGCTTTGTCGTACAGGTTTTGCTGAATTTCGCCCAGCAGATCGCTGATCTTGGCGACGACTTCCGCACGCGTCATACCAACGCTTTTGGGTTGATCGCGGCGTCCCATGAACACCGAATCCTTTTCCATGTCTTTGGGGCCGACTTCCAAGCGAATCGGGACACCGCGTTTGACATGGTGCCATTTCTTTTCGCCACCGCGGACATCGCGGTCGTCGATTTCGACGCGGAGCGGTGCCCCGTTGTAAGTCTGGCCGCGAAGTTCGTCACGAAGCTTTTCGATGTATTCCATCACCGCTGCGCGTTGGTCGTCTTTGTAGATCGGCAAAATGACGACTTGCATGGGCGCAAGTTTTGGTGGCAACACCAAACCGTCATCGTCACTGTGCGTCATCAACAACGCACCGACCAAACGAGTCGACACGCCCCAGGAGGTCGTCCAAGCAAATTCTCGCGAGCCCGATTCGCTTTGGAACACGATCTCTTGCGCCTTGGAGAAATTCTGTCCCAGGAAGTGGCTTGTCCCGGCCTGCAACGCTTTGCGGTCCTGCATCATCGCTTCGATCGACAGCGTTTCGACAGCTCCGGGGAACCGTTCGCCAGCCGTTTTCGCACCGATCGTTACTGGCATCGCCATCCAGTTCTCGGCGAAGTCGGCATAAACGTTGATCATCCGCTCGGTCTCTTCGATCGCTTCTTCGCTGGTCGCGTGAACGGTATGGCCTTCTTGCCACAGGAATTCCGCCGTGCGGAGAAACATCCGAGTCCGCATTTCCCAGCGAACGACGTTGGCCCACTGGTTGATCAAGATCGGTAGGTCACGGTAACTCTGAACCCACTTGGCGTACGTCGCACCGATAATCGTCTCGCTGGTCGGGCGAACAATCAGTGGCTCTTCTAGTTCCCCGGCCGGACGCAGACCGCCGTCCGGATCGGGTTCCAAGCGGTGGTGTGTGACGACGGCGCATTCCTTGGCGAATCCCTCGACGTGTTCCGCTTCCTTTTCCAGAAAGCTCATTGGGATAAACAGCGGAAAATACGCGTTTTGGTGCCCAGTGGCTTTGAACATGTCGTCCAGCGCACGCTGCATGTTCTCCCACAGCTGATACCCCCAAGGTTTGATCACCATGCAGCCACGAACGGGCGAGTTTTCAGCCAAGTCGGAAGCCTTGATGACTTGCTGGTACCACTCGGGATAGTCTTCCGCACGGGTCGGAGAGATGGCGTTCTTAGGTGCTTTGGCCATGGGAGTTCATACTGATAAGTTGGGCGGTTGTTGTGGGGCAACGCGCGAGCCAGCGGGCCCGCGCGAGCGCATTCACGATGTTCAGCGGACAGATACCTAGTTTTCGGTCAGTCGGCTGAAGTTTTTGATCTCTTCTTCGGTGAATCGGTTTTGCAACCGAGCACCAAGCTGTGACACGACACGCGCGGCGGCGTGCGACGCCAAGTGACCGGCGGTGCGCCAGTCCATGCCGTTGGTGATTCCATACAGCATCGCGCCGGCATACATGTCGCCAGCACCGGTGGTGTCGATCGCGTCAACTTGCACGCCTTCGATCGGGAACTCGATTCCGCCGTGCATCACCAGCGATCCTTTTCCACCCAGCGTCAGGGCGACGTTTTCACAGTGCTCGTGGATCTTGACGGCGCATTTCAGCGGATCGCTCTCACCGGTCAAGCTTTTCGCCTCTTCTTCGTTGCAGAAAAACAGGTCGACGGGGCCGGTGATCAAGTCCCAGATTTCGTCGCGAATCATGTTGACCAAAAATGGATCCGACGCGGTGAAGGCGACTTTCACGTTGTGTTTTTTCGCCAACTCGAAAGCTCGATACGCTGCTTTTTTGGTGCTGTCGCCGGTCAACAAGTAGCCTTCGACATAGACGTACTTGCTGTTGGCGATTTTGTCTTCGTCGATATCGTCCGGGCTAAGACTGACCGAAGCGGCCAAGTTCGTCAGCATGGTCCGCTGTGCGTCTTCGGTGATCAAGACGGCACAGGTTCCGGTGGGCTTGTCGTTCGGCGGAACGGTGATCGAGACGCCCAGGTCCTTCATGTCTTTGAGGAAGAACTCGCCGAGCGCGTCGTCGCCGACCTTGCCAAAATAGCCGGCCGAGCCACCCAAATCGGCGACAGCGACGATCGTGTTTGCCGCCGAACCACCCGCGCATCGATTCAGCGGGCTGCCGTCGAGGTGTGAGAGGACTTTCGATTGCTGCTCGTCGTCGACCAGAGTCATGATGCCCTTGTCCAACGACAAACGGGTCAGGACTTCGTCATCGACACGAGCTTGAATATCGACCAACGCGTTGCCGACACCGAAAACGTCATACATTGCCATCAAAGGGGCCTCATCCAGAAAACCAAGTTTTTTCGCACAGCGGTAAACTTAGTCCAGCGGTTCGGATTCGCCTAGACAGCAAGAAAGTGGGGTCGACGCAGGACTCGATCACCCAACCGCTCGCTATCGCGGATGCGGCTGATGGGAGCAGGATTGCAGTCACGCTGGAGTCTAGCCTTTAGGCGATTTCGATGCTTCGGCAGTCGTTGATGTCGCCGAATCAAAACACACAACCGCTCGCTATCGCGGATGCGGCTGATGGGAGCTGAATCGCAGTACACCCAACCGCTCGCTATCGCGGGTGCGGCTGATTGGGGCGGATGCTCGTTCGCGACTCCACGGGCAATCGCGATTACCCGATTCGCTTCAACACGACGTCCAATGTCTTTCGCAAAGCCGCGCCGCTGGCTCGCATCCCTTGGACCTCTTTGGGCCACAGGTCGATTTCCATGCGGTCGACCACGCCGGTTCGGCCGACGACGGTTGGGACCGACAGGGCGACGTCGCGAATGCCGTAGCAACCGTTTTGGATGCTGCTGACCGGCAACACGCGTCGCTGATCCAAAATGATCGAATCGATCACGTCGCGGATCGCGATCCCGACGGCGAATCCGGCGCCGCCTTTGCGTTTGATGACTTCCGCACCACTACCACGTGTGCGGGTAAACAATTGTGTCGCCAAGGTCGGCGACCAACCGGGATACTTGTCCAACGGCAAACCGCCGATCGTCGCACTGCTCCAAATCGGAACCATCGACTCACCGTGCTCACCCAAGATCAACGCCTTGGTTTGGGTCGGCGGCGATTTCAGTTGCTCGGCGATCAACGAACAAAAACGAATCGTATCGAGCTGCGTGCCCAGACCGATGACTTGATTGCAAGGCAGTCCCAGCATCTTGGCGGCAACGTAGGTCAGAATATCGACCGGGTTGCTGACGACCAAAACGATTGCCGATGGCTTGGGCCCAGCCGCTTTGACGTCACGCAGAATTTGTACGAACAAGTCGGTGTTGCGGTTGATCAAATCCAAACGCGACTCGTCTGGCTTGCGACGCAAACCTGCGGTGATGCAGATCACGTCGCTGCTGGGGATGTGTTCGTACCCGCCACCGACGATGACTTGGTCGGCAACGCTGGGTGTGCCGTGCTGCATGTCCAAGGCTTGGCCGGCCGCCAATTCTTGGTTGACGTCAAGCAAAGCGATTTCGCGAGCCAAGCCGCCACACTGCAAGGCAAACGCCGCACAGGAGCCAACGAGTCCGCCGCCGCCGATAATCGAAACTTTCATGATGTCGTGGATGGGTTTTGGTGAGGAGTGTTCGGTGGTGGGAGGAGGATTCGTTCGCGTGGACTCGCGTTACGCTTTCATCTGGCGAAGGACTTCGTCAGTGATCAGCTTGACCAATTGTTCTTCGCTGATACCAGACGCCGGACTTGCCGATGGTGCGGCTGCCGGTGCAGGGGCAGCTGCTACGGCTGCGGCGACTTTGGCGGGCATCGCTGGAGGAGCGTCAAAGGCACGACGCTCGACACCAGAATCTTTCCACGAGTTGCGGAAGATGTCGTTGGCACAGATGTCGCAATCTTCGAACTCTTTGGTGTTCCGCGGATCCTTGTAGCCCCACTGGTCTTTCAAGTCCAACAGCTCTTGTGATTTCTGTTGATCCAGGAACGCGACGTTGCCCAGTTGTTTGGCCAACATCAGCATGCGGCAATACGAATCCAGGATCTCGGTCCACCAGTACGCCTGCTCAACCGACTCGCCATAGCTGACGGTGCCGTGGTTGGCCAGGATCATGACGTTGGTCTTGTTGACGAACGGGATGATCGTATCGGCGAAGGCTTGTCCGCCGGGTGTTTCATACTTGGTGATCGGCACGTCGCCCAAAAAGACTTCGACTTCGGGCAGGATGCACTGTGGGATCGGCTCACGGGCGATGGCAAACGCGGTCGCGTGCGGCGGGTGGCAGTGCACAACGCTCTTGATGTCTTCGCGTTGCTTGTAAATCTCCAAGTGCAGCAGTGCTTCGCTGGAACGTTTCTTGCGGCCAGCGATTTGCTTGCCGGTGATATCGATCGTCGCGATGTCTTCGGGTTTCAGAAAGCCTTTGCAATGCAACGTCGGAGTGCAGAGGAATTCATTTTCGCTGACGCGGACGGTGATGTTCCCGTCGTTGGCCGCGGCGAATTGGCGGTTGTAAATCCGACGTCCAATGTCGCACATGTCCTGCTTAATCTTATGAACGTTTTGCATGGCAAAGTTATCAGTTGGATGTGAAGGTGAATGGTGGTTGTACGGGTATCTGCCGGCGACTTACCGGCCAAGGTCGACTTCGTCTAACAAGGCGACGATCGACGCATCGAGTGGTTTAACATCGGAAAAGGGCTGTGCCGCTTCGGGGCCTTCGGCCAGGGCGACCAGGTCACCGATGCCGCTGCCGCAAAGGTCCCAGGCGACGATCGTTTCGCCGCCCAGTGGTTCGACATCGATTTGGTCAATCGATTCGACGACTTCAACCAAACGCAATTTGGCTTGGTGCATGCCGGGATGGGCTTTCGACAACGTCATCGTGCCGATCGTGCGAGCCAGTTTCATTGGGCACCTCGCTTGATGATGCGTGCGGCAAAGTTCACAGCGGCTGGCAAGGAAAGCTTGTCGCGATCGAGCACCCAAGCCTGTGGTGACAGTTCAGCGGCGAAGCGATCGATGTCACCCCACTGCGAAATCATCACGGCACGTTGCCCGGATTGAATTTGCTTGAACACTTCCGCTGCCGGTTTGTCCGTCCACACGATCGAAACACCAGCAGGGATTTTTAAACCACGTTTGGCGAGTTGTTGTACGAACGGGTCGACTTCGTCGCCGACGTTTTCGCTGACCGATGGTTTGGCTGATGAAGCCGACTTGGTTTGGCGAACGATGCGGATGCCAAGCCGTTTGGCTTCTTCGATTGCCGCCGGTGTGACAACGCCGCTTGGTGTAACGACGATCTCATTGCCGACCGCTTTAGGCAGTGTTTCGATCGTGATCAAGCGATGAGCGTTGGCCTGTTCGCAGTTCGATGTCGCTGTCGTTTGTCCCGCTTTGATCCGCCGCAGCACTTCGCGCGCAATCTCGCTGATCTTTGCCGCGTCGGGCAAAGCATCGGTACTGCGTACGGTGGTGTTGGGGACGTGATTCATAGTTCGCTTTAATCAATGATTCCGACGACAGTCCAGCGAGCCGGGGTGCGGTCGTGCTTGGTGACTTCGCGTGCGTAACTTCCGTCGCTGGAAATCATCACCTTGTCACCGCGACGTGATCCGATTTGATCGATCGCGATCAGCGGCGGGCCGTCGGGCTTTTCGTCAACCGTCAGCGGTTGCAGGATGACCATGCGACATCCGACAAAGCTTTCATGCTTGATCGTCGCGTGAGTCGATCCGAGGACGGTGGCGGTTTGCATACGTTTAAAACTTCAGTTGGCTCGTTTTCCAATCAAACGACACGCAGTTCGTCGACCATGCTGCAGCGGCGTTCGCGGGTAAACGTCGTCGGTGTCGTGACGCCTTCGCCGGTCGGTCCCGCGATCGAAAACGACAGATAACCTTCGCCGCCCAAGCCCAGCGATGCCATGCAGGGGCCGTTTTTGACGTACAGCGTGACGTCCATCTCGCGGCCCATCTTGGTCATGTTGTGGACGTTGCGTGAGTGAATGATCGCGGTGTGGCGGAAGCCGTGTTCGTAGTGCTTGGCCATCGCGATCGCATGATCGACATCGCGTGCACGCACAAATGGGACAAACGGCATCATCTGTTCGACACTGACGAACGGGTGCGATTCGTCGGTTTCGCCAAATAGCAATTCGGTGTCCAGTGGCACGGTGACATTGGCCGCAGCGGCAAGCACCGAGGCGTCTTTTCCGATGAAGTCTTTGCAGGCCGCGTCGTGCTGGTCGTCGCCAACTTTCACGATCGCTTTGGCTGTCAACGCGTCGATTTGCGTTGAGTTCAACTGAACCGCACCGGCGCGTCGCATCGCTTCCATCATCTGGTCAAAGACACGTTCGACGACGAAGACTTCTTTTTCGGCGATGCACAACAAGTTGTTATCGTACGAAGCACCGGCGATGATCGACCGGGCTGCCAAATCCAAGTCCGCCGTTTCGTCGACCACAACCGGCGGATTGCCTGGGCCAGCCACGATGGCTCGTTTACCGCTATTCAAAGCGGCACGTGCCACGGCGGGGCCGCCGGTTACACAGATCAACGCGACACTGCGATGCTTAAAGAGAGCCTCGGCCGATTCCAAGGTTGGCTCGGCGATCACACAGATCAAGTTGTCGATCCCGACTTCGGCCGCGATCGCTTCGTTGAATCTGCGAACGCCTTCGGCCGCGACCAGTTTGCCCGATGGGTGCGGGTTGACGACAACCGTGTTGCCACCGGCGATCATGCTGACCGCGTTGCCGGTGATCGTCGGCAAGCTGTGGGTGACGGGGGTGATTGCACCGATGACACCAAACGGGGCGCGTTCGATGATCGCCAGTCCGTGGTCACCGCTGTAGGCTTTCGTTTCGATGAACTCGACGCCCGGCGTTTGCTCACCGAGCGTTTTCAGCTTGGCGATTTTATGCTCGGGGCGGCCGATCCCGGTTTCTTCCATCTCCATCAGACCGAGCTCTTCGCATTGCTCGATCGAGATGCGGCGGATGATGTCAATGATCCGTTTGCGATCGGCGACGGGGCGTTCACGCAGTTGTTCGAACGCTTCGCGAGCGGCTTTGACGGCCGAGTCCGCGTCGTAGAAGACTCCGTTCTGACCACCGGTGCTGGCGCTAGGCGCGGCAGGCATCGGGCCGACTTCGGCCAAGACCTGGGCGACTACGCTGCGAATGAGATTTTCGTCGAAGTTCATGATTGATTGGGAGTCAGTTGTCTTGGTGTGGATCAGTCGCGCGAGTAAACGCTCAACTTGTCGATGTGGACTTGGTCGACGATGCCGATGATGACCGCGTCGATGGGCAGCGATTTCGTTTCGGGGGTCAAACGGGCACTGCTACCTTGGGTGATCAGCACGAAGTCGCCTTCGCCCGAGCCCAGCGTGTCGACGGCGATAAAAGTCCGTCCGGTGGTCACCAACGACTGCCGCTTGTCGCCTTCCAGACGGTACGGTTCGACGACCAACAGCTTGTGCCCAGTCATCGACTGGACCTTTTGCGTGCTGACGACTGATCCGGAAACGCGTGCGATAAACATTCGCGATTGAGTCCGTCAAAAAAGGGTGAAAGGGGAATCGTTGGGGAAAACTATCGCGACTTGATCGCGTGAATCGTTTGTCGTGCGACGACGACTTCTTCGTTCGTGGGGATGACCCACAGTTGCGTCTTCGAATCGTCGGCATGGAACGAAGCTTCACCGCTTTCGCCGCCGCGCTCTTTGACGCTTTGGTTGGCATCGCTGTCGATGCGAATGCCCAGTTCTTCGAGGCCTTGGCAAACGCCTTCGCGAATTTTCGTCGCGTTCTCGCCGATGCCACCGGTGAACACGATCGCGTCGGCGCCGCCGAGTGCGACCAACATGCCACCGAGGTGACGTCGTAGTTCTTCGATGAACACGTCGAGTGCGAGTTGCGATTTCGCGTCGCCGCTTGCTGCCGCTTGTTCGATGTCACGGATGTCGCCGCTGCGATCGCTCAGGCCAAGCAGTCCGCCTTGGCTGGCAAGCGTTTTCAGCGTCTCGTCCAGTGATAACCCGGTGCGTTCGATAATCAGTGGCAGTGCGAATGGGTCGAAGTCACCGACGCGATTGTTTTGTGGCAATCCCGTTTGTGGCGTCATCCCCATCGTGGTCTGCACGCTTTGGCGATTTTTGATCGCCGTAATCGAACTGCTGCCGCCGAGGTGGCAGGAGATCACGCGGGCGTCGTTTCGTCCAAGGATTTCGGCACTGCGATAAGCGATGAAGCGATGGCTGGCGCCATGGAAGCCCCACTTGCGAATGTGGAACTCGTCGGCCCATTTGCGTGGGATCGCGTACTCTTTTCGCGCCGCCGGGATCGTTTGGTGAAAATCGGTTTCGAAAGCGGCGACCAATGGCAGGTCGGGGAATCGCTCGCGAAGCGTCTTCATTGCCGCGATGTAAGGCGGGTTGTGTGCCGGAGCGGCGGCGTTCATTTCGGCCATCGCATCCAGGACTTCCTCGTCGACGACAAACACACCGGAGATTCGCCCACCGTGAACGGCTTTGAAACCGATCGCGGCGACTTCGGAAGCGTCCTTGATCGCACCATGCTCGGGATGTGTCAGTTGTTTCAGGCAGGACTCCACCGCGACACCGTGATCGGGGACGGGCATTGTCAGTTCGTCCGACCAATCGCCGATCTGGACGGTGCATTTGCTTTCCGCATCACCGATCCGTTCGACCGCGCCTCGTGCGAGACAATTGGCGCTGCCGATATCGTCGAGTGCTCCCTCTTCGGCCATTTCAAAAAGCCGATACTTGAAGCTGGTCGAGCCTAAATTTGCAACCAGGACGAGCATGTGCGGGATCCTCCGCGTCGAGTCATCTGTGTTGTACGTCGTCGATGCAGTCACCGTGTTTGCCAACGCATCACAGTCACTGTTTTCGACAACAGTGCTTCCGCAAGCACTGCCTTCGCAATCACCGCCTAGGACAAAAAAGCCTGTGCGATTCCTTCGGCCGGACGTGGGATCACGTGGCTGCTGAGCAGTTCGCCGGCTTGGCTTGCTGCATTGGCACCGGCTTCGACAGCCGCGCGAACGCTGCCGACGTCACCGCTGACAACAGTCGTGACCAAGCCACCACCGATGTCGACCCGTTTAACGATTTGTACGTTGGCGGCTTTGGCCATCGCGTCGGTCGCTTCGATCAGAGCCAACAAGCCTTTGGTTTCAATCAATCCGATTGCGTCGTTCATGTTATTCGTTGTTATTGATTATTGATGTTCGGTTGAAAAACGTTCGTCGCGCCGCGAGGGGCAACGAATCGATGTCGCGAGTCCGCGGACTACTTTTTGGCAGCCGGAGCCGCAGTCTTAAGAACCTTCACCAAGTCTTCGTGTGGACGTGGAATGACCTGAACGCTGACGACTTCGCCGATGCGCCCGGCAGCTGCTGCACCGGCATCGGTCGCCGCCTTAACAGCCGCAACGTCACCGCTGACAAAGACGCTGACCAGACCGCTGCCGACCTTGTCCCAGCCAAGGTATTGGACGTTTGCCGCTTTCATCATCGCGTCGGCGGCTTCGACCAAGGAAACGAATCCCTTGGTTTCGATCATGCCGAGTGCTTCGTTCAATTTCGCCATGAGTAAATCTGCCTATAAAAGGGGGAGAGGGTTAACGGGATCGTTGGCTCGTTGTCCGAGCCGAAAGATGTTTTGAAAACTCGCCGGAGCGGATCGCTCACGCGTCCACAACAAGCGAAAAGTGACTCGTCGCCGCGAAAGTGAAGCGCGACTAGTGTTTGTCTTCGCAGCTACAGCCGCTCTTGGTCAGCTCGACCTTCGACGCGCCGTCCAGATGGCACGCGTTGCCTTCGTCGGTATCAATGTGGACTTCCAACTTCGCCGCTTCGTCGGCGCGAACCAGAACGTCTTCGAAGACCGTGGTGCATTCGTGGCTGGTGATTTTCAGCCGCATCATGTCACCGTTTTCGACGCCAAAGTGGGCGGCGTCAGAGAAGTTCATGTGGACGTGTCGTGCGGCGCGAATCACGCCTTGGGACAATTGCACGCTGCCGGCAGGACCGACCAAGACACAACCCGGTGTGCCGTCGATGTGGCCGCTGTGGCGAACCGGTGCGTCGATGCCCAATGAAATCGAATCGGTAAACGCCAGTTCGACTTGGCTGGCGCCGCGGGTCGGGCCGAGCACGCGAACGCTGGGCAGCATGCGACGACGTGGGCCGACGACCATCACGGTTTGCTTGGCGGCATAGAACCCGTCTTGATACAGGTCTTTTTCCGGCTCCAGCTTTGCCCCTTGCCCGAACAGGATTTCGACGTGTTCGTCAGTCAGGTGCACGTGGCGTGCAGAGATGCTGACGCGGAGGTTCGGCTTGCCATCGACCCATCCGGGCGGAGTGCTGCCGCCGAGTCCGCCGGTGCGAATGGCTTGACGGACCAGAGCTTCGATTTGAGCTCGATCGAATTCAATCGCGTTCATTAAGCAAAGAGGGGAAGGGGAATGATTGGGAGCAGGTGGAAAGGAGAAGCAGAAATCAGGGTGTCGTTCAGGAGCAGGGATCTGTGAGTGACGAGCCGGCGGGTGGCGAACCGGTGGGTTTCTCGTCACGCTTGGCTAACACTAGGTCCACGCCAGCTTCTTCGATTCGGTTTTTCCATTGGGGCGACAATCCGGTATCGCTGATGATCCCATGCACGTCTCCTAAACCGCACAGATGGGACAGGCTGACTTTGCCAAACTTGGTGCTGTCAGCGACGACATAAACGCGGTCTGCCGCGGCTAACATCGCCTTTTCGCTTTCGACCAACATCATGTTGTTGTTGAAGAAGCCACGTTCGTTGATTCCCGCGACCGACAGGAACGCCAACCGAACGTTGATCTGACGCAGCATCGTGTCCGCCAGGGGGCCGATCGCTACGGCCATCCGGCCGCGGACACAACCGCCAATCGTGACCAAGTCAATCGAATCGCTGCTAGAGAGCAAATGCGCGACCGGCAAGCTGTTGGTGACGACTTGCAACTGACGTCCGACCAATCGGCGTGCCAGTTCGTAAGTCGTGCTTCCGCCATCGAGCAGAATCGTGTCGTTCTCTTCGACCAACTCGGCCGCGACCGCGCCGATCGCCGCTTTGACAGCCCACGTCGAATCGGTGCGTCCTTCGAACGCCCGAATGGTGGAGCTGTCTCCGGTCCAGAACACACCGCCGTGGGTGCGTTGCACATCGCCGGATTGTTCCAGTTGTTCCAGGTCACGACGGACCGTTGACTCGCTGACCGACAGAGACTCGGCAAGTTCGCCCAAGGAGGAGAACCCGGTTTGCCGAATCAATAGTCGCATCCGTTCACGTCGACCATCACTGGACGAGCGTGCTTCGGCGGGTAATCGAGATGATCCGTTCACGGTTCGGACCACAAAGCTTTCCTAGTTTGCGTAGTTAGCGGTTCGCTGATAGTTTCCTTCCACGGATGACAGAATTCAAGCATCTTTGTGAAAGGTTTGCAAGAATGTGGAAGGTTTCTTGCGTTCTATGCGCATTTTAGGTCATACTCTCACGCACTTGGTTCCGGCTGAAGTGCCGGGGACGCTTGGCCGACGACCATTTCTTGCAAGCTAATGCTGGTCGTCAAACCACTTGCGTTCTTTGCCAACAAAGGCCCAAGAGGTTCCCTAGTCACTTGGCTGCGGATACCCTTCATGGCCTAACGTATTTATTCGAGCGAAATTCTTGGTAGAAGGTTTTAGGCAGAGAGACACCATGGGTGAGCTAGCTGGAAAACGTGCGATCGTCAGCGGTGCGTCTCGAGGGATCGGGCGTGGAATCGCATTGGAATTGGCCCGTGCCGGGGCTTCCGTTGCCGTTAACTATCGATCCAATCCGGAAGAGGCGGACGAGGTCGTCGCAGAGTGCAAGGCGATGGGCGTCGAAGCGTTTAAGGTTCAAGCAGACTTGGCGGATCAAGCGGCTGCTGAAGCGATGGTCGACGAGTCGGTCGAAAAGCTCGGTGGTGTGGACATCGTCGTCAGCAACGCGGCGTACAGTGACCGCCACATGATGTTGGAATCCGACATGAAGGAATTCCGCAAGACGATCGACGTCAGCATGTGGGGCGCGTTCTATGTTGTCCGCTCCGGTGCACAGCATCTTGTTCGTGCTGGCAACGGTGGAAACATTGTCGTCATCAGCAGCCCGCATGCCCATTTACCGATGCCGGGCGCGATGGCTTACAACATGGCCAAAGCGGCCAACGACCAAATGGCTAAAACCGCCGCCATCGAATTGGCACAGCATCGCATTCGCTGCAATCTGATTCACCCCGGCTGGATCGACACCCCAGGTGAACGCAAATTCTTCTCGGAAGAAACGCTGCAGCGTGAAGGGGAAAAGCTGCCTTGGAAACGACTGGGGCAGCCTTCGGAAATCGGTCGCGGTGTCGTGTTCTTGTGCCAGCCGGCAAGCGAATACATCACTGGCAGCACGCTGACCATCGACGGCGGTATCCAACTGCCTTGGCGTGACATGTTCCGCATCGAAGAAACCGCCGACACCGCGCAGCCTTTCGATAACTGACCCTGCTTAAATTAACTTGGTCGGATCACAACGAATCGAAAGAGATCCCGGTTGCTTCGCAGAAGCGACCGGGGTTTTTTATTTATTGAACCACGCTTCAGGCCGAGATCACAACTTGCACCTTATGTCCGCCGTCCACTGAACGCCGTCCACTGAACGCCGTCCACTGAACGCCGTCCACTGAACGCCAGAGATCCTTTCTTCGCATTTTGGGGTGATGGTGATCCGACCAAGCTGAAGGAAAGTCGGCTTTGTTTTGCGGACTCGACTGGCGAGAGAATTTGGGAATTGCCATACGAGAGGGAGTCAAATTCTTCGATACCCAAACGCTTTGACGGTGGCCCAGAGTCGCAATCGGTTGATTGAAAAGCCGCCGAAATCGTGGCAGTTCTCGCGAAACAGTTGATGCCTCCGCTACGATGACAGGTGGCGGAAGAATCCTTTTCGGCATCCACCCCAATCGCGAGGAAACGAACATGCGTCAATTCGGTCCACTGATCGCACTCGTGTGTTTCCTGCTATCGCCTGGCACGGTCCACTCGCAAGACTACGAACTGGTTGAACCAAGTGGTGTGGTGACGTCGGAATTGTTCCTGACAGGAAGCCGCATGGTGTCGGTCGAACGGAATGGCGATCGCTATTACTTCCGCCGCGACCCATCACTTGATTCGATGAACGGACGCTATCTCGGGTATTGGCTTCCGTCGATGAACCGAATCGTGCGTTTTCCACGTTCTGGCAGCGGGCCGATGCAGGTCGCCGATTTGGATGACACCATTCCAGGGTTCTTGTTTTCGCGTCGGCAAGTACGCCCGTTTCATCATGGCGGTCATCATCCGGTCCCCTTTGCCGACCCTTTCCATGCGTTTCATCCGCCGGTGTACTGGGGCAGGCGACCAGGACGCCGAGGGCCGGGTTACTGGGGACCGGGATACTGGGGGCCAGGGTATTATCGCCCCTGGGGATTTCCGGCTTACGGTTACCTGAATCAA
This sequence comes from Rhodopirellula sp. MGV, assembly GCF_002251265.1. Taxonomy (NCBI): domain Bacteria; kingdom Pseudomonadati; phylum Planctomycetota; class Planctomycetia; order Pirellulales; family Pirellulaceae; genus Rhodopirellula; species Rhodopirellula sp. MGV. The sequence goes on along the minus strand of NZ_NPDI01000019.1, from coordinate 9,392 downwards.
GGCCTGACGCTGAATGTTTTTCCGGGCTACGCCGTTGGCGGAGCGACGCTGCCATGGGCGATGCCGCAATCGACCGTGATCAGTTCCAGGGTGATCACGAGAGCTCCATTGCCGCCTGTTAACGTTGCCTTCGAAAACACCACCCAGCGCGAAGTTCGTGTGACGCTGGTTGACAAGCAGAGTGGTAAGGCGGCGAAGCAGTTCCGTATCCGACCGGGGCAAAGCGTCCCGATCGAACTGCAACGCGACGCCGGCGCCGACCGCGTTCAAGAAATCGAAACGCTCGCAGCCGACGGTTCTTGGGGCACGCGGCAGGTCTCCACTCCGATCCCGCCGTCACCACGCTACGAAGTCGTCGTGCATGAATGGCGTTTGCAATCGATCGCGATCGATCGTACCGGGAAAAGCCCGAACCCTATTGAAGACACCAACTATCAAGGTCGAGGGCTGGGGCGATTCGAATTGCCGGCCGGTGACCACCTTCACGCGGGAAAGCTGGATGTGGTCCAGGCCGCGTTGTCAGCAGAAAACGCGGGAAGCGTCTCGCCGATCTTCGACGACAAAGAATCATCCGGATCTCTGCGTCCGCTCAGTCCCCTGGAACAAATGTTGCTCCAGCAACAAAATCGATAGCTGGCCGTCGATCATCACGCGGCCACGCATTCGATTTTCCGATTTCCACTTTGCAGCCGCAGCCTGATTGCCATGATGAATGTCACGGATCGACCTCTGACCGAATTTCACCGCGTCCTCGGTGCCCAAGTCAATTCAGCCGGGACACGATTCTGTGTTTGGGCACCGCTCGCCCAGCAGGTTGTCGTCGACATCATCGGCGGAGCGACTGGCATCGCGATGGAGCGAAAAAGCGACGGTTACTTTGCCGCCCAAGTCGACGGTGTGACTGCCGGTGCGACGTATTTTTATCGTGTCGATGGTGGTCCGCAGCGTCCCGATCCCGCTTCGCGGTTTCAGCCACAGGGCGTGCACGGTCCGAGCCAAGTGATCGACCCTGCCTTCGCGTGGACCGATAGCGACTGGAAAGGCATCGAACGCGACAACTTGGTCATCTATGAAGCACATACCGGTGCCTTCACCAAAGACGGAACCTTTTTATCGGCGATTGACCGCTTGCCCGAATTGGTCGACCTCGGTGTGACCGCGGTCGAGTGGATGCCCGTGGCCGCATCCGCCGGTCGATGGAATTGGGGCTACGACGGGGTCAGTTTCTTTGCCCCTACGGAAGCTTATGGAACGCCCGATGACTTTCGCCGGTTTGTCGACGCGGCGCACGCCGCCGGTTTGGCAGTGCTGCTGGATGTGGTCTACAACCACGTCGGTCCCGAAGGCAACTACTTGAACGAATTCGGCCCGTACTTTTCGACGAAGCATCACACCGTGTGGGGCGAAGCGCCCAATTTTGATGACGAGACACATGGTGATGAAGTTCGAAAATACTTCATCGCCAACGCACTTTATTGGCTCGATGAATTTCACTTGGACGGGCTTCGCGTCGACGCGATTCATTGCATGGCCGACGATCGTGACCCACACGTTGTTGCCGAGATGTCTGACGCCGTGCACGCCTGGTCGCAATCCAACGATCGCCCAGTACTCTTGATCGCCGAGTCCAATGTGTACGACCCCGAAATGCTGGTTGAGCGATCCGACGGCGGGATCGGCTTCGATGCCATGTGGGGTGACGATTTCTTGCACAGTGTCTTTGCCGTGCTTCGTCCCGGCGAGCAGTTGACGCACCGTGAGTACCTTCCCTGGGTCGACCTGGCGCAAACCGTCAAGCAGGGCTACGTCTATGAAGGCACCTTGCGAAGTCAGCGTGGCCGCAAAGCCTTGACCGAACGTGTGTGTACGCACGGATTGGTTTATTCCATCCAGAACCACGATTTCATTGGCAACCACCCGCTGGGCGAACGACTGCACCGGTTGACGTCACACGACGCACATCGCGCGGCAGCAGCGCTGATGATCTTGTCTCCTGCGATCCCGATGCTGTTCATGGGCGAAGAATTCGCTTGCGAAGCCCCGTTCTGTTTCTTTGTCGACTTCGGCGACGACCAATTGCGTCAAGGCGTTATCGAAGGTCGACGACGTGACTATCCGCAACATAACTGGGACGCTGGCGTTCTGCCGACCGATCCCGAAGCATTCACGAGTGCCAAGATTGGCGACCGAGCCAGCGGCAATGCGGAAACGTTGGATTGGTATCGCCAACTGGTCCGATTGCGCACCAAGACGCGTGAGTCTGGCTTGTTAAGCGACGAGAACCTGACGGTGACGGTTGATCAGGACACCCGTTGCCTCGTCCTGCGTTATGCGAACGATTCGCAAGTGATGACGATGGCAGTCAGGTTTTCCGCCGACACGGATGATGGGGCGCCTGTCGAACGAGTCCTTGAGGGCAACGTGGTCGCCAATTCGAAAGGCGGCGAATATGGCGGAATGCTGCACGCCAACCATGCCGTCGTGACGCTGTCGTAGGCGTTTGGTCCTCAGTACCGCAGCCTGGGTTACCGTGGCAACGTCTGGCCTGCGGCGGCGTTGTACTGTGTTGTTGTCGGCAGTTTTGATTTCACCAGACCGACGGCGTCTTCCCAGGCTTGTTCGCTGGCGAATTGATTCTTTGCGACCAAGACGGCAAACAGGTCAAGTTCACCAGGGTAGAGCACAATGATTCGGTCAGTCGTTTCGTAGCGGCAAAAGTAATCCCAACCGCCCTGACGCTGACCGGATTGAGACATCAGTTCGAATCCGCTGTCCTGGAAATAGCCTTTCGAATGCCAGTACATCTCCCCGCGTTTATCACGAGCGCGACGGCGCTCCAGCCAAACGCGTAAAGCGACAAAGGCGATTGCGATTGTCAGCCACAAAATGCCAAATCCCAGCGGGCCGCTTACCCCGTTATTCAGAATCACGATATAGCCGATGACGCTGATCGCCATGAATGCGACGGACAATAGCGAGCGATGGAGGAATGATCGGGAGGCCTGATGAAACGCGGTCCCACGCTCGTCGCCTTTGTAAACGGGTCCGTCAAAAAGGATCGCGTCCTGTGCCGGTTCGCGGAGGTAGCCGAGTTCTGGTGGTGACAATTGAGCGGAGTCAACGACGGACAGCCTTTGGGGAGGTCGCAGCTTGCCCCAGTGCTGTGCGACGTGTCGGGCCAGCGATTGCTTGTCGAAGAAATCGAAAGGTAGCACATAGAAGAACGTGTACGTCTTTGTGAACGTGAACACCCAACGATTCGGATTGGCCTTCGAAGCGATCAACGATTCCAGCGGGTGAGACTCCGTCGTCCGTTCGGATCGAATGACGATCGCCTCATGATCGATCCATCCGCTCACCGGGCCGGTCGCTGACTGGCAGGCCGCGATGACGTGCCGAAGTTGCCAGCGATTGAACGACCAAAGCCAAGTAAAGCCGGCGACCAGAATGATCTGTGCGAGCAGGGACTGGAGCAGTTGGGGCGAGAGCAATTGATTCGCCCGAAAGAAACTGATCAGTGTCACCAGGCTTGTCACGCCGACAATGCCTATGACCAGGCGGGTGAATCGCCTGGTGTCCTGACGGATTCCCGAGTAGACGATCGCGTCTTGATAATCCCTCCGCGTGAGAACACCACTGAATTCCAGTCGCTCGGAAACATAGTCACTTGGCGAAGGTGTGGCGGTATCGAGTGATTCGGCACCGGGCGCGGCATACGGATTAACGGTCTGTGTCACGGACGCCTCGCGGTGTCACAAATAGTTCGCGATCTTTAGGACGATCAGACTTGTGCCTTTTGGACAAGTGCCAACAGGTCGATGTCAACGACCAATGGCGAATCGGTATCCGGATTGAGGTACAAGCCGTGATCGGGCGGCATGTATTCGAGCAGCGTCTCGCCGCCGAGGATGTAGCCGCCGATTTCGTCTTCATCTTTGTATTGGTCTTTCCGCAGTTCGATGAAGTTTCTTGCGGCATCATCACTGGTAAAGGCGACCAGCAGATCCATGCCGTCCACTTCGGTGCTAAACACATTTGCCGCACCATCGTCGGCATCTTCTTCATCTTCATCGGTGACGGCCAGCAAGACAAACTCGGCTTGGCCGATCATCTGGCGCATCAGTTGGGCATCGCGGTCTTCGACAGCGACGGCAAATTGTGATTCAAAAGATTCAGACATGATTGCCCTCGATAGTTGCGAGGAAATGGTTTCGTGGATCGAAAGCGACATGCTCCGCCGCGTGGTGCTTCAGGGTGGCAGTTTACAACAACTCGTCCACCAAGATGCGGAGTCCCCCCCGCAGAAAAATAATGTCAGGGAAAATTGATTTTTGCAGGGACAGCGTTTCTTGGTGTCCGGGATTTTTGGTGTCCGGCGGCAAAGCTTGCCAAACGAGTTTTCAAGTCGTCTAGAATAGCGGCACTATTCCTTCCCTCCTGAATTTATTACCCACCAACCTTTTCCCGGAAGCATGAAACGTCGCCCCCGCATCGCGATTTATGGAGCCACGCTCTGCAGCGTTCTCCTCGGACTTGGGACAACAAACTGTTCCGCACAAGCGTGGAAATCCCAACGCATTCACGAACTCTTCCACGCCGAAGGGGCTTCGTCGGGCGACATTGATGGCGACGGAGTCACCGACATCGTTGCCGGACCACTGTGGTTTCGCGGTCCAGAGTTCAAGCAGTCGTTTGAGATCGCGCCGCCACGTGAATTTCCCGTTGCGGGTTACAGCGACCAGTTCTTTAGCCATGTCGCGGATGTCAACGGCGACGACGCAAACGACGTCCTGGTGATCGGCTTTCCCGGCCAACCGGCCCGGTTGTATGTGAACCCTAGTGCTGACAATAAAACTGGCACCGACAAATCAAACGGCGGCGTTTCTCATTGGGCGTCGTTTGAAATTACGGCGGGTGTTGATAACGAGTCGCCAGGTTTCGCGGACATCGTTCCAGGCGGGCTGCCCGAAATCGTTTGTGGCAATTCCGGAAGCTACGGCTATTTTCAAGCCGGCTCCGATGCAACGAAACCCTGGCAGTTCCATCCCGTCACACGGCCAGGAGCTTGCGGCGGACGTTTTGCGCACGCGATGGGGATCGGTGACGTTGACGGTGACGGGCATCTCGACGTGCTCGACAAAACGTTTTGGTGGCGGAACCCAGGAAATGAATCGGCGGACGGTTCGCTTTGGAAACAACAGCAATGGAACCGTGAAAACGTTGGCAGCGGCGGGGCACAAATTTGTGTCGTCGATGTCGATGGCGATCAAGACAACGATATCGTCACCTCGCTGAATGCGCATGGCTGGGGACTCGCTTGGTTTGAACAAACATCCAACGGCGAGTTCGTCCAACACGACATCATGGGGCAGTCGTCGATTGACAACGACTACGGTGTCGCGTTCAGCCAGTTGCACGCGGTCGCGATCGCGGACATCGACCGTGACGGACGCCAGGATATCGTGACCGGAAAGCGATTTATGGCTCACGCCGGCAAAGATGTCGGGGGCCTGCAAGAACCAGTGTTGTACTGGTTCCAAAACGTTGCCACCGATCAAGGCATTGAGTTTGTCCCACGAATGATCGACAGCGACTCTGGCGTTGGCACCGACATCACCGTCACCGATCTGGACGGCGACAAGCGGCTGGACCTGGTCTCGTGCAGCAAGCGTGGCTTATCCGTCCATTTCCAGGTCGGCGATGTCGTCGCGTACTCGCCTGAGAAATGGAAAGTCGAAACCGGTCGTGATCAATCCAAATACGCCGACGGTTTCTCGCCTGCTGACGCGGCAAAGAACATGATGGTCCCCGATGGCTTCAGCGTCGACTTGATCGCCAGCGAGCCCGAATTGACTCAGCCGATCGCGATGTGCTTTGACGCGCAAGGCCGCATCTGGGCGATCGAAGGTCACACGTATCCGACCAAAGCTCCCAAAGGCCAAGGCCGCGACCGAGTCATCGTGCTCTCGGACGAAGACCACGACGGATCCTTCGAAACCAAGAAAACGTTCATCGAAGGCATCAACTTGGCCAGTGGAATCGAAGTCGGCTTCGGCGGTGTCTGGATCGGCGCCGCACCAGAGTTTCTGTTCATTCCCGATGCCGACCATGACGCGGTTCCCGATGGCGAGCCACAGGTGTTGCTCGATGGCTGGGGATACGAAGACACGCACGAAACGCTCAACAGTTTTACTTGGGGCCCGGACGGCTGGCTGTATGGATGCCACGGCGTCTTCACCCACAGCAACGTTGGCAAACCCGGCGCGAGCAATCGTGAACGGACGCGGATCAACGCCGGCGTTTGGCGGTATCACCCGACGCGACACCAGTTCGAAGTCTTCGCCAACGGAACCAGCAACCCTTGGGGCGTCGATTTCAATGACGAAGGCGATTGGTTTGTGACCGCATGTGTGATTCCACACTTGTTTCACATCATCCAAGGGGCACGCTACCAACGCCAAGCGGGCAACCACTTTAACCAATACACGTTTGACGACATCAAGACGATTGCCGACCACGCGCACTACACCGGTAACATCGCCAGTCACGCGTTCTGGGGCGAGAATAAAGATTCCAAACCGTCCGCCCCAATCGGGACGTCGCTACTTGGCGGAGGCCACGCGCACTGCGGTTTGGCGATTTACAACGGTGGCGTGTTTCCAAAACACTACGACGGCAAGCTGCTGTTTCATAACTTGCACGGACACCGTGTCGTTCAAGAAACGGTTGACCGCAACGGTTCGGGATATATCGGACGACATCGCCCCGACTTTGCACTCGCCCAAGATCACTTGGAAATCGGCGTCGGCGTGATGGTTGGACCTGACGGTGCGATCTACACCTCGGACTGGCACGACGTCCAAACCTGTCACAACCGAACCCCCGAAGTTTGGGATCGTACCGACGGGCGATTGTTCCGCATCCGCTATGGGGACGTCAGCCCGGTAGCGATCGACTTGTGGAACGAATCAGATCAGTCGTTGGTCGCTGAACTGACAAACGACAACGGTTTCATCGCGCGGCAAGCCGCACGGATTCTGTATGAACGCTCCGCCGCAGGAATGTTGGATCGCAAAAACACCGCAGACGCTCTGGTGAATGCATTTTCGAATGCCACTTCGCGACGCGATCGCTTGCGCGTGCTGTGGGCGATGCACGGTGCTGATGCATTGGACCCATCGCGTTTGCAACAAATGCTGCAACACGATGATGAATACGTCCGCGGCTGGGCGGTGCACTTCATCGGCGAAGCGTCTGTCTTCAAAGGCACGCTCTCCGAAGCCAGCGATCTGCTGACCGGTCCAATTCTGAATGATTCGAGTGCCGTGGTGCGTCGTTACCTAGCAAGTGTGTTGGAGCGTTTGCCGAACGAACCGCGTTGGCCAATCGTCGAACAGCTGGCCAAGTCGGCGATCGATTCGCATGACCATAATCTGCCGTTGATGGTCTGGTATGGATTGGAGCCGCTTGTTGGTGACGATCCACAGCGTGCGTTGGCGATCGCCAAAGGCAGCCCGTTGCCGAACTTGGAACGGTTTGTCATTCGACGCACCACGACGACACCCGAAGGCCGCGATGCCTTGGTCGAACGATTGATCAGCGACAGCAATCAACGCGACCAATTGGTCATCTTGGAAGAACTGAATGCGGCCGCCGAAAGTCGCGCCGGATTAAAGATGCCTGCCCAATGGCCGAACGCGTTCAAGCAATTGGCCGGTGTAAAAGCGCCACGTGTGCGAGAGCTGGCAACATCATTTGCGATCAGCGTTGGCGACAAAAGTGTGTTCCCACAGTTCCGCACAGTGCTCGCCGACCGATCGGCTCCTGTCGAAAAACGCTTGGAGGCGCTCGCGGCGCTGCGCACAGCTCGTGACGCGGAACTCACACCGGTACTGTTGGACTTGGTGGACGACGCTGCGGTCAATGACAAGACGATCGCGGCGCTCGCCGACTTCGATTCGCCAGGGATCGCGGGTCGATTGCTCGACGCGTTGCCCAAGCTTTCCGAAACCGCCAAGACGGCTGCCTACAGCACCCTGGTTTCTCGCCAAGCGTCCGCCGGCCAGTTCGTCGACGCGATGGAGTCCGGAAAGGTTGAGTCATCAGCCGTCCCCGCATTCATCATCCGACAAGCGATCTCGCTCGGAAATGAGGACCTCAACGCTCGCTTGGAAAAAGCGTGGGGCAAAATCGCCCAGTCCAGTGAAGAGATGGAAGCCGAGTATGCCAAGTACCGCAGCTTGTTGACCGAAAACGCGTTGGCTTCGGCAAACGCATCTCGTGGGCGTGTGCTGTACGAAGCCAATTGCGGCAAGTGTCACAAACTGTTTGGTGTCGGTGGCGACATCGGCCCAGACATCACAGGAGCCAACCGCAGCAAGCTGGACTACTTGCTTGAAAACATCTTGGAACCGAATTCGCTGATCGGGAAGGCGTACCAAGTCAAGAACTTTTTGCTGGCTGATGGTCGCGTGGTCAGCGGGATCGTGAAAAGTGAAAACGATGATGCGGTCACCGTACAAACGGCGACCGAGGTCGTCGTGATTTCGCAAGATGACATCGAACAAGACAAGCTTTCCAATGTCTCGTTGATGCCTTCGGGGCAGTTACAGCCAATGATACCCGTGCAAGTTCGCGACTTGTTCAAATACCTGATGTCGACTTCGCAAGTCGGGCTGCCGGTTGCCAAGGATGCGTCGTCACATGTGATCGCACCACCGGGTAGCATCGTTGTCGAAGGCGAAGCATTTGCTGACGCGGAAGTCACCGCCGGTTCGATTCACCCCCAATCGATGACCGGGTTCGGCAAGGACTGGTCAGGCAATGAACACCTGTGGTGGACCGGTGGAAGCGTCGGTGCGACGTTCACAACGGAGCTGTCCGTACCAGAGTCTGGAGCGTTCAATGTGACGCTTCGCTTGACCCAGGCGAGGGACTATGCCCAAGTCAAAACCGCGTTGATCATCGGTGACGACAAACCGCTAGAGAAATCGATCGACTTGTATGATCCAACCGTCAGCCTTGCGGAGCCGGTGGTTTGGGAGAGTGTCCGTCTCGACGGGAAGAAAACATTAAAGCTTCAGATCACCATCACGGGAGCGAACGCGCAGGCCGCAAGAGCGTACATGTGCGGGATCGACTACGTGATGATCTCGCCAGCGGAGTAGTCACAAGAGACACTCGTCACAAGGCTCCCGCCTTGTGACGCAGTGAATGCAGGCTCCCGCCTGCCCCACGCAACACCACCGCCTATGCGGCAGGCAGAGCCTGCAAGGCAGTGTGCGACAAGGCAGGAGCCTCGTCACAAGAGATACTCGTCGCAAGGCTCCCGCCTTGTGACGCGATGAGTGCAGGCTCCCGCCTGCCCCGCGCAAACCCACCCCCACCAAACA
>NZ_NPDI01000018.1:0-14482 GCF_002251265.1 Rhodopirellula sp. MGV | reverse complement strand
GGTCAATTTCGTATGCCGTTGCAGTCAGGCCAACAAACACATGCAACCATGCCGGACGTCCATCGACACGCCAGCCTGTTTCATCACCAACAACTTGGGGCGAGCCACGTACGGCGTGGCGAACCTCACCATGGGCCGATTCCAAACGTTTTGCGGTACGAAGCATGCTTCGATAACTCGTACTGCGCCCGACGGTGATTTCGAAAAGCATTTCCAGCAAACGCTATACCTTGCCGTGACTGAGTCCCAGTTCTTTGTTAACCAGTGCCATCGCGGCGTGAACGTTCGGTCCGAGCTGCACAGCTGCACCTCCGGTCGCATCGGATGTTTGCAGTTCGTGCCGGCCTTCCACCGCCGCGCCGCAACCGGTGCAGGTTCCAGCGTCGATATTGAACTGTTGATAAATGACGGTCCGAGAAATTTCAGTTTGATACTGGATTCGAGTTTCGGTCTTCGTCAGTTGATCGCATCCACAACCAGGGCAACAGCTCGGCAGCGGCACATCGTATGTCTTGTCGATTTGCTCCGGAGCAGCACGACGTTGGTGCTTGCCGTGGTCCTCTCCGCTCTTTCGGCCGGGCTTCTTCAGATCGGCCTTGCGTCCTTTACTAAATGGCGCGGCCTGACGCTTTCCCTCGCGCTCGACCTTCTCGAGCCGTTTGGATAGCTTTCCAACTTGTTCGACCAAGGCATCGATCACTGCCTGTTGCTGCTTGCAACCCGGGCAATCGGTCGTGGTTTTGGGAACATCCTTGATCCCGGAATTGTTGTCGAATCACCCCAATTTCACCAACAGCAGATTCTGCTCCGGTAAACAAGTACAGCAAAATTTTGTTGGTGCCGTTGCTACCGCCAGCGTTCCGCAGGGTCGCGCCGGGCTGTATCGCAACTTTCGACTCGCAGAAGGCCAACCAGCAGTGACAAACGTTGAATGAAGCCCTCGAGGAGTTAAAAAGTGAGACGACGCTAAACGGCTGGTTCGCGGACATTGAGCCGGCTGTCCCGATAAACTAAATTCTGGGTTCACCAATACCGACGCGTTAGCCAATAACGTCGCTGTCCAGCAAATGAAGAACGCACACCGTTTGTCGCAAATCTTGGTCAAAGCAGGAATCGCGATAGGATTCGTGACGGCGGTCATTATCGGCTTGTCTCCATTCGTCGCCGCGTACTGTGTAATGTTTGGTTGGCCGCTGTAGCCTGGTCCGGAAGCGATAACAAAGCGGTGAAACCGCTGCCGACCAAGAAGTCCAAGGTTTGCAAGTGGCGGGCGTCACTGTTTCATCGGATTTTGAATTGGTGATCGGCGTGTGTTCGCACGGATAGCTGTGCCCGCAGTGACCAACGCCTGTCTTTCCTATCGCTGATTGATGCCCTGGGATCTCGCCGATCGGATTTCACCGGAGCGCTGTTTCCAATTGATCGCTCTTGATGTCAGGGTTTGACCAGTGCTCCGCCGATGAAGACAAGCCGATCACTGGCAATCGATTGCGAGTACGAGCACCGCGTTGCTGAGCACGAGCACGATTGGAGACAATCCGACGCATGGTGTTCCGATTGCTAATTCGCTGCTCGTTACCCTTCGCCATGCCGATCGAGTAAACTTGTTGCCAGCGGCGAACTGCAAACTGTCGTCGTTGGGACAACGCGAACCATTTGGTAGACGGGAGTTGCGGTGCCTCTTTTGACTGCGGGCAACTCATCTGGCCGCAATACCGTTATCAATATCGTTCCACTTGTTAAGAACATTACTCTCTTGATCGGCCAACATGAATGACGAAACGGAACGTAAATCGCTTCATGTCGGCTACCTCACTGCAAATCAAATATTTTTGGTCGATGCGGCAGGGAAAGAGCGAGCAGCCCTCCTGTGCTCTGCCAGTAACGATCAGGAGCCGGGTTATGCCGCTTTTCAACTGCTAGATGCAAACGGTACGCCCAGAGTTGAATTGCAAGTCGACACTGAGGGTTGCTGTATAAGACTCAACAAGCCTGGCAACGTTCACGGAGTTTCAATTGCATTTTCGGAGGACCGAGGAGTTGGGATCTTGATCAGCGGTCACGAAGGAAAGTCAGCCATCAATCTGGAGATTCCCCACCCAAACTCGAATGACCATCCAGGCCAAAGACCAGAGCTCCAGTTGGTTCATGGTGATGCTGAGCGTACCCTATCGATGGAAGGACTTTCTGAGGACGTGGAACCATAAAATACACGCGAGGACGTGAGTCGCGGTTTTCCGTCTGCCTGCGAGTCATTCGCCCGTCCCGCGTAATTCCTACCGTTGTCCGCACTGACAATTCCCTGCTTCCCTTCAATCACGACCGAGACCAACACATGGGCACTTGGGATGCTGGCGTCTTTGACAATGACTCGGCACTCGATCACGTTTGCGAATTCACCAGCAAGATGATCCAAGAAATTGACGATGCCGTCTCGGACCCTTCTGAACTTGAATGCGACGAATACTGGGGCGATGCCATGCCCGCCCACATCGAAATGCTTCTGTGTTTGCACCGCGACACACATGGGTTGCTCCCGAAGCCCGACAAAGCAGTCCATTGGCGCGACACGTACCTGCGCGTTTGGGATGGCTACATTGACAATCTGGATCCAAAGCCGGAATACAAAACCAAACGTCGGGAGGTGCTGGTATCGTTGTTCGATCGTTTGAACGCAGCTGCCAATGCTGCCCATAACGGCGGATAACCACGCAATCGCTTTCGGGCAGAAGTCAAGAGGATAGGCGGCCAGCGAAAAGATCTATCGAGCTAGAGTTCAGCCGTTGCGGTTCGCGCGTTCCTTCAACCCGGCATTGATTTTCCCACTTCAGACACGAAGGTTTCAGTCGTTTTTATTTGAGGTGGGTTGTTTGAGCCAGACTCATTCGGAACAACTGGATGTAAACCGATTGCGAGCTTGGTGATGTGGATGCTGCCATTCGATTGTGCTCGAATGGTTTCCTAGCGGATATGCCGTGGGTTTATCGCGTCTACGCTGCTAGAAGCGGATCCGATCGGTTCGGATCGACTGGCTATTGGTTAATTTCAGGAGCGTTAAGAATGAAAGCCGCACTACTTATGTCTGTGATGATGTGCTTTGTACACCCAAGCGTCACCGTCGCGCAGCTTGTGCCAACGGACGCGGCCAAGGACGACTACTACGACCTCGGCGGATTTCACTACAAGGCTTCGACGGACTCGGGCGATGCCCAGAAGTGGTTCGATCGTGGGCTGGCCCTCTGCATCGCCTTCAATCATGAAGAAGGCGTTCGCTGCTTCGAGCGCGCGATCCAATACGATCCTGCGATGGCGATGGCATACTGGGGACTGGCATACGCGTGGGGCCCGAACATCAACAACACGGAAATCGAATCCTACCAAGTCGCCGAAGCGAATCTCGCAGTTCGCCTCGCCCAACTACATTCGGCAAATTCCACTCCGCTCGAGAAAGCATTGATCAATGCAATCGCGAGCCGATACGCGGTGCCTGTGCCAGAAGATCGCGCGCCACTGAATCGGGCCTATGCGAACGCAATGCGAAATGTCTACACCAAATACACGGACGATCCGTTGGTGGCTTCGTTGTTCGCCGAATCGCTGATGATTCTTCGACCGTGGAAACAGTGGGATGCTGACGGAACGCCAGCCCCTGAAACGCCAGAGATCGTCAATGTTCTCGAAAAAGCCTTGGCAACCACACCAAACTTTGCCGCGCTCAATCACCTGTACATTCATACGATGGAGGCCTCGCCTACGCCGCAAAAGGCACTCGCTGCGGCAAACCGACTGCGAAACATGATGCCTGGCGCCGGCCATTTAGTCCACATGCCATCGCATATCGATGTATTGCTCGGGAACTATGAAAGCGTTGTCCAAACCAACCTGCGAGCCATCGAGATTGACAAGTCGGTTTTGGAACGCCAGGGCAGTTTGAACTTCTATACCTTTTATCGAATTCACAACTTTCATTTTGTCGTTTACGGCGCCATGTTTCAGGGTCAAAGCGAAATCGCGATGAAAGCGGCAGAAGACCTTGTTGCGCAGGTTCCGGAGCAATTGCTCCGTACACAGACTGATTTCTTGGATGCGTTTATGCCAATGAAATTCCATGTCCTGATTCGATTCGGTCGCTGGGAAGACATACTCGCTGAACCGGCGCCGGCCGAATACTTGCCAATGAGTCGGTCCGTGCGGCACTACGCACGAGCATTGGCCTACGCTGCGACCGACCGAATTGACGATGCGGAAGCCGAGCACGCTCTGTTGATCGATACCAGAGAGCAAGTCCCCGAGACCAGTATCCTCTTCAACAACAAATCTCGCGATATTTTGGGGGTTGCAGAAGCCATGGTGGCAGGAGAAATCGCCTATCGGAAAGGCAATTTCGAAATGGCGTTCCAACATCTGCGCAACGCAGTCAAGCTCGACGACGCGATGAATTACGATGAACCGTGGGGCTGGATGCAACCGGCACGGCACGCGTTGGGCGCGTTGTTAATTGAGCAACGCCACTTTGAGCAGGCCGAGCCAGTCTTTCGAGCGGATCTCAAGAGGCACCCAAAGAATCCATGGTCGTTAAACGGACTCGCCGAGTGCCTGATGGAGTTGGGAAAACTCGATGAAGCGGCCACGATACGAATGCAATTTCTCTCAGCAGCTGAGCGAGCTGACGTGACAATCGATCGTTCGTGCTTTTGCCGACTTGAATAAATAAGGCGTCGACATGAGTCGCTCTCGGTCGATGCTGCACCGGCCGCGATTGATCGATCCATCTTTTCGCGGCGGTTGAGACCGCCACGTTGTGAGGATGTACGATCAAACGATCAGAAGGTGCAACATTGCCAGCCCCCTCTGCAGAACACTCCGCTGTGGAACTTCGGTAAGATGGTTGCGGGTGCTGATCTGCTGCTGCTTATCTTGAGGATCGCCGATGACTGCTTTTCGATTTGGTTCTCTATGCTTGGCTTGGGTAACTGGTGTTGCTGTCTTTGCCACGCTAAAAGACGGTGTGATAAACGCACAGGAAAAACAGGGAGCAGATCCGCTGTCGCTGGTACTGATTCAGGCGGACCTTGATGACGCGAATAAGACCCTGGCGATCTTCGATCTTGATGATGATGCCAGCTTAGACGAAGCCGAATGCAAGAAATTGAAATGGGCTGCATCCGTTGGCGACGCTGACTTGAATCACGATCAAAAGCTTTCTCAGCCGGAGATCGCGCTGCACTTCGCTTCCGTACGCGATCAGTTGGATATCCAGCAAATCGATCGGACTGTCGCCAAGCGAGCAATCCAAAAACACGACGCGAATCGTAACGGACAGATCGATCCTGACGAAATCACATCTGCTTGGCCTCCTGAGCCAGACCAAATCGACTCTAACCAAGACGGAATCCTGACCGTCGAGGAACTGACGCACGCGTTTGCGTTTCGACGCGTTGTCAGAGAGGAGATCGGAATCATCGGCGTCGACCAAGGCTGGGCCGTTAAGATTTCAAAACGATTTGACCGCGACGGTGATGGGAAAATCGGCCCGAGTGAATGGGAGCAGACACCGATCCCGTCCAATCCAGAAGCCGGCGACGAAGATGGCGATGGCCTGCTGTCGGTCATGGAAATTGCAACGATGCTGGCCAAACATCGGCAAAAGCTGGGCCTAACAGCAAAGGACTTGCTAACCGCCCGAAACCTTGTGCTACCGTTCGATCAAGATTTCGACGGCGTGGTCAGCAAGGCCGAACTCGCACGGTTTGTTGGCTTGCCAGAATCGGTCACCGCCAACTTGACTGCGTTTGATACCAACAAGGATGGCGACGTGTCGTTGTTGGAGATTGAAAAAGAACTCGGCAAACGGCGTGACGAAAAAGGCTACACCGACCAAGATTCCGCAGAAGCCAATCGCTTAATGATGCGGCATGACGTCAACCACGATAAAGTGATCCGTGCCGATGAGTTAAAAGGCAAGTCCGGAGGAGGCTTCTTGGGAAAAGACGTTTTGCCACAAGCCGATCGCGATGACAACCAAGCGATCGATACCGACGAGCTCGCTCGATTTCTGGCCAGAGAACGCGAGTAACCAACGTTCACTTGTTATCGCTGCCATTGAATCGCTATACCCCTTTTAGCGGTCAGCACCCGACGTTTCAAACACTTGATTGGGTTGAAAGTCAATGGACATGGCAGTCCCTCGAAAGCTCGATGACTTGGTTCTGTACAGTCTTCGCGAAGATCCGCAGATCTCCGAGCAGATGATCGTCGGCGAAAATGAACGGGCAAAAACCGATGAGCTCTCTGACAGAATTTTGAAGTCGGTTTACTGGGAAGCAGATCGCGAAGCCGCGTTTGCACGCTACTTCGAGAGTTCCGATTTTAAGAACACGCTGAAGCTAATCAATACGTTTGACATCAATCCTTCAGCTCCATTGGTGGAGATCGGTGGTGGCAGTGGGTTTCTATCGTGGGCGTTGACCCGCAGCGGCTTTCAAGACGTCTCCTTACTTGAGCCCAACCCAAACTTCATTACGGGGACGGGGTACTTGCAAACCCGCGCGGATTCGAAATCGATCACGATCGAAAACTCACTCGATCGCTTTTATGAATCCAGTCGATCGTACGAGACCGTTGTCACTCGAAACTGTATCCATCATTTCCCAAACATCACGTTCGTTGCAGCCTGCATTCGCCAAAAACTAAAAGACGGAGGGAAATGGGTCGTCATTCGTGAACCCTATGTTGAAACGGCAATCGAACTCTACCAGTTTTTGCAGGGACATCCATACAGCCAAGGCTATGGGATCTACGAGTTCGGCTTCCCGGCATCGCACTTCATCAACTGCATTGAAATGGCCGGCTTCGAGCTGTCCGCTGTGGTACCGGCAACGTACGCTAATGATGCACTGGCGATGTATTCCGAAGAGCAGGGCAGTACGAGAAACCGCTTGTTTACAAAGACTGCAGACATGCTTCTAAAACGCCTGCCCAGCGCAACGTGCACGGCGTATCGGATCGAACAACTCTTACGTGCGATCAGCGGATCAAAGCGGAGTCTTTTCACAAAGCCGCAGGTCATGTTGTTCGAAAAGACAGACTTGGGTGAGCTATCACCGGCGACGATTTGGTACCAATCGAATGCGACAAGCCAATCGGTAGATGCCTCTTCAAAGGCGGCCTAGCGACCTGTTGATTTTCAATGTTGCCCAATTCCAGTGTCGGCTTCTGCTCCGCAACAGCAGCGGTGAAAAACGCTGCGTTCGCGGAGCGAAAGGCGAGAGTGGATCGCAATCAGTCTTCGTTGTCGCGAGTGAGGTGACCGCTTTGGGCAATCGCGAGTAACAGCCAGAGCATCACGGCAATACTTCCGATGATGCCGAGCAAACCGAACAAGCTGATCGGTTCGAGTTGCATAAAATAGAGATTGATTTGCAACATTGGTGGCACACGTTGTGACATCATCAACGACGATCCAACGAACACGCTGCTTGCCATCAATCCCAACACCAGGCGATTGACCGAAGGTCCCATCCGTTGATGTTCCAACGTCAGCCTCGCTTCACCGCGGCGGACCATCTGCATCATCGAGATCACTTCGTCGGGTGCCGATTCCAAAAAGTTCTCGGCTTCCAAATAGATGCGTCGTGCCTGACGCATCCGGCGCCGTGGACTCAATCGGCGCATCATCGTTTTCTGAGCCAGCGACTGCACGACTTTCATTGAGTCGAATCGCACGCCAAGTTCGCTGAGTGTTCCTTCGAGCGAGATCAACATCTTCAACAGCAACGCTGACTGATTGGGCAACTTGATCGAGTGCCGGTGCAAGATATCCGTCAGCGCATTGAGCGCACCGGTCAAGTCAAATTGCTCGATCGATTGGCTGCCGTAAGTGCCAATGAAATCAGCCACGTCGATCGCAAGCGCCGATTCGTCGAGCGTTGGTGGAGTTTCGCCGACGCGGCGAATCAAGCGGATCAAACGGTTTTGATCGCCACCGGAAATCGCCAACAACATGTCTTCGATGTTTTCGCGAAGTGTATCGTCTAAACGCCCGGTCATCCCAAAGTCGAGGATGCCGAGCCGTCCATCTTGTAGGCAAAACAGGTTGCCAGGGTGTGGGTCAGCGTGGAACAAGCCTTCTTCGAATATCATCGCCAAGTAAACATCAGCGATCGTTTGGCCAAACGCTTCGCAGCGTTCCGGCGTCAAACGAAGTCGTTCGGGATGTTGTGCCGATCCATTCGTCGCTTCAAGTTTCGCTTTCCCATTGGTGGCAACGTGTTCCGATGAATCACTGGACTGCGAAATGCCGGAATCATGGAGTAGGTCCGCCAGCGATTGTCCGACTAGTTCGTCCATCACAAGCACACGCCGGGTGCAAAGCTCTGGGACTGGTCGGGGAATCACCACCGATGCGTTGTGCTGTTGCACCCACTGACAGAAGTGTTCCAGCGTTTGACGTTCGCGACTGAAATCCAGTTCGCGAAGGATCATCGGTGCCAGTTGCCGAACGACATCGGCTGGACGCCAGGCGGCAAGTGTTTCGACACGCTCGGCTAAGTCTGCCAAGCCGCCAAGGAGTTCGATGTCTTGTTTGACGGTTCGTTCCAGCCCTGCCCGTTGAACTTTGATGACAACCGACCGGCCGTCCGCGAGCACGGCGCGATGGACTTGTCCGATCGATGCGCTGGCGAGCGGCGTCGGTGCGATCGACTGGAAGTGTGCTTCGTAGTCGTCCCCAAGTTCCAGCGCGAGAGTGTTGCGAACGGTCTCGATGCTGTCCGGGCGAACGTCCACGCGGAGTTTCTTGAGCTCTTCGCTGATCGACAGGCCCACCAAGTCGGGACGCGCCGCCAGAATCTGTCCGAGCTTGATGAATGTCGGTCCAAGATCCGTGAACGCCATCCGCACGCGTTCTTCACGGGTGAATTGCGAAAGCGGCGTGCCGCGATGGTCGGTGTACCACTTGCTAAATGGCAGCCGCTGGTGCTGACTCAACCAATCGGCCAACCCGTAGCGCTGCAAGATCGCCAGGATCTCGCGCCAGCGGCGTAGGTTTCGATAGAGTTGTGGGATCGCGGTGATTTTCATGCTGGCTCGTCAGCTCGTCCGATGCGTGGCGAACGACGTGCAACGTTGTTCGCTTGCTGTATTGTAGACCGGCCGAATTTTCTTTCGTTCTTGGCTCAATTCTGAGAGATTTTCAGGCAAAATCGATGCCGCGAAAAATCGATTAAACTAGTCCGGCGGATTGTGTTCCTTCCCAGCTTGTCGACCTGATTGAAATTCGTTGCATGTCCGAAGCCCCTCCAGTTGAGCCTCGCGAACCCGCCTCCTCGAATTCGGGCGGTTCCGGGCCGGGTCCCGCCAACGTGGCGGCCGTCGCGGATCTCGCGAAACGGTTGATCGGCAACATCGAACATGCAATCGTCGGCAAACGAAAACAGCTCGTTTTGTCACTGGTCGCTTGGCTGAGCGGCGGACATGTGTTGCTCGAAGACGTCCCGGGTGTTGCCAAGACAATGCTCGCTCGCGCGCTTGCGAAAAGCGTCGGCTGTTCGTTTAAGCGGGTGCAATGCACGCCGGACTTATTGCCCACCGACGTGACCGGCACGTCCATTTTCAATCAAAAGAACGGCGAGTTCGAGTTCCGCGCCGGACCTGTCTTCACACAGATTTTGCTGGCTGACGAAATCAACCGTGCAACGCCGCGAACGCAAGCATCGCTACTGGAAGCGATGGCAGAATCCAGCGTCACCGTCGACGGTACCACCCACCAGTTGGAAAAACCGTTCCTGGTGATCGCGACACAGAACCCTGTCGATCACGAAGGAACCTTCCCGTTGCCCGAGGCGCAGCTCGACCGATTTTTGATGCGATTCAGCCTCGGTTATCCGTCATTGGAAGAAGAAATGCGGATGCTGGACCTGCTTCAGCACACGCATCCGGTTGATCAATTGCAACCCGTCGCTTCGGCCGCCGAGCTGGTCGCAGCGCAGCGTGAAATCCGCAAAGTCCACGTGGATCCACGAGTCCGACAGTACTTTTTGCAAATCGTCGCCCAAACACGTCATCATTCTGACTTCGCACTTGGTGGAAGCCCACGAGCATCGATTGCACTGTTTCGCTGTGGGCAAGCGATGGCTGCGATTCGCGGCAAATCGTATGTCAGCCCCGATGACATCAAACGAGTTTTGGGTCCGGTCATGAATCACCGGTTGATTCTGCAACCGGAAAGTCGGCTTCGGAAATTGACCACCGAAAGCGTTCTGCAAGAGATCGTCAGTGAAATCGCGGTTCCTACGGTCGACGCGTAAGCAGCCAATCTTGCTTGCCCCATCAAGCACGCTCTCACTCGATTAACGGTGCACTCCACCACATTGTGCTCTGTGGGGTGTTCAAGCACCGTCCCCTCGCTTTAGGTTGGTGCGGTCTGACAATCAATTTCCGATTCCCAACCTGCCCCACGAAGGGATCGGGACGACTGGGTAGCGAAAACAGACGTCAGGAGAGGGGAGAGCGAAACGTGACCGAGAAAGCGGTAGGCGAAATCCGCGTCAAGGATCGAGTGGTCCACCAGGCCGGCGAAGTGCCTTTGGTGATCCATTCCAAGCTGTCTGGACCAATCTCGGGTCTCAGCTTTTTACGCCGTGGTTTGTTGTTCGCCGAGTTATCTATGATCGCCTACAACGATCTGGACGAAGCTCGGATTGCGGCAAGGATCATCGGTTTCGATGAAGTCACATACTATGATCGAGACGGATCCCAGGCGTATCGGTTTCGCAACGAACACGATTGCGTGATCGCCTGTCGCGGCACCGAACCGAACGAATGGAACGATATTCGAGCGGATGCGAATGTGGCCAGTGTGTTGGCCGAAACGGTCGGTCGCGTTCATCGCGGATTCAAACGCGAAGTCGACGACCTTTGGCCGATGGTCGAAACCGCGCTCCTTGATAACGACTTGCCGCTGTACTTCTGCGGACACTCCCTCGGTGGGGCAATGGCAACGATCAGTGGCGGGCGGTGTTTCCTGTCCCACATTCAGAGTAATCCGACGGAGCTGTTCACCTACGGCAGCCCGCGAGTCGGCGATAGACGGTACATTAATTATGTCCAACTGGACCATTACCGCTTCGTCAACAACAACGATATCGTGACGCGTGTTCCGCCAGCGCTATTGCGGTACCGACATTCGGGTGCAGAGGTCTACTTTGATCACAACGGACGCATTCGAAAGCTGGGCTTGGTATCCAAACGACGCGACAAGTGGCGAGGGTTCCTGCGTTCGCTGAAACGTTGGAAGATCGATCACTTTTCCGATCACTCGATCCACCGGTACATTGACGCATTGATCGTAGCAGTACAAAAAGAGGATGAAGTGGTGGACAGCGGCGGAACGGCGAAGCCGCCGGCGGCCTATGCGAGCGTCGACGAAGATTGATGCCAGCTCGCGCCGCCCATTTCACTCCCACAAGCGACTCTCGCCTACAATGACCGCCTGTTCCTTTCGCCACATCTGGGCTGGACCGGCGATCGGCACGGCAAAACATAAATCCTGATGTCACAAAACAGCGATAAACCTGACGACACCGCCACCAACGCCGAATCGATGCCGACCCATGTCGAAATCGATGGCGTCCGATTGAAACTGGCCAAGCCGTTTCGTGATGATGGCAAGTGGATCGGACAGGGAGAAATACTCGAGCAATTGTTAGCTTGTTGGATCTCGATCGACGAAGCGGACTTGCCACTAACGCCTCGCTTGGTCGGTGCCCCCGGTGTTGGTAAAACCCAGTTGGCGATCGCCGCGGCAAAGGCGCAAGGGCGCCCGCTTTACATCTACCAGTGCACCGCTGACACGCGTCCGGAAGATTTGCTGGTTACGCCAGTCCTGAGCCAGAAAGGTGAAATCGCCTATCACGCGTCGCCGCTCGTCACGGCGATGATCTGCGGAGGAGTTTGTGTGCTGGACGAAGGCAACCGCATGAATGAAAAGTCATGGGCTTCACTCGCGCCGCTGTTTGACCATCGCCGCTATGTCGAATCGATTGTCGCCGGTATCACGCTGAATGCGCACCCCGAATTCCGCGCCGCTGTGACGATGAACCAGGACGAATCGACGTTCGAAATACCTGACTACATCATGAGCCGGTTGCAACCAACGCTGCCGGTCGGATTCCCGAACAAACAAGACGAAATGGCGATCTTGCAATACCACTTGCCGTTCGCCGAAGCAGAAATGCTGGCGATGACGGTCGAGTTTTTGCAGCGTTCGCATCAGCTGAAGCTCGAGTTTTCTCCTCGCGACGGCATCAACTTGCTTCGCTACGCCCTCAAACGTATCTCGCAAGACCCGGGTCACCCGGTCAGTCGCGACCAAGCGTGGCAAGAAGCATTGGAAAAGTGCCTGGGCAACGAGGCATTGGATTTGGAGAAACTCTCGCAACGGAAAAGCCGAACGCTTGGCGGCGATGCGGTCCCGCTCGGTTTGGCAGATCTGTTTTTTGATCGTGACGACCCGATGCACCCCGATCGAGACGAAGACGACGAAGATGACGAGTTCAATGTCTGAAACGTCGAAACCTAAACGAAACGTTGGTGGCCCAACCAACCGCGATCAACCCAATCGCATCAGCACCGAGACACAGGCCGCACCGCGTCCCGTTGCCGTGATTGATATCGGTGCCTCCGCGATTCGGATGGCCATCGCCGAGATTCATCCCAGCGGTGAAGTCCGCAAGCTGGACCAGCTGATTCAGCCCGTACCGCTTGGTAAAGAAACTTTCGAAACGCGCCGTCTATCAAGACGGAGTATCGAACGCGTCGTTCAGGTACTGAAACAGTATCAACGTATCCTGCTGGAATACGGGATCGACCAACCTTCATCCGTCCGTGTGGTCGCGACTAGCGCCGTCCGTGAAGCCGCCAACCGGCTCGCTTTTGCCGACCGCGTCTACATGGTCACCGGTCTGCACGTCGAACCGATTGACGAAGCCGAAGTCAACCGCATCACGTACATGGGCATCACGCCACAGTTGTTGGCCGATGAAGTCCTCTCCAACGGCAAAGCAATGGTGCTTGAAGTGGGCGGAGGCAGTACCGAAGTCCTGGTCGTACGCAGCGGCAACGTACTCGCCAGCCATTCGTATCGTTTGGGATCGATCCGCATGCTGCAGTCGGTTGATTTGGCCCGCGCCGGTGCCAAGCGACGTCGTGCACTGCTTGAAAATCATATCAACCGCATGCTGACCCAGTTGAACGAGCTGGTGAAATCGGAGTCGCAGTTGAACCTTGTCGCCGTGGGCGGTGACATACGATTGGCCACGCGTCTGCTGGAATCTGAATGGCAGGGCGGCGACTTGGCAAACGTCTCGGTCGAGCGACTTTGCAGTTTGACCGACGAAGTGTTGACGATGGACGAAGAAGAGATCGTCAAACGCTACGACGCGACCTTTATCGAAGCCCAAACCTTGGGCCCAGCTCTGCTTGCGTACTCGGCTGTCGCCAAACACTTTTCACTGGAAAGTGTCTACGTCAGCGACACTAACATGCGCGACGGGTTGTTGAAAGACATGGCCGCCGCGGGGCGCTGGACGGCTGAGTTTCGCAACCAAATCATTCGCTCCGCACTTTCACTCGGCCGACGATTCCACTTTGACGAAATGCACGCCCGCAGCGTCGCCGAGTTGTCACGGAAGCTGTACGACCAATTGCGTCCACAGCACCGCTTGGACAACCGCCATGAGGTGATCCTGTATGTGGCAGCCTTGCTGCACGAAATCGGCATGCAGATCAACATTCGCGGCCACCACAAACACTCGCTTTACATCATCCGGCACAGCGAACTGTTCGGATTATCGCAAGCGGAGTTGATGGAGGTCGCCTTGGTCGCCCGATACTATCGCCGGGCAACGCCGCAGCCGACGCATGCAGAATACATGTCGATGGGCCGCGAACATCGCGTTGTCGTTAGCAAATTGGCAGCGATCTTGCGTTTGGCGGCTGCACTTGATGACACACGCACCAGCCGCATCCGCGAGATCGAATGCAAGCTGGAAGGCACACGTCTGATCATCGAGATCCCAGGCGTCAGTGACGTCTCGATGGAGCAAATCGCGATGAAGCAGCAAGCCGGGCTGTTCCGTGATGTATTCGGCTTGTCAGTCTTGCTGCGTGTCAGCGGTTAAGACCAGCGATACGAATGAGCCTGCCCCGTAGTGGATCTTGTTAAAGATCCTTCGGGAAGAGGAAGACAAACAGCCCGGATCTTTAACAAGATCCTTCGAGAAGAGGAAGACAAACAGACCGGATCTTTAACAAGATCCACTACCCGTGATCCGCGATGTATTCGGCTTGTCAGTCTTGCTGCGAGTCAGCGGTTAACACCAACGCTGCGGATGAGCCTGCCCCGTAGTGGATCTTGTTAAAGATCCGGTCTGTTTGTCTTCCTCTTCTCGAAGGATCTTGTTAAAGATCCTTCGGGAAGAGG
>NZ_NPDI01000005.1:0-259459 GCF_002251265.1 Rhodopirellula sp. MGV | reverse complement strand
AGCATCGGCCATGGAGCAACCATCCTTGAATCTGAGTTACGAAACGAACCGTCGAGTATCCCAAAATTCGCCTCAAAACCCAAACGAGTTGCAAGCAAAGAAAGCTCAGCTATTTCATCGGCGTCCCGAGGAGTCCGCGTCGGTAGCTCGGGGTGGAAGCCCCGAGATTGCGATGCGAACCACAGACTCGCCCCGGAGGGGCCGGCGGTGCGAATTCCCTAAAACCAAACCAAGCACCCTAGCCATGGCTTCGTACGCCTTACCGGCGGGTGGAACACTGTTGGTGCCATCCATCATCCCAAATAGCGAATTGAATCCCACCTTCGAATCGTCGAGTCCGACCAGTCGCTTCGAGGTCCTGGTCGCGTTTGACGAGGTCGCTTTGCATCAAACTAGACCAGAGTCAGCACAGACTCATTCTGAAAGCCTGGTTGTTCACTTGGGGGCTCGTGTGTTGGCAACGTTTAAGACTTGGGTGCGATATCAATGGATCACGTCGTGATGCCATTGCCCTTGATGGCTTGCATCGAAAGTCAACGAGGCGGCGGTAGCGACGCCGGCCCCTCCGGGGCGATTGCTTTGTGAGTTTTATATAACTCGGGGCTCCCGCCCCGAGCTATCCAAGCCGGCCCCTCCGGGGCATGACTCAATGCTCGTCTCAACGGAACGACGGCCGAACACGGTGCGTGATTCCACTTCGGTCGCCGGAAACGCAAAGGCACCGCACGATCACTCAGCGGCGGCAGACTTGACTCCGGAGGAGTCCGCGTCGGTAGCTCGGGGTGGAAGCCTCGAGATTGCGATGCGAACCACAGACTCGCCCCGGAGGGGCCGGCGGTGCGAATTCCCTAAATCGAAACCAAGCACCCCAGTCACGGCTTCGCACGCCTTACCGGCGGGTGCTGGTTGGTGATTGGATGCTGCTGACGTTGATCCGTTCAGTCGATCGGGGCAGGATCCAATCGTTGTGCTTGAATGGCATGTAGCTCACTGCGGCCAGATCGATTTGTGGATCGACCAGGGGACGCGGGAAGTGATAGTTCAACATGATGTAGCTGCTGGCTCGAACCTCGGGTCGCCGCCCCGTGGTCTCCTGCCATCGGTCGGCGATGTGCCGAGCGTATTGCTGAATCAGCCTTGGCCGAACCGTGAATTGCTCCAACTGATGAGGATTCAGCTCGTGAAAATGATTCCACATCACGTGCAACTTCCGGTCCTCGAACGTCACAAACGACTGCGGCAAGCCGCGCCAATCAACCGGCCTCAATCGCGAGAAGTCCACCCAAACGACATACGGTTCGCCACCGGATAGCTTCAACAGGGACGACCGATCCAACGGGGCCTTCGACGTTGGGTCGCTCAGCACCAAAAAACGTTCGCCGGTGAAGCCGGCACCTTGCAGCACAAACGGATGCAATCGCCCAAAGATTGGCTGCAGATCAGGGAACAATGGAGATTGATAGAGCTGATGCAACCGGTTTGCCAGGGCGACTTGCGTGACTTCCGACTGCTTCCCAGATTGATCTCGCTGGGCAAGCATCTGCTCAAGCTCGGAGACCAGTCCTAGCATCGCTTCCACGGAAGACTGACCAAAACGCGTTGCAATGTCCGCTTCACGCACGCGATTGCGAGTCAATTGGAACGCTTCGGCGAGCGAAATCGTCTGCTCGATTTTCGGCTCCTGCCCAAACGCCGACTGCCAAAGTTTCGAAAGCTGCTCTCGTGCAGAACTCAACGATTGCTCGCTCGCTTGGCCCGCGTCCGGTGAATTGTAAATCACACGTGTGCCCAGCGAGGGCTCATACGTGACGGCAAGTCCCGGATGATGATCCCAGCGAAAAAGGTTGCTATCGATCGATGTATAAACTGCCTTGGGGACGTCGTCAGAGCAGGCCTGCCAGTCCACCTGGGATCGCCCCCGACCGTCGATGACATGAACCGCAGGGTCCGAAACACGAT
Source organism: Rhodopirellula sp. MGV (assembly GCF_002251265.1). Lineage (NCBI taxonomy): Bacteria > Pseudomonadati > Planctomycetota > Planctomycetia > Pirellulales > Pirellulaceae > Rhodopirellula > Rhodopirellula sp. MGV. The sequence continues at coordinate 257,500 of NZ_NPDI01000005.1, read as the reverse complement.
AGGTCAAGTAACCCGCCGCTTTGGAACGTAGCATCATGCGCCAACTGAAATCCTGTGCTTCCTCGGTCCAGTTGGCGTCACCGGAGATGAAGTGATGGCGAAGTGGCCAAACGCTCTGCCATGTCAAAAACAGACAAATGAGCGTGAAGGCATAGCGGGGCATTGGGAATGCATGGGCAGTCGGCGCTGCAGATTCCAAAGGCTTCTTCGCCCGTGAGACGATCGCCCCAAGTCGTTTGGTCAATCGCAGTGGCCAATCGGGTGCAAAGAAGATCAGCGTTGCCGTGAACGCCATCATCGGAAACACACCGATCGGGAACATGAAATGGTTGTGCAAATGGAACACAAACGTCAGCGTGATTGCCAGCCAACGCGTGCGTTTCCAGAGCAGCAAGAACCCGATCGCTAAATCAAAGAACAGACCACCCCAGGCCAACAGCAGACAAAAATGGATGGTCTGAATGCTGTTTGGTAAGCCGACAAGTCCATCTGCCGTCAATCGAAGTTGATCTCCAATCGCATACAACGGTTCGCCAGTTAGCCAATCGGCATTGAGCTTGGCGACTCCACCAAAGAAGTAAACCACGAACAGTTGGAATCGCAGCAAGAACACTGGCCAAAACGGGATCATGCCCGTCGTCGCTTCACTGGCCGGGCCGCGTTTCGCTGCCATCCGCGATCGGATCAAGTTATCGACGGAGAATCGCGCCGTGGCCGGCATGCAGATCAGCAGGAACGCCAACAAGCACATCAAGTAATAGTGGTTGTTGTAGTTGGTCGCGTCCAACAGAAAGATGTAGCCGTAGCCGAGAAACAAAACGGTCGCAGCGGCTCGATAGAAGAGTCCTGCCGCGACCAGCAAAGCGGCGATCACGGCGACGCCGAAATGGATCGACAACCAAGGCTCGGCCCAGGGTCGGACCCACTCGAATCCGAGGTAGGTGAAATGCCACGGCGGATTGACGTAGTAATGATCCAGCGGGCGGATGCCACCGGTACTGATCAGAAACTTGCCGATGTGCCAAGCCATCACGAAGCCAAAGCAGATTCGGAATGCCGCGAGAGACGCTCCATCGACGGGCGAGCTTAGCAGTGCCTTGAACTCGGCCAAATAGTCACGAGCATGCTTTTGTGAGGCACGTTTTCGGGGCATTACAGAGGAATATCGATAGGGAGGCGAGCTGGGGCAATGAAGTTCCTGCCACGCTCCAACTATCAAGATCGCCGAAACACGTCAAGACAATTGTTCGGCCGAACAGGCCGCTTGGCCTCTCGCAGTGTCGCCATGTGCTCCGCAAAAAGCAGCGGTAGAAAACGCTACTTTCGCGGAGCGATAGGCGACATCAAGTTGCTGGCTTCTGTAGCCGAATGCCGACTGGGCTAGTAAACAAACCCGGCTTCAAGCATCAAACCGATGAAGCCCAAGTCTTCATTCTGTGGATCATCCACGTTTGCTTCGTCAGAGTCGTCAGCGTAAATCGCGGACGGATTGGGACTGCCCACATTCGCCCAGTACTGAGATTCCAAACCCGTTCGGAAATAGAGCCCTCGAGCGCATCGGAATTCGCCCCCAAGCTGCAGTTCGACGGAGCTCGCGAGGTGACTGTCACTTTCGATCAGCAACGTTTCTGCACCGCCATCATCGATGGCACGAAAGTTCTGGTTGCCGAACAGCAGCGACCCACGCCCGTTGCAAAAGATCGAAAAGCCCGAGTTGCGAACGGGCATCACCAACTCGCTTGCGAGAGTTGGCCCGACGCCTTCAAACTCGATGTCAGCCATTGCGACGCCTGAATCCGTGTCAGCCAAATATCCTTGTGCAATCTTGGCGTAGCGAACACCGCCACTGATCTTCAGCGGTTTGGCAAGTTGGCGTTGCAATTCGAAGTCAAAGACATCGGCTTCGATGCTGTGAGTCATTGTTGCAGTGTCCACATCGACGAGTCCGATGATGGTGTCACCGTCGTTAGTGGAGGACCAGATGATCGTTCCCTCGTCTTGAACCAGCCCAACGCTCCCGTCGACGTCAAACGACGTGCTGTTGTCAAACTGCCAGTATCGGGCACGCCAGCCAAACCCTTCGGTTCCACCGAGATAGCCGAATTCGACGCGATAGGAATCTTGCATGTTCCAATCAAAATTCAAATGCTCGATGACGGGATCATTTTGTGCGATGATCCCGGTCGCATTGCTCTGAAAAGGCGTGACAAGCACAAGCTCGCCCATTCCGTAAAAGCCTTTTTGAGCAGTATCACAGTAACACGATCGAGGTGCAGTTCGATGAACAGGAACTGCTGCGTTTTGCTCTAGCTTTTCAACGCGATCCAGCAGGCTGTCGTAAGAGCCGAGTTCGATCTCTTGTCCGTAGCTGGCAGAGTGATTGCCGATCGCGAAAGCGATGACAGCGCCTAGCAAGAAATATCTTAGACCCATCCTAGGTCTCCATAGAAAGTGTGTTGCAATTGTGTGGAAACCGGACGCTGGCGTTTTCCAGGTGTTCTCGATTCTCCTTGTCTCACTTCTCTATCGGACCGAGCCCCCACCAGAAGCGAATTTCGCGGGGTGACACTGTGTCCCCAACCCCACCGCAAAATCTCGCACAAACATTCCATTCCGCGCAATCGGCAAAGACCAGCGGCAACACCAATTGGCAGGGCGAACTGACGAAGTTGCCTCGATTCGTAAGCTTTATGTTTCACATGCAAAGGGCGCTAAAACGCGGATGCCATGGAGACGGCTAGAAGCGAGCGTTGATGATGATTACCGCAGAGGACGCCGCGAAACGCAGAGCGTTTCCATCTCAGGCGTGAACGACTAACTGCCTGTTCATTTCGAATTTACTCTGCCACTTTGTCGCCTTGGCGCACTGTGTAGGCGAACGAATGCCTGGCGAAGTAAGCGGGAGAGGGCGATCCAAACTGGTGTTTTCGGAACCGCCCGTTTCGGGTATGTTTTGAAGACACGAAGCACAAAGGCTTCTGCTGTTTTGAGTGACGAGAGTCAAGGGAGAGCTCTTAGTCCTCGAGATTTGCGACGGAGATGCGCAATGCTTGTGCTTACGCGATTGGAAGATCAGCGTGTGGTGTTCCCTGAGGTCGGTATCAGTGTCTGTATCGTCCAAGCTCGGAAGGGGAAAACGAGGATCGGGATCAACGCTCCCAAAGGAATTCGCGTTGTTCGCGACGAACTGGTCCCCGACTTCAAACCGATTGAAGCCGCGAAGGCATTCACCGGATTCATCCCGGTCGATTCTCATCAGCCCTCGCCCACGACACTGACTCCGAATCAACGACTGGCCTCGACCCCAGAAATCGAGGAACAAGTCGAACTGGCAACCGGGCGACTGCAACAGGCTCAAGCCGAACTCGAAGACGGCAATCGCCACGACGCGCTGATCTTGATCGGACAGGCCCTCGCAGAACTCGATCAATTGCGGGCCGATACACAGCATGCCAAAGACCGACGCACCGACGAACAGCCACAAGGCGTCGCCGAACCTGCGGCTGCTTATCATTCCCGAAGCACAAGCGACGCAGCCCCACGCCGCATCATTGTTGTCAATCGCGATGACGCATTCGGCGTCTCCCAACCGCTGTGCCAGCATGGCTTCGAAATCGAAAACGTCGGTGACAGCTTTCACGCGTTCATTGAGCTCTCGCGAGCCGAAAAGGCAAACGCGATCGTCTTTCACCAAGTTGCCGTCAGCCCCGGTGATCTGGACATCATCCGCAACTGCAGCCAACAACCCGACATTCCGATTTTGATCATCGGAACCGACAGCGATGCCGCTTCGGATCTCCAACAATCGCTCGATCACAACACCGTTGTCATCAACACCGACCATCCCAGCTCGATCGTCTGGGAAGTCGAATCGGCGATCAACCGATCTGTACCGCCCACGGTGGGGCTCTAGGGCCGTCTAACGATCGTAAATTCGCTTTCGCTTGCTAGCAATCGAGATGTTCTAAAGTCGATCTGGCAATTTTGTCAGAAAAACTTTAGCTTGCGGCCGCTCGGCAACTACGTAGCTTTGCCGTAGTTGCTCTTTTCTTGATTAAAAAGCAACACGAAGGATCGTGAACATGTCAGCAGGCGAAAGGACTCCAAAATCCGGATTTCGGAAACGAAAGGACGAGCAAGCGAGCGCACCAGAACCCGCGCTGGCTTCGATCCCGTTGCAGGATCAACCACGCCCGCACTTCCTGATTAGTCGGATGAGTGCGATCGGCGATACGATCCTGACGCTGCCGGTCGCGTGCGCGCTGCGTGACCGTTTTCCAGACTCGACGATCTCATGGGTCGTCGAAGAAAAATCATCGCCGATGGTCCAGCGTCATAGCGCGGTTGACAATGTCATTGTGCTCGAACGCGGTTGGTTCACGTCGCCAAAACGCTTGCGAGCCGCGCGGACACAGCTTCGCGAGTTGCAAGTCGACGTCTCGGTCGATTGCCAAGGAATGACCAAGTCCAGCCTCGCGTGCTACCTGTCGGGAGCACCGCACCGCATTGGGTACGCCGGCAAACACGCTCGAGAAATCAGTGGCTGGTTTTCCAACGTCCAAATCAACCCAGTATTCCACCACCTCACCGACCGGTCACTGGAATTGCTGATCCCACTCGGAATCAACTCGCCCGCCATTCGCTGGGACCTGCCCGTCGCAGATCCCGCACGGGCCTGGGCACGGCGTTATCGCTCGACCCTTTCCGCAGCAAAAATTGCGATCTTGAATCCGGGCGCGACGTGGCACAGCAAACGCTGGTTGCCCGAACGCTTTGGCGAAACCGCTCGGTACCTCCACGAACGCTATGGCTATCGCTCCATAGCAGTCTGGGGAACATCACTCGACCGTGCGATGGCGACCGACATCGTTTCCACCAGTCGCGGTGCCGCGATCCTAGCCCCTGAAACAGACCTGCAACATTTGGCGGCGATGATCGAAACGGCTGATCTGTTCATCAGCAACGACACCGGCCCCTTGCACATGTCTGTTGCTGTCGGAACGCAAACGATCGGACTGTATGGCGCGACCCAGCCGGGTGACAGCGGGCCATACGGTCAAACAGCGATCCAAAAAGCATTCGAAACTGGCAATTCACGTCAGCGACGCAATGCGAGCAACGCGGCGATGCGAGCGATCGAAGTCTCCGACGTATGCGATGCGATCGACAAGATCGAAGGCGAACGCCAAATGCTGGTAGCGGCTTGATGAATAAATCGAGTGCGTCCTCGGACAAGTCATCGCCCAACAATCCGCTGAACGATACGACCGCAAGTGTTCAACACTTGCGTGACATCGTCGAGCGATTTGTTGCCGAGCGAAACTGGCATTCGTTCCACAACCCCAAGAACCTAACGATGTCGTTGGCTATCGAAGTCGGGGAACTGATGGAGCACTTCCAGTGGCTGACGCTGGAAGAAGCGTCTGTTGTGAAAGATGATCCACAGCGCAAGCATGACGTCGGCGAAGAACTGGTCGATTGCTTGAGCTACTTACTATCGATCGCCAACACGATGGACATCGACCTGACCACCGCGTTGGAAGCGAAGATGATCCGCAACGCGGAAAAGTACCCGGCACCGCGGTGACGCGTGCGTCTTTCGTGACGAGACTTCGATCGCCACTGACTCATTAACTTCGCGATTGGCTCAATTCCCTGCGGACGTTTTCCGGTGTCGCGATCGTCCGCGGCCGCGTGACTTTCCATGACGAAACGATTGCGATCAACGACAACAAGATCGCACCACACAAGATGTTTTGGACGTGCCACGACGGCAAGCCTTGATCGAGCGCGGTGAACAGCGTGAATGCCCAGTTGGAGTACTGCCAAGCGGGGTCATAGTTGATCTGCTGGTAATCGTAGTAGTGCAGTTGCACCGAATACGGCACAAGCGCGGCTAAGATGGCGACGACAACAAAAGCGGCCAAGCCGACTTCGACGCGGGGGTTGTTCCGACGCCGCACCGCCCACATCAGGGCACGGACGACGACAAGGTAGCCGACGACGTATGAAGCGTAGAGCACTCCTGGCGTCGAGATGTAGTTGTTCAACTGCGCGATCGCGACTCCGGCTGCCGCACCGGAAGTGGCAATCCAACGAACGGAAAGTTGCTGCAGCACCGTGAGCACGAAGATCCCCGAGACCGTAAACACCATGCCGGTTGCCGGCCCGGGTGTGAGCCAGGTCAGTAGCAAGCGGGCAAGGAAACTTTGCGGAAGTTCGCGACGGATCCGCGGCGTGATCGTGTCTCGTTCGCTGACCATCATCGCGCCACAGATAGTCCAAATCGAAGCGATCACAAACAGAGTGATCAAGTAAACCGGAACACCACGATGCCTGAGCAGTATCAGCGCCGTCGCGCTAATCAATACAGTGACGAAGGTAAACGCGAGAAGCGACAGTCGAATCGCGGTTGAGCGGTTTTCTGTTTCCGGGGTGAGCTGGGCAGCGGTCGCCGTCAACAGCAGGTGAGACGCGACGAGCGCGAACGCGCAGGTAGAAATCACTGCGAATAGAATTTCGGTGCTGGAAAGCGGGTTGCCATAGAAGACCATTCCGATCACCAACGCGCTGACGCCGTATTCGCCCAAGACCAGAATCAGGATCAACACCAGCATTGTCATCACACGGCCACCGCGGCCTTTGGCAATGGGGGCAAAGAACAATCCGATAACTGTCAAAACCATGCCGGCGACCGCTAGAGCGCCGATGATCAACAACGTCGTCGGCAGGTCGACGCCGCGCAACGAGTACGCATATGCCAAGCAGGGAAATAGCGTGACGAAGTACAGCAGCATCTGCAGCGTGGCGCTAGCAAGTTTGCCCAGCACGATTTGCCATGGCGAAAGCGTTGTGATCGACAGAAGCTCCAGCGTTCCGTCATCAATCTCGCTTTCCAAGGACCGATAGGCGGCAAGTGGGACGACCAGCATCATCGGCAAGGCAAGCACCGCGTAGTAGCCAATCATCATGCGAGGTGCAGACGGCGAAGTGTAGATCTGCGGCATCATCGACAAGCTGCCGGCAATGGTCCATGCCAGGGCAGCGAACAGGATCAACGAAAACGTCGCCACAAATTGTCGGCTCTTGAGCGACTGGCGAGTTTCTTTCACCAGAATCGGATTGACCGCATCGCCGAAGCGTTCGCAGCGCGCGTCCAAGGCGTCGAGCCAATTGGAAAACCGATGAGACTCCGCTACCGCGCCGGGTTGTTCCACAGCCAAACTCATTGCACCAACCCCTCGGTCACTTGAAGGAAGACGTCTTCCAGACTTTTCTTACGTGCCGACACCTCGGCGATTTGGAAACCGGCGCCGACCAATCCGGTGACAATCGCGGCCTGATCGGCCATGTCGCCACTGAACGCGAAGCGAACGAGTTGCCCGTCCAAGATCACCGAGTCAACGCGAACGGTCGATGCAACTTGCTGCAGCGCAGCGGCGACTTCGTCTTGCCGATTGAGGACACGAAGTGTCAATTCGACCTCGTTTTGCATTTCTTTTTGGATGTCATCGACGTGGCCTGTCGCGAGCAGTTGGCCTTGTTCGATGATTCCAACGGCATCACACATCTCGGCAAGCTCGGTCAGGATGTGACTGCTGATTAGAATCGTTTTGCCACGGTCGGCGAGCTCTCGAATCATCCGGCGAAGTTCAATTCGCGCGCGCGGGTCGAGCCCCGCGGCGGGTTCATCGAGGATCAACACGGCAGGGTCGTGGATCAATGCGCGGCCGAGACACAATCGCTGCTTCATGCCTTTACTAAGCCCGCGGATTGGCTTGTCAGTCATTTTTTCGGTGCCGGTGAATCCGATCACCCACTTCAATCGCTCGTTGCGTTCACGGCCGACCAAGCCATACGCCCGCGCGAAGAAGTCGAGGTACTCGCGGCAGTTCACGTCGCGATAAGTACCAAAGGAATCGGGCATAAAGCCCAACCGTTTGCGAACCAGTTCGGGATCATTGACAACAGAGAACCCGTCCACGAAGGCATCGCCGTAGCTTGGCAAATCCAGGGTCGCGAGGATTCGCATGGACGTTGTTTTGCCGGCGCCATTGGGGCCGATGTACCCAAACACTTGCCCACGACCGACGCTGAACGTGATGTCGTTGACCGCTTTGGTTTTGCCAAAGAAGCGGTGTAGTCGGCGCAGCTCGATTGTGGGCGAACTCTCGGTATGAACCTGCGGCACGGAGCTGACGTTTACCGCTAAGCTGGCATTCTTCGCTTCGTCGTTTTCCTGCGTCACACTGGCGTGCTCTGTTGTCGGGTTGAGATCGTTCATGGCAAGGTCCCCATCACATATCGCACGCTATCGACCGCTTCAGCATCGCTCACGGGGATGACATCATCGGTGATCGTTGACAGCCCAACAAAGGTCCCATTGGGCAGATCGCCTTTGACGAACAAGAATTGATTCAGCCAAATCTCCAACAACCCATCCAGTGTTTGCGAGTAGCCTGGCGAAGTCATCCGACCGAATTGCGCGAGCAGATCTTTGATTTCAGGGTCACGTCTGACTTGTGCGGATCTGCCGCTTTGCGTCGTCACCGCCCCGATCGGACGATGATCGGTGTAGAGTTTTCCTAGACGTTTGGACGAGTCACGAACTTCTGCCAACCAAGTCGCCTCAACCGTCTCACCCGCAGGCAAGCGGGCGGCGCCAAAGTATCGCCCGTCCTCCGTTCGGATCACGAGATCGGTGACGTCGAACGGCAAGCTGCTTGTCACGGTCAGTGTGCTCTGATTGGCCGCGGTGTTGCTGGAACTGAATGTTCGCAGTTCTCCGATTTGGATTTTGCCGATCTGTTCTCGGACCCGATGCGTCACGAATTGCGTTTGTGTTCGCGAGGGCAAAAACGATGACGAAAAATGTTGTGATTCATTGTCGATGGTCACCTGCTTGCGAATATCCGTAATGCGGCTGGGGATGTTTCGCCACGCGATATCGTTATTTGGATACAGCATGACCTCGGCTTCGGTGTCAAAGCTGCTCCCTGCGTTCGGACTGATCCCGGCGAACAGTGTCGCACGACTGCGTTCGCTGGCATCTCCGCTCGCACCATCGATCCAAGTCAATTGCCGCACGCGGACTAGAGTTCCAAAACCGTCGGCAACGATGCTGTAGGAAAACATTGCCAACGTCGTGAAGAGCGCAAGCAGCGGCGCGATCACAAACATCAAATGCGAACGGTGACTTCGGGTTGACCAGCGGTAAGCGATCGGGCCGACCAAGATCACAAACAGCGTGAGGATCCCCATAAAGGTATAAACGGGTGGCTGCGCGACACCGGGTATCAACCAGCGTTGATGCCGATTGTCACCCAAGATCGGATCGACGCCACGCCGCAGCATCGGGGCCACTTGCTGTGCAAATTGGGATTCAAGCGGCTGCACGGTCATGGAACTGACAAAGGCATCACGATCGAGAACCATCAGCGAACCCATTGACGCCGGACGAACGATGGCGGCGTCCCAAGCTTGCTGTGCACGGTCGATTGACTCGCGAGAATCGTCAATCCAAGTCCTCAGGGCTTGAATGTCTTCGGCGTTGGTCGACAGCAGGTGTGTTGGAATCCACTGGCCTCGCTGCAATTGCGCCTGCATCGGTGGTTGCGGAGGAGTTCCGGCACCCAAATTGGCCGGAGGGGTGGAGACTTGATCGGCCCATTGCTCGGCAAAGTCAAGCACTTGCCGCGAGCCATCGAGTAGCTGCCGATTACTTGCCAACAACGACTCTCGGTCGACGAGACTTTCGTGCGGTTTCAGCCGCAATTTCTCGATGACTTTGTCGAGCAACGCTTGATGGCCGGTTAGCGGTTCCGAGGTCGGAACACAAATCAAAACCCCGCCTTGCATTGTCCAAAAGCGGATCGCCTCGATTACCGCTTGCCAATGACTCGCATCGACTTTTGGAACGGTTGGCATATTGAGCAACGATTGTTCGTCAATCACCAAACAATCGAGCTGCTCATACAAACGCCAATCCGTCGGCAGCATCCGTGGATCGAACTGCTGAAAGGCAATCCGGCTGTAAACAGAAAAGTAGCTGGCATCGCTTGGTGCGTCATTCGTTTTCTGTTCAACCCCGATCAAACCGACGTTCAGCATGACCTCGTTCGGCATCGCGACATCAATTCGAGTCATCACTTGCTCGCTAAGCGACTGACCAATCAGGGCGTTGTAATTTGGCAACGGTTCGCCGTCTTCGAGCAGTTCGATCTTGTAGGTTTCACCGATCGTCCATTTCGAAAACACGTCGTTCAATTCGACACGTGATTGTCCTTGCTCGAATGTCGCCGGCAACAAAACCGTGCTGGCATTGTTCGCAGGAAGATGGGTGCCGATTGGCGTCAAACGAATTGCCAGTTTGCGCTGTCGCGAAAGCGGCCCCATGGTGGAATCGATGCGGGCGTTCACGCCGACGCTGCCAACGAAATGCAAATTGGTCAAATCGATCGATGCGACCAATCCGGCCGACGGGGTCGTTTTTCCGCTGTTGTCGGGTGGTGGCAACGAGAGAGACATATTCTGGAACGCCACCTGTGAAAACACTGGGGTGCTTTCGCCAAGAAGGCTGCTCGCGACCAAAAACGCAGCGACCGCGCAAAGAGGAAATGCGGGAAAAGACAGTCGAGGCATGCGGGTCATTCCGTTGGGTCGCGGGGGGCGAAGATCTGTGGCGGAAGTTGGCCGTCGGCGAATGGGCTGTTGGCATCATCAGGCCGCTCACGTCCCGTCGGGAAAACCACCAGGTACAGCCCCAGCAGTTCAAAACAGACGATCACTGCCGTCGATTGCAGAAACGCCCAGTCACGAAGCGTCACTCCGACAAAGCGAGTGAAAGCCAAATGCACGCCCACGACCATCAATGCCGCCCCAATCGCCCGCGGAAACATCGCCACCGACCAGCTCAACAAGAAACACAAGGCAAAGATCGCGAAGCAGCCGAAGACAAACGCGATCGCGATCGCCCCGGCAGTCGCGTAGGCCCCCCCGTGCCCGGCGGCGGAGACGACGGCAGTGACAACGGCACACACCGTGGTGAGGGCGAACAGCGATCGAAACGAAATCCGTGGTAACAAGCGGCTCGGCAGCACCGCCTCGGCTGTGGATTGACGCCCTGAAAATTGCGGCGGGTCCATAAAGTCATCCGGCTGTAACGTCGTGTAGGGGTGCGATTTTCAGAAGAGAAGCTCGCAGAAAAGCTAGCAATATCCGCCGTTCGGTCGGGCCCGGGTGGGTTGCCATGGCCGCGACACAATCAGTTTAGCGGGTCGGGGCAACCCTCGGTTTAGGATCGGAGCCGAATCGGGGGACAAATCGATCGGCGTGGTGAGACCGGGGACTGAGATTCACGCGACATTCATCGAGGGGCGGAGCGGCTGTAAATTTGGGGCTAATGGGGAAATCTGGCCGAGTTCGGGTGGGGAAAGGCCTGTGATCGGCTCGATAGCAGCCAAAACGTTGGCTTCTTGGGGCTCGACGAGGCTCAACAATCGCTGTTTGCCCTCGACGACAACGGCACCAGCTAGCTAAACTCTGTGGCTCGATCGAGTTCCCGCCCCACTTCTGTAACCAATAATCCCCTCTGAACCACCGTGATTTTGATCCTCAAGGGCGGTGCGACCGAGCAACAAATCGACCACGTCATTCAACGTGTCGAAGCGCTCGGCCTGAAAGCCCACCTCAGCCGCGGCACGTTCCGCACCATCGTCGGAATCATTGGCGATGAATCAGAAATCGTGGTCGAATCAATCCGCGCGATCCCCGGCGTGGCCAAAGTCGTACCGGTTCTGCCACCGTACAAGCTCGCCTCCCGCGAAGCTCATCCGGAATCCAGCGTCGTCGATGTCAGCGGTGTCAAAATCGGCGGAGGCCATGTCGGCCTGATCGCCGGGCCGTGCAGCGTCGAAGAAGAAGACCGCATGCACCGTATTGCCGAAGCGATCGCCGCTTCGGGCGCGAACATCCTTCGCGGTGGTGCGTTCAAACCGCGGACCAGCCCCTACGCATTTCAAGGGCTGGGCGAAGAGGGGCTACGTCGATTGCGTGATGTCGGTGCCGCCCATGGCTTGCCCGTCGTCACCGAAGTCACCGACCCGCGTTTGGTTCCGTTGGTTGCCGAGTACGCCGACCTGTTGCAAATCGGCGCCCGCAACATGCAAAACTTCGCGTTGCTAAACGAAGTGGGTGCTTCGCAGCGTCCGGTGTTGCTGAAACGCGGCATGGCCGCGACCGTCGCTGACTTACTGATGTGTGCGGAGTACATCCTTTCGCAAGGAAACCCGAACGTCATCTTGTGCGAACGTGGCATCAAAGGCTTCGATCCCGCGACCCGCAACCTGTACGACGTTGCTGCCGTTCCATTGGTCCAGCAACTGAGTCACTTGCCGATCATCGTTGACCCGTCACACGCGACTGGAAAACCTGAATTGATTCCTGCCTGTGCATTGGCAGGTCTGGCCGCTGGCGCGGACGGGGTGCACATCGAAGTTCACGATTGCCCCGAAGTCGCCAAGAGCGATGGGCCACAGGCCCTGTTGCCCGAGCAATACGACGAGCTCGCGCAACAAATGAAGAAACTAGCTGAACTACTTGGAAAAACCGTATCACCTCTGCCGGAGACGACCGCATGAGCCGCCGAACCATCATCGCCGGAAACTGGAAAATGAACATGCGTGCTGACACCGCCGCAGCGCTTGCCAAAGGCGTTTCGGAAGCGGTCGGCGAAAACCCCAGTGTCGAAGTCGCTGTTTGCCCGCCTTCGGTTTACCTGCACTTGGTGTCGGACGTGTTGGCCGGATCCGCTGTCGGCCTGGGAGCACAAAATCTGTACCCAGCCGGTGACGGCGCTTACACCGGCGAAGTCAACGCCGCGATGCTGAGCGATTGCGGTTGCCGCTACGTCATCCTGGGGCACAGCGAACGCCGTGCACTGATGGGCGAAACCGACAAACAGGTCAGCGAAAAACTGGCTGCGGCATTGGCGGGCAACTTGGTCCCGATCGTTTGCGTCGGTGAAACATTGGAAGACCGCGAAGCGGGCAAAACCGAAGACGTTGTCGGAACGCAACTTCGCGGATCACTGGAAGGCCTGGACGAATCGCGTGCGACCGGCGTTGTCATCGCTTACGAGCCCGTTTGGGCGATCGGCACCGGCAAAACCGCCACCCCAGAACAAGCCGAAGACGTTCACGCGTTCATTCGCAACCTGCTGGGCGAACTGTTCACCCCAGAAGTCGCTTCCCAAATGCGTATCCAGTACGGCGGCAGTGTCAAACCTGGCAACGCCGAAGAATTGCTCGGACAACCCAACATTGACGGCGCACTTGTCGGTGGCGCCAGCCTGAAAGTCGACGATTTCGTCGGCATCATCAAAGCCGGTTGATCGAAGGATCGACAACTCGGTATTTCCAATCGCAAATACAAAACAAACCCAAACGGACTGTGAGCTCTAATGGCTGACTCAATTCATTGTGCCGTCTCGACTTCGCTCGAATCGCTGTCGTTCGTTTCGCTTCCGCTAGCTTCGCTCGGTAGCGCCGCGCTCGGCTGGGTGATGTTCATCCTGTCTGTCTTTTTGATCCTGCTGGTTTTGGTGCAGCGTGGCAAAGGCGGCGGACTGGCAGGCGCGCTGGGCGGTCCTGGTGGCCAAAGTGCGTTCGGCAGCAAAGCTGGCGACACCTTCACCGTGATCACCGCGGTTTCGGCGATCATCTGGGGTTTGGTCTGTGCAATTGCGATGTACACACTCGGCGTCCCGCCAATCGCCGTCGCTGACGACGAATTGGACCTGGACACGACACCGAGCTTGGTTTCACCAGATGCCGAAAACACCGCCGGCGGCTTGAGCGGCATGGGGCTGGAAGGCCTCGACTCGGAGATGTTCGGTGATGCATCTGCGTCGTCCGAAGAATCAACCGGCGAAACCCCTTCGGCCGAATTGACTCCGGCGGAACCAGCTGAAGAACCTGCAACGGAACCCGCTGCCGAGTCGACTGAGGAACCAGCCGCTGAGCCAACTGATTCGGCTGAGCCAGCTGAAGAACCTGCGGCAGAGTCGACCGAAGAGCCAACCGGCGACGCGAGCGAAGCCGCTGCGGCGGCCGAGTAATCGCCTCGCATGCGTGCGAAACCTTTTCTCCTGCACTGATTTTGTCTTGCCCATGACCACTGCTCCCGCTGCCAAGGCCGCCGAGGGTCCGACCGCGAAGGATCTCGACTGCGAAACCACGGGCAGCTCGCGCGCGTATGCCGTGTGCAGCATGACCGGTCAAGGCCGGGGAACAGGCGATTCCACGCTGGGGACACTGACCGTCGAGCTCCGTGCGGTCAACCACCGCGGATTCAAGTGCAGCCTGCGAACTCCCGAAGCCATTTCGCCCTTGGAATCGCGGATCGAGTCAGAACTGCGTCGGCATTTGCATCGTGGCGCGATCAACGTCAACGTTTCGGTCGAACGGCACGGCGGCCAAACGCCCGTGCAAATCAACCCGGCCGTCTTGGCAGATTACTTGCGTCAATGCCAACAAGCGATCACCGACAGCGGGATCGCTGGTGAGCATGTTACGATCAGCGCGGCGTCACTAGTTTCACTGCCCGGTGTCTTGACCGGCGACCAGGGGTCGAGCGATGACGACCAACTATGGAAACAGGTCAGTGTTGTTGTTACCGCGGCAGCGGCGAACTTGATTGAGATGCGGCAAACCGAAGGCCAGGCGATGGCTGAAACGCTGATCGCCGATTGCCAGACGATCCGCAAGCACGTTGACTCGATCGCCAAACTGGCCCCTCAGGTAGCCGATAACTACCGCGGACGATTGGAGACCAAGGTCAACCGGTTGCTGGCCGAATTCGACGCCGAGGTCGGCCCCACCGATCTGCTTCGCGAGGTCCAAGTCTTTGCGGACCGTACCGATATCAGCGAAGAGATCACGCGGCTGGGCAGTCACCTGACCTTGTTCGAAGCGGTGATGTGCGGCGAGAACGAAAACGCCAAGTCGGGCTCCGCAAAATCGGCTGCCGGGCGTGAAGAGCCCGCCGGACGCCGGTTGGATTTCATCACCCAAGAGATGTTCCGGGAGACGAACACGATCGGGTCAAAGGCCAACCATGCGGCAATTTCGGCGTTGGTCGTCGAGATCAAATGTGCGATCGAACGGATGCGAGAGCTGGTGCAAAACTTGGAATAGCTCGTTTGCTGACCTAGGCTTTTCTTTTTCTGACCATCCAACCGTCCCAACGACAACCAACGCGACGCCTTTTGTCGCGACGAACAGTTCCATGAGTGAATCGAACGCCGCGAAGTTGATTATCATTTCCGGGCCCAGCGGTGCGGGCAAGTCCACAGTGACCAAGCGGCTGATGGCCGAATGCGGACTACCACTGCGGATGAGCGTTTCGGCGACCACCCGTCAGCCTCGCCCTGGCGAAGTTCCCGGAAAGGCCTATCATTTTGTTTCTCAAGACGAATTTGATCGCCTTCGTGAAGAGCGAGCGTTCCTGGAATGCAAAGAGGTGTTTGGCCGCGGACACTGGTATGGGACGCTCAAGAGTGAAGTGACCGATGGCATCAAGTCGGGCCAGTGGGTGATCTTGGAGATCGACGTCCAGGGCGCGTTGGACGTGATGCAGCACTCGGATTTGGACCATATCTCGCTGTTCATCCATCCCGGTTCGATGGACGAACTGGAGCGGCGGCTGCGAGACCGGGGAACCGAAAGCGAAACGGCAATCCAAAGTCGGCTGGAAACCGCTGCCGACGAGATGCGTTTCGTGCACGAATATCAATACGAAATTATCAACGGTGCGGTCGATGCGGCCGTCGCCCAAGTTTGCCGAATTCTGAAAGACCACCAGGAGAACCAGGTATGCTCGAAGAACTAAAAGACGAAGAAACCGTCAACAAGGTTGGTGGGCGTTTTAAGCTAAGCACGCTGATCCAAAAGCGATTGGTCCAGCTAAACCAAGGCAGCCGAGCGCTCGTCAATATCGACACCCACGACAAAATGTCGATCGTGTTGAAAGAGATTTTGCAAGACAAGATCTTCTTGAACACCGACAACGAAGTCGAACAAGTCACCGAGTTGGACTTGGACGCAACCATCGCGGCTGCCGAAGCACCCGATCTCGATGCCTCCGATCTGTAGGCACTCGGCGTGACCGAATCGGCCGATCCGAAACAGCCATTCCGCCAACCACTTGCGCCCAAACGCATTTTGTTGGCGGTCGGTGGCGGAATCGCAGCTTATAAGTCCGCGACACTCTGCAGTCGCCTTGCTCAGGCCGGGCATCACGTCCAAGCCGCGATGACACACTCGGCGACCGAGTTTCTAGGCGCGGCAACCCTGACCGCCCTCTCCGGACGCCCCGTCGCGATTGCGTCTTTTGATAAGTCGCACCCACTCGGCCCCCATATCGAACACGCCGATGGGGTCGATCTCATGATTGTTGCACCGGCAACGGCAAACCTCATCGCCAAGTTCGCACATGGGATTGCCGACGACCTGATCAGCACGCTCTATTTGCAAAACCTCGCGCCGGTTCTGATCGCGCCGGCGATGAGCGACCCGATGTGGTCCAAGCCCTCGGTGCAGCGTAACATCGCACAACTGGCCGAGGACGGATGCCATCTCGTCGGCCCAGAATCGGGCTGGCTTTCGTGCCGCGTCCGTGGTACCGGACGCATGAGCGAACCGGAGACCATCCTTGCCCATGCAATGGATCTCCTCGTCTCAAGAAACCACTTGGCTTCCGATCAACCGTCCGACGACGGAAGCTAAACCCAACCACACCGCGATCCTGTTCATTATCCGAAAGCATTCACCATGCCCCTTCTCGTTTTTGGCCATCGCAACCCGGATACCGACGCGATTTGCGCCGCGATCGCTTACGCCGATTTCCTGCGTCGTACCACACGGCCGGATGCAATCGCCGCTTGTTGTGGTGCACCCAACCAACGCACCGAATTCGCGCTGAAGAAAGCGGGACTATCTCATCCACGAATCGTCATGGATGTGCGTCCGGCGATCGAAGATGTTTGTCAAACGGATGTCACGTCGGCGACCTGCGATGAAGTCTTTTACGAAGTTTATCGCCGGATGGATGAACGCGGTTTACGAAGCATCCCGGTTGTCGATGACGATGGAAAACTCGTCGGCATTGTCACGCTGCTGGACCTGCTGGAGCTGGTCCTTAACAGCAACGTCGACCCGACAACTGGACGCCAAGTTCGTACCAATTTGACCAAGATCGTTTCGGTCTTGGGTGGCGAATTCCAACACGCCGTCGAACCCGATCGTGACGAAGACTTGATCGTCAGTGTTGGTGCAATGAGCGCCGGCGGATTTACCGAACACATCAAGCAGTTTCCTGCTGATCGCTTGATCGTCGTCAGTGGCGACCGCCCAACCGTTCAATTGCCAGCCTTGGAACTGGGTGTTCGCGCCTTGGTGGTGACTGGCGGCTATGAACTGAGCGAAGGGCTGTTGCAACTGGCACAAGTTCGTGGCATCGCCGTACTTCGCAGCCCTTTTGATACCGCGACGACGACCATGCGGATCAAAGCGGCTCAACTGATCAGCGGTGTTGTCGAAAAGGACTTTATGTCACTGCCGGCGCGGATGACCGTTTCCGACGCGCGGCGAGAAATATTCCGCTCGCCGCAAACGATCTTCCCTGTGCTGGAAGATGGAAAACTCGTCGGCGTGCTCAGTAAAAGTGACTTGGTGAACCCGCCCAAACCGGAACTGGTGCTCGTCGATCACAACGAAATCGGACAAGCCGTCCCAGGTGCGGACGAGGCACGGATCGTCGAAGTCTTGGACCATCACCGATTGGGCGGATCGCTGAAATCGACCGAACCGATCCGGTTGACGATGGAGCCGGTTGGATCGACCTGTACCTTGGTCGCCAAGATGTTCCGTGGTGCCGGGATCGATCCAGACCCGTCGATCGCATTGTGCATGGCATCGGGAATGATCAGCGACACCTTGTTCTTGCGTTCGCCAACAACCACCTCGACCGATCGCGACATCCTCAATTGGCTTCAGCGATTCTGCAAAGTTCAACTCGATGAGTTTGCAAGCGACTTCTTTTCGGTCGGTTCGGCGCTACGAACTTGCAGCCCCGATCAAGTGGTCCGAGAAGACTGCAAGCACTTCGAAGAGTCAGGACAGAAATTCTCGATCTCGCAAATCGAGGAAATCGGATTCGACCTGTTCTGGCAACGAAAGGACGAACTGTTTAGCGCCTTAGAAAGCATGGCGGACTCCCAGCAGTTGGAGTTCAGCGCACTGCTGGTTACCGATATTTCCAGCAATGGCAGCTTGTTGATGATGAGTCGCGAGCCGCAGGGTTGGGAAGAGATCAACTATCCAGAACTGGAAGACCGCCTGTACCAGCTTGATGGGGTCGTCAGCCGGAAAAAGCAACTGCTGCCGTTGATCAGCAGCTTGATGGAGTCGAACTGATTTTCACCCCGATCTTGGGGGCGAACCAGGACTGAACCGGTACGCATTCGTTGAAATTGGCTGCAGACAATCACCAAAACTGTCGAAACAGGAATATCCGGCGACAAACCTCGATTGGCAATCGACGTAATTTCAAAACGTCTGCGTGAACCGGCTTGCACGATTGATCGTCGTATTGGATACTTCAGGACTTCCGTGATGCAGGTGATTCACCGGCCACGGTCACAAATGCCGAAGTGGCGGAATTGGCAGACGCGTTGGATTCAAAATCCAATTCTGGCAACAGAGTGAGGGTTCGAGTCCCTCCTTCGGTACTGGTCGATCAAAACGACCATAAATCAAAAGCCCAGTGGCTCCGAGATCGGACCACTGGGCTTTTTTTTTGCTTAGCCGGGGTAGCGTTCTAGCGACTTGCAGTCGACGGTGTGCAACAAACGCTGCGCCTCATCGATCCGAACCACATCATCCGTTGCGACGACAATCAATTGGTCGCCAGCTTCGACGGCTTGTTCGTAGGTGGACGCAACGTCTTTTTCGACACCCCATTTTTCCGCCGCGCTTAGCACGCCGCCACCGACCGCCCCCGCAGCCATTCCGGCGAGCGGCCCTGCGATCATCAACGGCCCCAGCAATGTTGCCGTGCCAAGCAATGTCCCCACGGCACCGCCGGCAACTGTTGCACCCGCTGTTGCCGCGCCACTGGCAGCACCATCACTGGCAGGTCCCACTTCGGCAACACCTTGGCTTGGTATCGCTTTTCGAACGTCGGAACTGCGCTGGATGAGAGACACTTCGTCGGCAGTGAAGCCGGCCTTGTCGAGTACTTCGATCGCGGTATGGAATTGATCTTCGTCGCTGTATTGTGCGACAACACATTGGTCGTTCATCTTTCAAACCTCAGCAAGAGTGATAGCGTTCGCTTTCAAATTCACCTACCAATTCATTGGCGAGTAATTTGATTGAACGGCAAAGCTACTGGGCTGGCCGCTGTTTCCTCCGAACGCAGGCTACAGCGATGGTGAATGGCAACCTGCATGCCAAAACGGCTTCTTGCGATTCTCGATACGATCCAGCCGAGCACCATTGATGACCGGATTCCATTGTTCCGCGTGTGGCGAATTTCATGACTCCCTTCCGATGTCCTATGGGACCGCTGCGCCGCTGATGTGGTCACAGATCCCCGAGGATAAACGTCAATCACGTTGCGAGCTGAGCGAAGATCTGTGCGTGATCGATGACACCCATCGATTCATCCGTGGTTGCCTTGAACTGCCGGTTCTCGATAGCAACCAACCGTTTGTTTGGGAGGTATGGTGCTCGCTGAGCGATTCAAGTTTTCGTGACTGCATTGAGCGTTGGGATCAGGAGGGACGTAAAAATGCGCCGCCTTATTTCGGTTGGCTTTCAACAGCGTTACCGCTTTATCCGAGCACTGTCAATTTAAAGACACACGTTCATACGCGAGCATTGGGCCTGCGACCACGAGTTGAGCTGGAACCGACTGATCATCCGCCTGCCATCGAGCAGCGAGAAGGGATCCGTTGGGAACAAGTCAAGGCGATCGCTGAAGCGTTGCTGCATCCTGAGTGAGGTGCCGTTTGTGAAACGACGCTCGCGATCCGCTAAACTGGTGGTCTGTTCTTGATCGCTACGCCATTCATTCTGTGGTCGCTCGATGGAGGTGCTACGAAAAAGCTTGGTCGCCGCTGCGCTGCCGGCTTTGTTAATCGGTTGTGGAACTTCATCGCCAAAACCAAACGCCGAGTCGTCGACGCATCGTGCCGAGTCTCAATCGACATTTGATCGTGAGAAAAGTCTGGACGCGATTCGGTCAGCGATCACATCGGGCGATCAAGCCGCGGCCCAGGGCTTGGTCAGCGATCATCTATTGCGATTACCGGGAGACGCGTCCGCGCTCGCGTTTGCGTCACAACTCGCCCGGCTCGACGGTGACATCGATCGTGCGGTCGAACTGCTCGATCAAGCGGCCGTATCGGCAGACGATCACACGAAATGGGCCAAACGTGCGGCGGAGGTGATGCAAACGGCCGGTCGGACCGAGGAAGCCATCAAACGCTATGAAGCGATTTTAATCGACGAGCCTGACGATTTTGAATGCCGCCATGATCTGGTCGTCACGTTAAACCAGCGCGGCTTTCGTGCGCGTGCCAACCACCATGCCCGCGAGCTTTGCTCGCGTGGGGAGGCAAACGTCGATGAACTCCGTGCCTTGCTTTTTCCCATTCGGGCATTTGTCGGCTTTGACGAGAAGCCCGATTCAAGCGATGCTGAAACCCTCACGAAATACGGCGAACTGAACGTCGCACGCGCACTGCACAGCGAGGGTGATTCGCGGGAAGCGATCGAATTGCTACGACAAAGCGAGTTGGTGCGTGCGAAAGATCCCGAAGCCGTTGCGTTTTACCTGCGGGTGCTTGCCGATGCAAAGCTGCTCGATTCGCTGCGAGCATCGGTTCTGCAAATGCCGGCATCTTCGTCAGACTATGCGGATGATTGGATCGCGATTGGCGAATTGGCGATGGAGGATCGTGAGTATCGCGCCGCAGTCGGGCTTTATTTACAAGCTGTTCAGCGCGAGCCTGGCGATGCAGCCGCGTATGATCGTTTGCGTCATGCACTCGCTGCCGCTGGCGAAGCTGCCTTGGCCGACAAGGTCGCAAAGCATGCGGTCGAGACAAACTTTGCCAAACAATTGGCGCGGCAGCTGCTGACTCGGTCCGAATTCGATTCTGCTGCCGTGGATCAGCTTTCCAAGACACTGACCAACCTAGGTCGGTCGCCGGAGGCAGTGGGTTGGTATCGTCTCAACTTGATTTCGTCGGGACGCTACCAATCCTCGCACGCCGCGATCGGTCAAGCTGTCGAGTTATTCAATACAGACGACGTTCGCGCCCAGATGCTTGTCGCTATCCGCTGTGGGTTAGACGAGTCAGCATTTCCGCATCAGCAATGGCTCGCATCCATCCAAGACTCGAAACGTTCCGTGAGCCCCAACAACGGTACCAGCGAGATCGCAACCAGCATCCAGTCAGCCCCCGCACTTGTTCCCAAGTTTAGAAATACCGCTCGCTCGAACGCTTTGCATTTTCGCCATCGCAATGCCGCAACGCCTCGTGACAAGTACTGGTTGATCTATCAACAACTTGGCTCCGGGATCGCGTGCGTTGATTTCGATCGCGATGGGCAGCTGGATTTCTATTTGGCCCAGGCGGCAAGCGATCCGCCAAGTGGCGTGGCGAAACAAGCCAACGTGTTGTATCGGCAGATTGACAATCGATTTGTTTCCGTCGCCATGAATGCCGGATGCGACGATGTCGGATATGCATTCGGTGTGACAGCTGGCGATTGGAACCAAGACGGTTGGCCTGATTTGGTGGTCGCCAACTTGGGACAGAATACATTACTGATCAATCAAGGTGACGGCCGGTTTGTCACACACGTTCCAGGCGATGATTGGACAACCCCAATGTTCTCAACCGGCGTTGCAATGGGAGATTTGAACGGGGACCTTTTGCCAGACCTTGTTGAAGTCAATTACCTCAACGACCCTGAAATTTTTCGTGATTTGGAATTCGATCTCAACGGTAAGCCGACTTACTTTCCAGCACCGCTGCACTTTCATGCCGCATCCGATCGTGTTTTTCTTTCCAAGGGCGACGGTAACGCGAATGCGGTGCCGCTGGGACCTGACAACACTGCCGCGCCAGGACTGGGTGTCCTGGTTACTCGACTGGGAACCGAGCGGCAAAACGGTTTGTATGTCGCAAACGATCGGATGCCCAACCAACTATGGCATTGGAACACGAGTGCGCAGGGCTTCGCGGATTCTGCTGCGGGACGAGGCATTGCGTTTGGCACCAGTGGTCAGCCGATGGGATCGATGGGAATCGCGGCCGCCGATTTCGACCAAAACGGACAGCTCGATTTGCATGTGACCAACTTCGAAAATGAATGGTCGAACCAATACATGCAGGATGTCTCGGGGCACTTCAGTGACCGCGTCGTTGCGTTCGGACTTGAGCAGCAAAGCTATCCGATGGTCGGGTTCGGCGCCCAAGCGATTGACTTTGATAACAACGGTGCGGTTGATCTGGTTGTTGGCCAAGGCCACATCGAAGACCACCAAGACGAAGGACGTCCCTTCGCAATGCCAACGGAACTGTTTCGCGGCGACAGACGAAAGTTTACGCCGGTCGAAGCGCTAGGCGACGACGGCTATTGGCAATCCAATCACCTCACCCGAGCAGTCGCAACGTGTGACTACAACAAAGACGGGCGGATTGATTTTGTCACGACCGAATTGAACAGTGATGTCTCGCTGTTGGTCAATGAGACGGCAACGCCGTACCACTGGATCCAGTTTGAACTCGTTGGGACGGCTTGTGAACGCGATGCGATCGGAGCACAACTGATCATTCAGTTTGGCGAACAACGTGTGATACAAACGGTGCAGACCGGCGACGGTTACATGTCAAAGAACGAAGCAATCGCCCACTTCGGACTAGGAACGGCGTCTCAAGTCGATCGATTGCATCTCGTCTGGCCTGATGGCAGCGAGCAGACATTCGACGAATTGCCAATCGACCATCGCTGGTTGATCATTCAAGGACAAAGACAAGCCTGGAAGGATCGCGAATGAGACGCAGTCACCGCAATGCCTCATATCTGCACGGAAAAGCAACGACTAATTCTGTTGTGGCAGTTGTTTTCCTGTCGGCGAATCAAATTGTTGCTGCCGCACTTGCTCTTGTAGGCAGTCATGCGATGTTCAAGTTTGCGGTCCCGCGTCACTAGGTCGTGGGAAGTTCGGATTATCGAATGCTTGACAACAACAAGGCAGACGCAAACGCTATACTTTAAAGCATTGTGTTTTAAGGTTTATGCCAAATTGAGAGTAGGGATAGATCCATGGTTCGGAAATTCGGATTGGCGCTATCATGCGTCTGCGCATTGATGGCCGCTGGTTGTGGCGGTGGTGGTAACGTTGTGGAGGATGCATCGGATGCCGATGTGCAGTCCTACGAAGAAATGCTCGCTCAAGAAGAAGCCGCTGGCAGCGCCAACGCTGACAAATAGCGAGAGACAAACTCAAAAGAAAACCTCTGTTGCACCATGATGATGCAACAGAGGTTTTTTGTTTGCCTGGACGTTTATCCGCCCAATTACTGGCATCCGACCGATTACTGGCCGATTGGTTCGTCGATCACTTCACGACTGGCGCGGGTACCGAGTGCGCCCCAAATACCATAGGGACTCGGTGAGCCCGGGACATTGAGATTTTCCGGTGTACCCTTGGTGTAGACCTGTGGGTTCCGCGGATTACCAGCTTCGATCGAGTCGCTGATAAAGACGACCGCACCATCACCCATCAGAATATGCACACCGCCCTGGTGATTACTTGATGGCGGACCGATCAAAGTGTTTCCGGCATTGTTGATCCCAACCAACTCTGCGTTGGGCGGCAAGATCGTACACATGCCCGAATAGTTGATCCGGAAGTCAGCCCAGCGGAAACCACGACCTGCGGTATTCCCTTCGACAGCGACCGTTGCCAACCAGAATCTCGGACGAGCCGGGTCGATTTGGTTGTTGTCGAAACACCACTTCGGGTTTTGCAGAATGACCGAGTTGTCGTCACCGGCCAGGTTGGCGTTCAGCGTCTGGATGCCGCGAATATCACGGTCACCGAGGTACGTGATGATTTCACCCATCATGACCGTGTTGGACAATCCGTCGAGCACATCGCGAAACTTGGTCGCTTTGTGCGGCACGAACATTCCACGGTCTGACGCGTTGGAGTGAATCGCCAGGTTGTCCGTCGGCTTAGGAACGAAGAAATCCGATCGTGCCTGGCCACGATCAAAATCCTTGTGCCCAATCACTGACCAGTGAATCGAGTCGCCCATGCAAGCTGCATAGTTCGTCCGTCCCAGCGCCGGCAATCCAACACCAGGGTCGCTCGGGCAGCGAAGAACCGGTAACTCCGTCACCCATGGCACGTAGTGGTTCAGCTGCGGAGTTGGCCCCATCGCTGGCCAAGGAATCGCGTAAGGCGTTGAGGGGTCAGTGGCATTGACCACACTGGGATTACTAATGTGATCCCAAAGACCTTGCTGTTCCATAAACGGGGTGATGCCGACAAGCATGCTTAGTCGCCATGCGTTTGCGTCACCATAACTGGACCACCAATTGGTGGTTGCGTCGGCGACACCTTGATTGGCGTTGCCGCCAGCCGGGCTGTCAGTCCCCGCACCATGCATCGGCATCTGTTTGTATGCCGAATGATAGTTGTGGATAGCGAGCCCGAGTTGCTTGAAATTATTGGAGCAACTCATCCGTCGAGCCGCTTCACGCGCGGCCTGAACTGCTGGCAAAAGCAAACCAACAAGAATCCCAATAATTGCAATCACAACAAGCAATTCCACCAGCGTGAATGCCTGTCGAGAAGTCCTTCGATTCATATCGCACCTCTCTGAAATGAATCTCTTTTGACGTGTAACTACAACGGTGTAGCTAACTAGAGGATATCAACCGGAGCATTCGCGAATGAATTTCTGCGTGCAAAAAATCACAGGAAGGCGAAAATAAACTCAATTCCTTTTCGGTGCGCCGGACCACGCTGCGTCCGCACGAGGGAGTGTTCATCGTTGTTAAGCTTGCATTGGCAAGCGAAGTGGATCGTAAATGTGACACATTGGAGCACTGTCAAAGTGATATCAAATGCACGTTTGTGCAGATCCAAGAATCAGATAGTTGAGACTTCGTTTCCTTAATTGACAAATTATGAGCGTTTGCGAACGTGGCACCTGTGGGTGCGAACCAATCTCTAAACTTCACGATTCCCAATAACACATTATTTTCGCAAGTGAGAAACCCTATCGTCCTTGTACTAAGATCGATTCTTGATTGATTGGTACTCGTACGAAGTTCTCTTCCTGACCATCAGGCCAAGAAACCTGCACATCAACCGATTGATTGGCGACAGAGCCCAATCCGACGTGCAATACCGGATCGTTACTGCATTGGTAGCCATCGCCTGAGATTCGATAGGAGTACAGCGTTTGGTCGGGTGTTGTGATTCGCACAGTGCTTCCAACGGCGTCACGCGACGAACGCGTGCCCTTGAGCGACAGTCGGATCCAGTCTCC
This sequence comes from Rhodopirellula sp. MGV, assembly GCF_002251265.1. Classification (NCBI taxonomy): domain Bacteria; kingdom Pseudomonadati; phylum Planctomycetota; class Planctomycetia; order Pirellulales; family Pirellulaceae; genus Rhodopirellula; species Rhodopirellula sp. MGV. The sequence goes on along the minus strand of NZ_NPDI01000005.1, from coordinate 231,858 downwards.
CTGCGACGGACTTTGGTTGATGATCAGCGCTGTTGGTTCGGTCTGATGGGTGACAGCGAAGTCAATCAAGCCATCACGGTTCGCATCCAAGGTCCACAAGCTGCGTCCGACATGTGGATTGGCGAAGTAGCGTCCGATTGAAGGGACATTGGCGAGAACGAAGTGGCCGAGTCGATCTTGTTGAAAGATCTGTGTCGGCTGTTGATAGAGAGCTTTTTCGTCACCGCGAGAAAACAGGTCAACGTGCCCATTGGTGACGACAAGCTCCAATATCCCGTCGTTGTCTAAGTCGATCGCTTCGGTACCGAATGCGACTAACGGCAACGTCGTATCGGAGAGTCCAGCTTGGCTGGTTGAATCTTGCCAAATGCCGCTGGCGGCCTGCATGTGCAGTGTATTGATTTCCTTGGAAAAGTTTGTCACGTACAAGTCCAAATCTCCATCGCGATCGATGTCTGCGGTGGCGATTCCCATCGATCCCATGGGAATTCCCCGATCATCGCCGGCCAAGCCACGCAGCATTGCCGTCTCGCTGAAGATTGGTTGGTCGGCAACGTCGCTACGACTGGCGATTCCCCAGTAGTGATTCGCGGTCATGTCGTTTGCGATGAAGACTTCGACGCCGGGCTGGCCATCCAAGTCACCTGCGACGATACCGAGTCCTCGCCCTGGCGATTCGAGTGTAGCGTTCCACTTTGAGGAGACATCTACAAACGTTCCATCGCCGTTGGCATGCAAAAATCGGTCATCACGGGCGGCAAATTTCATTGGTGAGCAGGACCTCATGAAGTCCATCCCCGTGACAGGACAGCCCACGGTGACAGGCCCCAACGTGTCGCAGTAATTCACGATCACGATGTCATTTAATCCGTCGCCGTCCAGATCAGCAATTGCGGCACTGCTGGACCATTCGTCATCTGGTTCAGGCGGAAGAAGTTTGTCGGATTCATAAAAGGTGCCATCTCCTTGATTGACAAACAATCGGTTGGGCCCGTAGTTGAGCACCAGAACATCTGGAAACCCGTCTTCGTTGACATCACCGATTGCGACGCCTTGGCCAAATCCACGGTCGTCGGCTAGACATTGATTCCCGCAGGCAACGAATTCGCCGCCAAGATTGCGAAACAATTCATTCGCCTCGCTATCACGGTTTGGTGGGGTACCGCCGGCTGCAACCAAATACAAATCGCTATTGCCATCGAGATCAAAGTCAATCGTCCCGCCACCGCAACCGAGCGTTTGGTACAGCATGATTCCGGGTTGATCGAGCGTCTCGCTTGTACGTCCCCAAAACGTCAATCCGCGTGACTGCGCTTCGTCCTCTAGTTGAAAACGATCGGAAACAACAGTCCGGGCTGCCTGACCAAGACGCAGATTTCCTACGAGACCGGGCTCGGAATACGAAGGCGCCGAGACAACACTTTCGATTTCTGGTAAAGGCAACGCAGTGCGAAGCGGTTCAAAGTCCGGTTGCTCATCGTCGAGTTGCCAAGGCGTGTCCTGTTGCAGTTTCGCGACAAGTGATTTCCGATAGCCCAGCACATCGACTGACTCGTCCTCGGGAAGCGTTGTGGCGATCGATGCCCATGCTTCGGCTTCCCAAAGTCGACCAAGATGCTCCAGTGACTTTGCCAAATCAATCACGATCGCCTGCGAGATCCCGCCGGTTTTGGTGAATCGATTTTTCAGTTGTTGCAAACGCCCCAGGCCCAAGGCACGACGATTCACGGCATCGATAAAGTCTGCGGTGATTAGATCTTCGTCGCTTGGATTTTTCGATTCATCGGAATCGAGCTTCACCATCAACGTCGCCATTCGAGTCCAGATTTGAACGACGTCTGGGTCTTTGCAATTGGCTGCTTCGATATACGCACGCAAAGCAGCCTTGGGCTGGCCTTGGTGGTCTGCCCAATCGCCGAGGGAAAGCCAATAACCAGGATAATCCTCGATTCCCGGCGACTGCTGTGACGCCCAATGACGAATCGAGTCGAATCGTTTGGCCGCACTCAGCGATTGGCCAAGCAGCGCTTGTGCGGGAAAGTATTTTGGATGAGATTCGGTGATCTGTTGCAGCGTTGCGATCGCTTGATCAAATTTGCTTTGATCAAAACTCTTCTTGGCCTCGCCGAGCAGCGGTCGTTTGTCGTCGGGGTTCCGGTCGACCATTTGCGACAGCGGAGCCGAATCGAGAAAACGTCGCTCGGTGTTGCTCATCGATTGCAGGAGCTCGACATCGATTTGCCGAGCCCGAACGAGTGCTTGACCATGCCGGAGGGCTGGGACTCGATTTTCTGAACCGATGTAAAAATCAAACAGCCAACGCCGATTTTGGTTTTGATCCGGATTCTGTGCGATCGCTTGTTCCAAGAACGAAATGCCTTCGTGGAATTTCCCAATCCCGATTAGTGCGATCATTGCCTGGCGAACTCGCCCCGCGTTGGCATAACGCTCATTGCCGCATGCGGTAACGAGCCAATTTGCCGATTGCTCTTTGTGATCTTTCTGAAACGCCGCCTGAGACATTAGCACCAAGACATTCGGATCCAATCCATCGATTCCATTCGGTGAATTCGTCGCCAAGTACTCTGCCGCTTGATACGCTTCGGTCCAGTTTCCTTTGCGCGTCGCGATTTTCAAACTGCCTTCGGCGTTCGCAAATTGAGGCCGGTCGGACAATTGACTTGGCGAATCACCATCACCTTTCGAACTCGTCGAATCGCATCCGATCGAAATCACGAACAGCAAGTTTGCAACTGTCAGAACGACGACGATGCCGGTCCGTTGACATAGAATAGAAGTGGCTTTGGAAACATTCACGCGACTTAAACCGTCAATCAAATCAATTTCAGTGACATCATCTACTTTTCAATCCAACTCACCATTCTACCCAAGCCGCGCTCGCTGGCGTCGAATCTCGGACCTGTTTTGTTGGATCGTTTTGGTCGGTCTGAATGGTTGTTTGAATTCCGCACGTCAGACACCGGAAGGCTCAGCCAACCGTTTAAAAAGTGATGAGATCGAATTGATCCAATCCGTCGGCCCTCAAGTCAAAGCGTTCTGCGGAGATTGCCACGCGATGCCGCGTCCGACAAGTTCACCGGTCGATGAGTGGGAGATGGAAATCATCCAGGGATTTGATTTGTACCGGCAATCTGGAAGAACAGATCTGAACGTACCCGAGCAGTTGAACGTCGAGCGTTTTTTTAAACTGCAAGCTCCCGCCGAATTGGCGCTGCCTGTGCCGTCGACTTTGAATTATCCGCCCGCTGAACTTCCGCACCAACAATCGTTTGTCAGACAAGAGCGTCGGCGTCCCCCGGGAGTGACACACTTGGGCTGGTATGACCTGGGACTCGAGTCGACGCCCGGGAACGCAATCTTGTATTGCGATATCGGCAACGGATCAGTGAACGCGATCTGGCCAAACGAATCTCAAACCGAACCCAAGCGACTGGCAACTCTGTTGCAGCCGGTCCACTTGGACGTAGGTGACCTGGATCAAGACGGGAACTTGGATGTGTTAGTCGCCGACATTGGCGAATTCAACGCGGCGGACAGCGACCTGGGACGCATGGTTTGGCTGCGGGCCAAAGGCGACGAGTCATTCGAAACCGTTGTGTTGGCAGACAACCTGAGCCGCCCCTCGGACATTCGCGCCGCCGACTTTGACGGCGATGGCGACACTGATGTTTTGTGCGCAACGTTCGGCTGGCGAAATAGCGGCGAAACGTTTCTGTTGGTGAACGAAGGCAACGGTCCCGATGGCAAGCCAACCTTCCGCCGAAAATTGTTGGATCCGCGACACGGGACCGTACATGTCCCGATTGTCGACTTTGAAGGTGACGGAGATCTCGATTTCGTTGCCCTGATCAGCCAAGAACACGAACGCATCGAACTGTTTCGCAACGATGGGCAAGGCAATTTCGAGAGTGAACTGATTTGGGCCGCACCCGATCCGGCCTACGGCTCCAGCGGCATCGAGTTAGTGGACATGGATGGCGATGGCGACTTGGACATTCTTTACACCAACGGCGATTCCTTTGATCGCGGTGCCAAACCCTATCACTCAGTCCAGTGGCTGGAGAATGATGGCGAGCTTCCAATGGAACGACATCAGATTGGATTGATGCCGGGCGTGCTGAACGCCACCGCCGGCGATTTTGATCTCGATGGCGATATGGATGTGATCGCCGTGGCACTGCTTGCGCGAGATGTTTCGTCCAAATGGGTCGAACAAGGATCCTCGCCGATCGTTTTGTTCCGGCAAAACAGCGACGGCACCTTTGAACCGTCTCGGTTGCCCAGTCGCTTTCATGACCATCTCTCCGTGATCCAGGCGGACTTCAATCAGGATGGCAAACCAGACTTTGCAACGGGCAGTTTCTTCCGTGTGATCGGAAACTACGACCCTAAGGAACTCGAACAACCCGAGCTGATGATCTGGAAATCAGAGTAAACAGGTTTGCTTGCAAAACATGTGACTGGCGAAGCAACGTCGACCTTGGCACACCCAGCCAACTGGGCAACTTAAGCAACCTACGTCGCCGTGGTGTTTTCGGTAATCCAGCCGTCTTGGCGTGATCGGTTTCACACTGGAGGCAACAACATCCGATCAACCACTACGAAGCGGTCTTTCAAATCGACGCGTTCGTTCGTCATTGCTATCGAATCATGCTTTCCCGTTCCAACCGAATCACAGGTCTGCTGTACCACTTGGTCATCGTGATGGTGATCGGTTGCTTCCCAGTACGTGCCGTACCTTGCGGTGCCGAGGCTTTCGGGGCGGAGAATTGCCAGGGCCATCATTGGTGCGACCACAACCAATCATGTGAGCACCATGGTGAAGGCCGACATTGCGACGAGCACTCCCATGAAGCCGGTGAAGGCTGCCATGGCGGGTGCCCGCGATGCAGTGCCGCGCCGAACTTGGCGGTTTTGCCGACGGCTTTCGTGTTCGAGCGTTTGCCGACAGCACTGATCACGCCAGCACCAGGAGATCACGCCAGTCGATCGGCGTTCCAAATACGGCGAGAGCGTGTGCCACTGCCGCGAGGTTCCACCAGCGAATTAAGACCGTTGGTTCTGCGGATTTGATCGATGACGATTCTCCCGATGCAACTCGTTTTCCTATCGACGAGTCTCCTCGGGTGCGATGTCGTTGTCGTTATTGATTCGATTGATTAATCCACGGATGGATTCCAATGAAAACCAAATTCACTATTGTCGTCGCTGGCGGAATCGCTTGTCTTTGCAGCGGTTGTGGGGTCACCCGACAAGCGATGCCTTCTGCATTCGAAACGCCCGTTGCGGTTGGCTCTGCCGCTGAAACACAAACTTCGCCCAGCACTGATACGACCGACTCAGCGCCCTCGACGGTTCAGTCGGCGTTTGGACAAGCATCGTCTTCGCCTGTTTCGCAGCCGATCCAGTTGGCCGGATTCGCTGACGAAGACACTTTGTTAGGCGATCTGCTGGTACAGCATGATGAAACATCGCTGCCAGTCGCCGTAGACCCAATCAGCGAGAGTACCGCGAGCGCCGTCCCCGACGGCATTGCGACCTTGGACGAGTTGATCGCGACGGCGTTCGGCAATAACCCCGCGATCAACGAGCTTGCCGCGACAACACAAAAAGCGGCAGGCTATCGTACGCAAGTCACGCTGTACGCCAATCCCGTTGTCGGATACCAAGGACAACAGCTCGCGGACCAAGGAACTGACCAACACTTGGTGTTTGTCGAACAAGAGATCATCACTGGCGGAAAGCTGCGTCTCAATCGCGCCGTGTTGAATGAAGCACTGCGAGCGCAGCTTCAAGAGCTCGAAGCGCAAAAGATGCGTGTCTCGACGGACATCAAAACAGTCTATTACGATTGTTTGCTAACTCAGCAACAAATGACTTTGATCGACGCCTTTTCGAAACAACTGCAACGCGGTGTCGAGTTGGCGGATAAACGCTTTGAAGTTGGCGAGGGAACGCGAATCGATGCGTTACAAACCAAGGTCCAGCTAAAGCAATTGGAACTGGATCGGCGTCAAAAGGCTGCAACTCTGCGGGCGAGGCTGCGTGAGTTGGCGGCGATTTGTGGGACACCAAACCGATTCATCGGTGGTGTTGGCGGCGAAACTCTGCCAACCGCACCAGAAGCGTTTGACTGGAACACACTGGCGACGACGATCGTCGCGTCCAGCCCCGAATACGCGGCGGCACATGCTCGGATCCAGCAAGCGTCCGCTGCCGTTAACCGTCACGAGGCTCAGCCGATTCCAAACCTAATGGTCCAGCTGGGCGCCGGTGTTGACAATGGCACCGGCGGAAACGGCATGATCAACATCCAAGCCGGCGCGCCAATTCCGCTGTTCAATAAGAACCAAGGCAACATTGCCGCAGCCCGTGCGGAATACTGCCGAGCGGTTCAGGAAGCCGAGCGAATTGAAAATGCGATTCGCGCTCGCTTGGCCGAGGCTTCGGGCGAATACGATCGAGCCTCGGAAGCGGTGCAGATGTATTCTGGTGAACTGCTACCTGCGGCCCAGCTATCGCTCGACTTAGCCGAGGAAGCGTACCAAGCCGGAGAGCAGGATTTCATCCAACTGCTGGTCACGCGGCGGACCTATTTTGACACCAACTTGGCTTACATCGCATCCCGCGGTGACCTGGCGATCGCCAAAGCCAAGATTGACGGGTACCTGTTGACCGGTGCACTCAATTCAGTCTTCGACGGCAGTGGCGACGATTCGCTACGCGGACTGACGTTCAGCCAACAGTAACGGCAACGACACGGAGTTCGATCGATGGGGCGATTTGCCTCACGATTTCCGTGTAAGCGCAGGCTCCCCCGGCGGGTATTGTTCTGCGACCGTCGAATTCGAGACCAGTTCGAGTTTGACGGTCGCAAAAGGCACAACTAAAATTCGGCGGTCCCGCCTTTGTCCTCCCCATTCACAACGCATGATACTCTTGGCAGAACTAAGAAAGCTTTCTGTGCTTTTCCTGCTGATCGTCTGCGCGTTGCCTGGACCGCGGCTGGTTGCCCATTCTCATGATGCGGCATCCTTATCGACCGAGGCCTACCTCGATCATTTGGCTCAATTTCACGCGGACACCTGCGGGTCGTTGATCGCTCCGGATTGCCCCCACTATCACTGGGTATTCACCTGGGACGATTTCCGCAGCCAAGGAGTCTTCCCGAATTCGTCACAGCCGTGTCCACCAGTGCTGGAACGAGACATCGATCTTGCCACGGTTGCCTTGGACATTCCGTGCGAGGTTGTCGACACGGTCTGTGAAACGCCCACAGTCCGACTGACAGAACGGGCGGTCTGTTTGCACGATTGTAATGTTGCACCGCCGACCGAACGCCCTCGCTTGTGCGTTTGGATTTGTTAGCGAATCCCTTCCGTTTCAGCTCGCATAATCGACCGTTTACGTTCGACCATTGCGATTGATTGAAACGTCTTCTGACCATGTTCGCCTCGCGCGACATGTCTTCTGTTGGCACATGTAATCCGATCATCGGTTGGTTCAACCGAGTCGATCGCGTTGTGCGTTTTGTTTCGCTGTCAGCCTGCGGCGGAGCCCTGACCCATTTCATCGAACGTTCGATTCGAACCAATTTTTCGCGGAGCAACGCGATGACTTTGCCCCCATTTTTTCGGTGGCGTTCCCAACGCAAACCGAGTTATTTCATCTTCGCTACAGCGATCGCCTTGTCGGCTTCGCTTCCGACCATTGTCCGATCCGAAGAGACGTCGGAGACCGTCGACTTTCCAAAGGAACAGTGGGAGATCGCTGGCATACAACTGAGCAAGCCGGTCAAGCAACGATACTCCGAACAGATTCGCCTGACCGGGATGGTGTCATTAAACGAAGATCGCTTGTCACACGTTTACCCAATTGTTGAAGGCGTCGTCGACCAAGTCGCGATCGCACTGGGAGACGTCGTCGAAAAAGACCAGATGCTGGCTGTCGTGCATAGTCGTGAAGTAGGACAAGCCAAGCTGGAACTCTTTCAGGCTCGTCTGGAACTTGAAATCGCAGAAGCAAAATCGAAAGTCCAGCAGGAACTCTCTGGAAACACCAATCAGTTGCTCGACGCACTGCGAAATCAAAAAGAGATTTCAGAGATCCAATCGCAGTTACAAAATCGCAACATGGGCGAGTACCGCGAACGCTTGCTGAATGCCTACGCGGATTACTTGAAAGCTCAGGCCGACGTTGTGCGGCTGGAAGGGATCGCCCAGTCAGGCGCCGTCTCGGGCAAGCAACTCCTGGCCGCCCAAACACGTCGCAACGCTGACTTGGCAACCTTTCAAGCACGAATCGAACAGATCGCATTTGAGCTTCAATCAGCCGTCCTGATGACCTCGCAAGCCGTCAAAAGTGCCAAGACACGCGTCGCGGTTGCCATCACCAGCTTGAAAATCCTGGGATGCAACGAAAGCGAAGTGCAAACGATCGACCCGATACAGCAAGGCGAATCGATTTCACACTATTCCATCCGCGCCCCGTTTGGCGGAACCGTGATTGCCAAAGACGTCACCTTGGGCGAACAGATCCGACGTGACAAGCAACTGCTAACGATCGCGGACCTATCGACCGTCTGGATCAAAGCGGACGTTTACGAAAAAGACGTGCCGCTGTTGTCGGCACTCGCCGGTCGCGACTTGGAGCTGTCCAGTGAAGCATGGCCTGGTCAAACCTTTCATGCCAAGGTTTTTTATACCGGCGAGATCATGGACGAAGCGACTCGAACAATTGGCATGCGAGCGATCGCAGAAAACAAAGACCACCTGTTGAAGCCTGGCATGTTCGTCACGATCGAGTTGCCCGCGACCGCAACTCAGGAATCGGTTCAAGTCCCTGCAACCGCGGTTCAACAATACGAAAACGAAACCTTCGTATTTGTGCATGAAGGCGACGGTAAATTCGCACGTCGGGATGTGACGGTTGGTAATCGTGGTCGGCAGTGGGCGGTGATCGAAAAAGGGCTCGCCGCCGATGAAACCATCGTGACCTCAGGAGGATTCATCCTCAAGTCAAAGATGCTCGAAGGCTTGTTGGCGGAGGAATGATTCAATGGTAAACCACCTGATCCAATGGTCGCTGAATAACCGCTTTATCGTCATGCTGCTAGCGATTGTGCTACTAGGCATGGGCGGATTTTCGGCGATGACGTTGCCGCTCGACGCGGTCCCGGACCTGACCAATGTGCAAGTCCAAGTCTTGACAAATTCGCCGTCCCTGGGACCGGTCGAAGTCGAACAATTCATCACGTTCCCAGTTGAGAATGCTTTAAGCGGCGTCCCTAGGGTTAGCGAGATTCGTTCGATCAGCCGCTTCGGGTTGAGTGCCGTGACAGTCGCCTTCGAAGACGGCACCGATATCTACTGGGCACGAAACCTCGTCAACGAACGGCTGATCAAAGCGAAGGAAGAGATCCCGCCAGGAATGGGAACACCCGAACTGGGTCCGATCGCAACCGGGATGAGCGAAATTTATCAATTCGAAGTTCGCCCCGAACCTGGACACGACTTCTCACTGAAAGAGCTGCGAACGATTCTGGACTGGCAGATTGCGTTTCAGCTTCGCAGTGTCCCGGGCGTGATCGAGGTCAACACCTTTGGCGGCGAACTGAAAACATACGAGGTCCAGGTCGATCCGGCCAAGTTACAGAATTACGACATCTCGTTGACTGACGTTTTTCAGGCCTTGGACGAAAACAACGGAAACGCCGGGGGAGGATATATCACCCACGGCGCCGAACAGCGTCTGATCCGAGGCGAAGGTCTGATCCGAAGCTTGGATGACCTAAGTTCGATCGTCTTGGCCAGCCGTAACGGCGTCCCGATACGAATCAGTGATGTCGCCGAAGTCCAATTCGCACCGATGCTGCGCCAGGGTGCCGTGACACGTGACGGCGATCGAGAAGCGGTGATCGGTATGGTGATGATGATCATGGGCGGGAACTCTCGCCAAGTCGTCGCCGACGTGAAACAGCGGATTGCCGAAATTCAAAAGACGCTTCCCAAAGGCGTCGCCATCGACACGTTTTATGACCGCACAGAACTGGTCGAGAAAACGATTTTTACCGTCGGTGAAAACATTGGGCTGGGCGTTTTCCTGGTCATCCTGATGCTGTTTCTGTTGCTAGGGGACGTTCGCGCCGGATTGATTGTTGCCGCTGCGATCCCGTTGTCTGCAATGAGCGCATTGATTGCGATGCGCTACGCCGGCGTTTCGGCGAACTTGATGAGTTTAGGTGCCGTCGACTTTGGCGTGATCGTCGACGGCGCGGTCGTAATGATCGAGAACTGCGTTCGTCGTGCGTCGCACTATCAACGTGATCACGACGGCAAACGGGTACCGCTTGGCGTGTATCGCGAATCGGCAAAGGAAGTCGGCAAGCCAATTCTATTTGCCGGGATCATCGTGATCATCGTGTTCATTCCGATCCTCAGTTTGCAGGGGATGGAAGGCAAAATGTTCCGTCCGATGGCATTCGTGTTCATGACCGCACTGTCATCGGCGCTGATCATGTCCGTGACTGTCATGCCTGTGATGGCATCGTTGTTTCTTGCACGTCAGATCAAAGAAAACGAAACGTTTTTGGTACGGTGGATCAAATCGGCCTATAAGCCCATGCTCCGATTCGCGATGGGGAATCCCGGGATCATGTTCTTGGGATCGATCGTCGCTTTCGGAATCAGTGTGGTGCTTGCAACGGGATTTGGTGTCGAGTTCGTTCCAAAGTTGGATGAAGGCGACATCGCGATTCAAGCCACCCGATTGCCAAGCGTCTCGTTGGAAACGTCCATCGAGATGACGAAAAAGATGGAGCGTACGCTGCTGAAGTTTCCGGAGGTCGAAACCGTCGTTTGCAAAACCGGTCGCCCAGAAATCGCCAATGACCCGATGGGAGTCTATCAGACCGACATCTTGATCCGCATGCGGCCTCGGTCGGAGTGGCCGAAAGATCGTCCGAAGGTCGAATTGATCGACGAGATGCAAACGGCGCTCACAACGGAAGTCCCCGGCAACTCGTATGGCTTCACGCAGCCGATTGAATTGCGGGTCCAAGAACTCGTTGCGGGTGTGCGATCGGATATCGGATTAAGTCTTTACGGCGATGACCTGGACGAACTGAAACGTGTCGGTGACGAAATCGCCGCGGCGCTGAACACTGTTCCGGGTGCCGCAGATGTGGCCGCCCAGCAGGTCGCAGGGTTGCCGTACATGCGGATCATCATCGATCGTGACAAACTGGCACGCTATGGCGTTAACAGCAGTGATGTCTTGGATGTCGTCGCATCGGTTGGTGGCCATACCGTTGGACAAGTTTTCGAAGGTCAACGACGGTTTCCGCTACAGGTACGACTCAGCCCCCGGTGGCGAGAGGACGCGAATCAACTCCAGGAACTGCGGGTGGAAGACACCGAAGGCCGCAAGATCCCGATTTCGCAGCTTGCTGAGATTCGGGTCGAAGAAGGTCCCGTCGAAATCAGCCGAGACGCGATTCGTCGACGGATGCTCGTTCAGTGCAACGTACGTGGCCGTGACTTGGCCAGCTTTGTCGCGGACGCCCAGGCCATCGTGAACGAAAAAGTCGAACTGCCGGCGGGGTATGTCCTCCGCTGGGGCGGCCAATTCGAAAACTTGCAACAGGCATCCAAACGCTTGGCGATCGCGGTTCCGGTGGCTTTGTTTTTGATCTTCGCGCTGCTCTACATGACGTTCAACTCGGTCAAGCTTGCGCTCTTGATCTACTTGAACGTTCCGATCGCGGCGACGGGTGGTATCGTTTTGCTTTGGCTACGAGACATGCCATTTTCGATTTCTGCCGGAGTTGGGTTCATCGCACTCTTTGGCATCGCGGTAATGAACGGTGTCGTGCTGATCGAGCACGTCCGCCACCTTCGTAGCAGTGGCGATAGCCAGCATGATGCGGTGGTCGGCGGGGCGATGGACCGGATTCGCCCGGTACTGATGACGGCATCCTGTGGTGCACTCGGTTTTGTGCCGATGGCGTTATCGAGCAACTCGGGCGCCGAAGTCCAACGTCCCTTAGCGACGGTCGTGATCGGCGGCTTGGTCACGTCAACCATCTTGACGTTGCTCGTTCTGCCAACGATCTATCGCTGGTTTGAACCGAAAGATCAACCGAATGAACCGATCGACCTCACCGAGTTTGAACATTGACTTGGCGCTGGCTGATCATAAATCCGATGGCGGACGAAGCCGTTTCGTCCGCCATTTTTGTTTCTAGAACGAAGCCCAAGGCGTGTTGCCGCTCACTCCAGAATCCAATCCAGTCCGTTTAAAATCCAAGCCTGCCATGTTCGGCCCCGGCGACTCGACGGACAGCCCCTCCGTCAAATGGAGTGGACCAACCAGCAAAGCTGAAGAAATCTTTATCTTCATTTTAGGTACCGATCAGGTTCGGCGCGTACACTTCGACAGCATGGTTTCTTTCCGACTTTCATTGAAGCGAGCAATGTCTGATGAGTATTCGTCTGCTAGTGATCGAAGACGAACCGGGAATTGCCGACTTCCTCGTACGCGGCCTTAGCGACGAAGGCTATAGCGTCGAACATGTCGACAATGGCGTGACAGCATGGCTACGCTTGAAAACCGAGCAATGGGATTTGGTTTTGCTCGATTGGTGGTTACCGGGTGAAGAGGGGATTCAGGTATTGCGACGATTCCGACAGATCGATCGCACGACTCCGGTATTGTTCTTGACTGCCCGCGATGGCCTTGACGAGCGTGTTACCGGATTGGACTCAGGAGCGGACGACTACTTGGTGAAGCCATTTGCGTTCGAGGAATTGGTCGCCAGAATCCGCGCACTGCTTCGCCGGAAAGACCAAACCGATGCCAATATTTTAGAGTACAGCGACATTGCTCTCGATTTAACCCGTCAGCGAGCGACGCGCGCCGGCGTCGCGTTGGATCTGACCGCAAAGGAATTGTTGCTGTTGTCCATGTTCCTCCGCCATCCGAATCGAGTCCTTTCACGAACACGGATTTACGAAACGGTTTGGGAGGACGATTTTGATGGCGTCTCCAACACACTTGAAGTTCATATCAAAGAGCTTCGTCGCAAGCTGGAACAGTTCGGCAATCGTGTAATCCAAACCCGTCGTGGTTTGGGATACATCCTCGAGACTGCCGCAGCTGAATAAACGCATGAGACTGACGACACGAGTTTCGCTATTCTTCCTTTGTGCCTTGGCAGCGATCTTGGTCGCGTATTCGCTCGTGCTCTATTCGGCGGGGGCTCGACATGTCAATGAACAGTTCACAGGCGAATTGCGATCCGCCCTCGGCGCACTTGTCGCGGCCGCAGAAGTAGAGGAAACGGAGGTCAAATGGCAACCTCTGGAGCACTCCGTGTCGATGGCCGTCGACAGTGATTATGGTGAAATCCAATGGTTTATCTTAGGAGACCAAAGTCGTGTGGTCGAACTTTCAGCCACGCCGGATTCGCCAATCGACGCCTATGCTAGAAAACTAGCGTTAGACGAACTTCCAACCGGAAAGGTCGGGTGGACTTTCGAAGCGGAAACCGGTTTTGAGTATTTTTATCAGCGATTGATCACTCCTGGTCCATCAACGGTCCCACACGAACCAGACGAATTCGACGAAATTTTGGTCGTCGTGGGGCGGTCGACCAGTCAACGCGACCAGACTCTGAACCAGCTTGCAGTCTTGGTTTCCGTGTTGCCTCTACTTGCATGGATCGTGTCCGCAATGGCTGGCGGTTGGTTTGTCCGAAAAGCCCTTTCGCCGGTGTCCCAGATGGCCAAACAGGCCCAGCAGATGGGCGGACAAGATTTCCGCCAGCGACTGGAGTTCAACGAAAGCGGCGACGAACTGTCGGCGCTTGGCCGATCGTTTAATCGTCTGCTGGACCGCCAAGAGAATGCGATTCAACAACAACGGCGTTTCGCCGGTGACGCGGCGCATGAGTTACGAACTCCGATGACGGTACTGCTGGGACAAATCGAGGTCGCACTTCGCAAGCAACGCACCGAAGCTGAATATCAACGGACACTGGAAACGTTAAAGCATGGCGCCGAGACGATGCGTGAAATCGTCGAATCACTCCTGGTGCTAGCGCGCACCGAAAATGAAGTTGCCGATGCGCAAATCGAGGCCATCGACCTTCGCAAGTGGCTCGATCAGCATCGCATCACTTGGAAGCATTGGGATCGGGCTGACGATATCGAATGCAAGATCAGTCCAGACACAGACTTTGCTGTCCGAGCGACGCCGATGATCTTGTCGCGTATCGTCGACAATCTCGTCTCAAATGCTTGTAAGTACAGTCCGCCCGGAACCCCAATTGTGATTGTGCTTTCTTCCGATCGCCGAAATGTAACGCTCACGGTAAGTGATTTCGGTGAGGGCATACCGAAATCGGATTTCCCTCATTTGTTTGAACCGTTCTATCGCGGTGACAAAGCACGTCGTTCCGGCCACTCTGGAACGGGGTTAGGTCTGTCAATCGCCAGTCGCTTGGCGCAATCGTTAAACGCCACAATTGTGTGTGACCAATCCGATGAAAACGGAACGAGGTTCACTTTCACGGTTCCGCTCGACCGCCATCTGGAGAGATGAAGCTAAATTTAAATTGACTTCAGGGTGCTTTTATTTGAGTTTTCCATAATCACAACATCGAAGTCATTCATCGACCCATCAACGTTGATGAAGCTCGCTTGAATGACCGTGTTGCTGAATTAGCGATCACGAAATTGATATGAACTCAATCCATCTCAGGAGCCAATTGATGAACGAGATTGTCACGCATGTTCAATCTGCAGCCGCGATCACGGCAGCGATATTGATCTGGACCTGTATCGATTCGACGATCAGGTGTAACGCCAACAAGATGATGCGTTCAGAATCGCGTCATTCGCCTCCGCGGCCAAAACAACGCCCGGTAACAACGTATCGCCGCGCGTCACGACGACAACAGGATTCCGTCTATTGATCTTAACTGGATCGACTTTGTCGAACGTGTCACTCTTTTTGAAGTGCTTGAGCGATCGGAACGCTCGCCGCTTGGATCGCGGGAGCAATGCCTGCCGCGATGCCGACGGCCACAGAAACGCCGACGGATTTGAGAAACAGCGCCAATGATGGGCTAAATGCAATTGTTGCTCCCTCAGCACCGATTGCGAAACCGGCAATGGAGAGAATCACCATTGCGATCAACGATCCGGCGGCCCCACCGGCAAGGCAAAGCAGTACGCTTTCGGTTAATACGAGCCGCGTACAACCGAACGGACGTACGCCAACGGTTTGCAAAACCGCGTACTCTTGAATCCGATCTTGAACACTCATCACGGTTGTTGTCGCAACCAGGGAAAGCACCAAACCGACACACGCATACCCTAACCAGTGTGCAAAGCCGATCAAATCAACGAGATCGGATAGTGTGCTCGCTTGAAATGCACCTTTGCGACGCGTTTTCGTCGCAACCGGCCCCACGCGAAGTTGCCGATCGATCTCCGAAGCAACTTCATCTGGATTAGACTCCACCGAGACGCGGACTTCAAATTGCGTCACCAACCCAGCTGATTCCAATCCTTCGGTGTACTGAAGAAATGACAACGCGGTGTAGATCAGGTTTTCCTCGGCGGCAACATCTGATTTGAATACGCCTGCAATGTGAACGGAAACGTCCCCGATTGAGAATTGATCGCCTACTTGCAACTGACGGCGTTTCGCAATATTCGAACCGATGATTGCTGCGTCATGTTTTGTTTGAAAGGATTCCCAACTGCCCGCGGTCAAGACAAGTGGACGTGAGCGACGAATCTGTTCCGGATCAGCCCCGTTGAATACAACGATATCCAGACTCGCTCGACAATTGTTCGTCCAAACTTGGATCGGCATCACGTCGCGCACTCCAGGCACTTCACGAATTTGCCGTGCATAATCTTCAGGCAGGCGGCTGCTCGTTGGGCAGAATCGGTTTTCTTGAAACACGATCAAATGCCGATCCGCATCGGCAGACCGAGTAAGCCGGTCGAGCCCTTCTTGGATCGAACCGACGATGCAGAAAACGAACATCGCAACCATCGAACCGGAGATCGTCAAGGCTGTACGCCCGCGATGCCCCCAAAGCGTTTTCAAGATGTACTTCGCTAACATCATATTTCTCAGCTAGCGTGAGGCGATTTCATTCGGCTGCATACGAACATTGGTTTCACGAAATCGGCCTTGGTCAAGCGATAACTGTCGTTTTGCGATCCCAGCGACTTCACGATCGTGGGTGACCATCAGCAGTGTGATACCGAGTTCCTGATTAAGCCGCTGCAACAAAGTCTGGATTTGCTCACTGGTTTGGCCGTCAAGACTGCCCGTCGGTTCATCGGCCACCACCACCTTGGGATGCGAAACGATGGCTCGGGCGATTCCGATGCGTTGTTCTTGACCTCCGGACAATTGTCTTGGGTAATGGTCCGCTCGGTCGGCGAGCCCGACGGCCTCAAGTGCCAACTCGACACGCTGCCGACGCTCCGAAGCTTTTAGCTTTAACAGGAGCGTCGGAAGTTCAACATTTTCATAAGCAGTAAGGACTGGGATCAGGTTATGGGTTTGAAAGATATAGCCCAAGTTTTGTGCTCTCCAGTCAGCCATACGTGATCGCGAAAGGTCGGTAATCTCTGTCCCAGCCACGATGATCTGACCGGAATCTGGACGATCGATTCCGGCAACGAGATTTAGCAGCGTACTTTTCCCAGTGCCGCTGGGGCCCATCAGCGATACGAATTCTCCTGCTTCGATTGCTAAGCAAACGTCATCGAGTGGGACAATCGTCTCGTCCCCTTTGGTGAAGCGTTTGCTAACGTGAGATAGCTCCACAAGTGCCATCGCTCATTTCACTCCTATCGTTGGATCTTCGCCACGGACAACGACGAAATCTCCAGAACTCAAATTAGATGGTCGGGGACTGATCAATTTATCGGTCTTGTTCAGTCCCTCTGAATCGATATCAGACGTACCCCCGAGACAGTGATTTCACTCGTCAAACCTTTGTGTATCGCTTTCCGAACAGCCCGATTTTGCGCATCGACTGTCCAAACGAAATCGCCTTGGTCATCCGTTTCAACGAGTGAGCGTGGTACATACAACAGCTCTTGCTTGTCTTCCACATCCCCAGCTTCATCGTCCAGTTCTGGTGCTAAAAACATCGCTTGGACGAGCATTTCCGGGCGAACAGTTTCTGGCGGATCGAGAATCTCGACCTTCGTTTCGAGTGTGTTCTTTTGAACGTTGGCAGCACTGGTCGATTGCAGCACTTTCCCTCGAATCGATTTTCCATGAGATGCAGTTTTGATTTCGACGGGAGCCCCGGGAATCACATGCGGGACATCTTCTAACCGCACATCGGCCCGCACTTGAAGCCGAGTCGGGTCATACATTTCGACGATGGTGCTTGAGTGCTGACCGGAACTTTGCCCCAATCCAGCGACACGCATTCCGGGTAAAGACAACAATCGCAAGATCCGTCCCCGAAATGGCGCACGAATCACGGTTCGTGCCAACATCAACTTTGCCTGCCGTAGTTGCAACTCTGCTTCATCACGAATCGCTATCGCAGAATCAACGTTGGCACGTGTTTCCTCCGCTCTGCGTTTTTCTTCGATCAACAGATCCAGCTGTTCCGACAGCGTTTTGACACGTGCGTTCAATGCATCAACTTCGCGTGCCAAGCTCGCTTTTCTCGTCGACAGTTCTTCGCGACTTGCGATCGCGGCGAGATGGTCTCTCTGTGCCTGTCGGATGACTACGTCAGCAATCGCGTCTTTCGCACTTCGCTTTCCTTCCAAACTACTCAACGTGTACTGCACGTTGGCATCAGCTGCTCTGATCAGATAGGGAAGTTTTGCTTTTTCGGTCAGCACCGCAGCCAATTTAGATTCGGCCTCTGCGAGTGGTGTTTGCAGATGGAGAGGATGATTTAGCCGCGCCTCTGCGGCGATTTGCTCGGCATGAGCACGCTTTAGTTCGGCATCACGCAACGCCAGCTTTGCTTGTGCTTGGTCGACCGCATTGCGGGCATCGACATCAATCAACTTCGCGATCGAATCACCCTGACTGACCAGTTGACCTTCAATCACCATCAATTCTTCAATCACCCCCGAAGCCAACGACGGTACGCTAACCGATGTTGGCCGGGGCTCGATCCATCCGGCTGCCTGAAACAGCACCGTACCGCTTTGCTGAACCGCACCTCGCTTCACTAAAACAGGGATCGTCGTCACTACGATTCGCTGAACCAATAACTGATGCGAAGTTGCCAACAGCATTGCCACGAATCCGATCAACACCACACAGGGCAGCGCGTACCTTGATATCCGGTGTCTGGTATCGCGACGCGCCGAATTCGCTTCCGGAGTGGTTCGGTCAACGGCAAGCCGACTTAGATCGATTTCTGATTGGTTCATCGAATCATTTACTCGGTTTGACAAAAACTTGAGTCGCGGCGATCGACAAATTGCCTGTGTCATCTCGCTTGACAGTTCCAGAAACGACAACCGTTGACAGTTCTTTGACCCCCAATAGCCCACGTGCATCGCTAGCCACGGGAACCCCTTCGCTGTCGACGATCTTTACCGTTGCGATGTTGTCTTTGACTTGGTTTTGAGTGCAGCAATAATCCCATGGTGTGGGGCAGCCTTCCTCGCCGGCACAACTCGGAACCTTGGGGTCAACAATGGTGAACGCTGCGATGCCGTCGACAAAAGGCTTGGCGGATCCACCGATCGTTCCGACCAACGATAGATACTGTTCGCCTTCAACGGATTCCTTCGCTATCCCTACCGGAATCGCATCGGCAGGTTCCTCCGTTACGACATAGACGCTATCGATCTGCTGTGACTCGCCATCCACTAAATCGCTTCCAGTTTTTGTGCCACAACCATTCACTGACATAAGCGACAGCGTGAACAACATCGACCCTAGGTTGAATCGCCAAAGTGGTTTCAAATGATGCATCAAAGGTTCTCCTTAAATGGACTTCAATCCAACTGCCACCGATTGTCGAAGAGCCTTGAAAGCGGGTGGCATCGCCCCCAAAGCTCCTAAAACAAGTCCGACACAGGATCCGATCAAGATCGCTACGCCGTCAATTTCCAAGGGGAATGCCCCCATTGTGAAACGTATTGCAACGCCTCGAAAAAATAGCAATGCGATACCGCCGGCAATTAAGGATGCGGTCGCCGCAAGTAAGACACCTTCCTGGACAAGGCTGACAACGATCGCAATACGCCGGAACCCCATCGCTTGTAGAGTGGCGATCTCGCGAACACGACCGCTGACAGCGCCGTACATCATGTTCATCCCGGCAAAGAACCCCGCCGCGGCGACCAGGATGACGACCATCCAAGCGAGATGGCGAACTGGTCCGTAGTGCTGCTGCAAGCCGCCGTAGTACTGCGTCTCTCGGATCGCTTGAATCTCCAAGTCGATTCGCTCTTTACAAAACAACTCCGCCTCGGCAGAGGAACCGCCAGGCGGTAACCGAATCGCAACAAGGCTCAAGTCCTGTCGCTTTGTTGCTGATTGAATGTCCGGCAAGTTGCACCAAATCTCTGATTCGTACGCACTCCCACCCGCCGAAAACGTCCCACTGATTCGCCACTGCTGGCTCTCGAACTCAAGCGTGTTTCCAACGACGATCTGATTTGCAGGTAGCCCCAACTTGGCTGCCGCTAGCTCGCCCACCATCACTTCGTTAGGCCCCGGCCAATCGCCTGAGAGGATGCGAACATCACGGCGCACCAACGGTGCTTGTGAAGTCACACCACGGACCAAACCCAATGCGTCACTTTCGGACACAGCTTCCGTATTTGTCCTGTCGTGTAGATCGGCCGCACGGTTCGAATCCACAACACCAACCCGAATTCCCATATACAACTCGGGAGATACATGCGGAACTCCAAACCGTTTCCAAATGCCGCTCAGACTGGCCGTCAACAAACGTGGTGTTTGCGCAGCAATCGAGGAGTTTTCGATATTCTCAGCAGAGTTAATGGAGTAAACCAAGACAACTTCGCGATCGCCACTCACAGACAACGAACGTTCCAGTCCACGAACAAAACCAACGACAACGAGGATCAACACCACCACCGTCGTCATCGCGACCAGCGTCAGCGACGTCCTGACCGGACGGCGCGCAAGGTTACGAATGCCATATTCCCAAGGCAGCAACATTGTTGGATAGATCGAAGGAGGAACCGGACCGAAGACGCTTCCCACCGCCACTACGCCTACACATCGCAACACACGACATCGCGCAGCACTAACCCAAACGAGTCATGCATACAAAGGCAGCGAGCTACGAATACAAACGCACTGAACGGAAACAGAAGATCAGAAGACTCGTGTCTCGGCTCAAATGAGCCAGCGTTGAAGATGGACGCGCACGTCCTTCGCAGAAAGATGCCGGGACTGAACCGCATCGCCGTCAAGAAGCCGCAGAGTCACCATTGCGGCAATGGTATGGCGGAGTTGATCATGCGGCAAGCGATCAAGCTGTACTGTCACGCTTGGTAACTCAGGTCCTTCCTGAATTGTCGCTCCGTCGCAAATACAATCTGGACAGGTGCAGTCATCCTGAACGGGAAAACTGGCAACCGGTGAATCTGCAAACGAGACTTCGCCGTGGGAGCTCTGCGATGACACACAGCAAGAACATGCATGACGTTCGGATTGAGCAACCAGATCTGAACCGGTTGGCTGGATATCGCTTGTGCTGCAGGCATACGTTGAGCAGCAGAAGACTGGACAGACCAGCAACTTAGCAATCAACGCGGCAATTAAAACGAATTGTCCCATGCATCAAGGTTATCCCGTAACCAGGAGGATGGCAAGTTCGACTTCGACTGACACGCTGTATTCTCACCCTACGGCTAGCATTCACTAATATTGACTGCTAGCCCGCCGCCGGAGGTTTCTTTGTAACGAGACGACATGTCGGCACCGGTACGTTTCATGACGCGGATGACGCGGTCAAGTGAGACGAAATGTTTGCCGTCGCTTCGCAGGGCTAGCCGGCTCGCGTTAATCGCCTTAACGGCTCCCATGGCATTGCGTTCGATGCAGGGAACTTGCACCAGTCCCTTAATCGGATCACATGTCAGGCCGAGATTGTGCTCCATGCCGATTTCGGCCGCTTCCTCGACCTGCCGCGGACTTCCACCAAGGGCCTCGGCCAAGGCACCGGCCGCCATTGAGCAAGCCACGCCGACTTCGCCCTGGCAACCGACTTCGGCGCCGGAGATCGACGCGTTTCTCTTGTAGAGCGATCCGATCACGGCAGCCGTCAGTAAAAACCGCTCAATCGTCTCTTTGTTGACGTTTCGACCAAATCGATCCAAGTACAGCAACACGGCCGGGACAATCCCCGCCGCCCCATTGGTTGGCGCGGTGACCACACGCCCACCAGCCGCGTTCTCTTCGTTGACAGCGATCGCGTACAAGTCGACCCAATCCAAAATTCCCATCGGGTCGCGATCGGACTCTTCGGTGCGATTTCGCAATGACCGATACAAACCAGGCGCTCGGCGGCGGATGTTTAACCCGCCTGGCAAGATTCCATCGGTTTCGCAGCCACGCTTGACGCAGTCCTGCATCGTTTGCCAAATCTTTTGTAGACCGCTGGAGATCTCTTCGTCGCTTCGGAACATCCGCTCATTCGCTCGCGCTAAATCACTAAGCGAACATTGATGCTGATCCGTCAACTCGAGTAACTCGCGTCCCGAGGAGAAAGGGTACGGAACGCGGACCGGTTCTTGTAGGCTAGCGGCGGACTGGGTATCAGCACCTTCACGAACGACGAATCCGCCGCCGATCGAAAAGTAGGTGCTTTCATGAAAAGGCGTTTCATCGTCGCGGTTATGAAACGCCTGAATCGTCATCGCGTTCGGATGGGCATCCAACGTCACACGTCGATTAAAAATCAAATCCTGTTCTTCAATGAATGGAATTGTCTTGGTGCCGCCCAGTTCAATTCGATTCTCATTGCGAATGAAATCCAACTTCCCATTCACGCTTTCCGGTTCGATCAAATCCGGTTTTTCGCCACGCAGCCCCATCAGCACTGCGGTGTCGGTTGCGTGACCAAGTCCCGTCAAAGCCAGCGACCCGAACAGTTCCACACGGACGCGCTGCGTGGACTCGAATTCGCCTCGTTGGACCAACTCTTGCAGAAACATTTCGGCCGCTCGCATCGGCCCGACCGAATGAGAACTGGAGGGTCCAATCCCGATTTTAAAAAGGTCGAAGACACCCACATAGGTATCTTGCTCGGTCGTCACTTCTGGAGATTGAGAGTCAATTGACATTCGGTTGCCCAAGCAAATCGGCGGTCGTTGGCAGCACCATGCAGGTTTGGTACGCACCATTTAAACATACCGATCGCGTTGCCGAACCCGGAATGTGATTAAGGTGCCAAGGACTTCCGCAATTGGCTCGTCTAGGCAACCGAGTTCATACGTCAGTTATCAATTGCTTGGGGTGGTGTCACTTCGCAGTCACATTTACCGGGTGGACATCACCGGTATAGGCACGATCCCAGCCAGAACCAAGCTCGGTCATCGACGGCTCGCTCCACACGACTTCCCCGTCCAGTCGAGCGGTGGGGGACGCGCCACACATCCTCACAAACCCGTATTGCCAGCGGCTCTCCGTCGATTCGATAAACAGCAAGACTTCAGGATTGGTGCCATTGGAGAATGCAAAGATCGCTCCCATGTCTCCTTTCGCATCGTCAATCACGTAGCGCACGATTGGGTTCGTCAATAATCGCAAAACATAGTCTTCGCCTTCATGAAATTCCGAAGCGGAAAACTGCTGCGCCAGCTGCTTGATTTGTCGCTGTCGAACCAGCTTGGATGGCGACACCGGAATGCTCGCTGGCAAGGTTTTAAACTTCAGCGCTGAAGACCTTGGCGTCCAAGTCCAGCCCGGCCCCGCGGTGACAACAATTTTGTCGTCTGTCAGGCATAAGAACTCGTAGCTTAAAACCGTAGGCTCGAAATCTTTTGTGACCAGCTCCATCGCCACCATTGCTTTCGGACGGCCTTCTCCCAGACTCCAGACCACCCCGTCAATCGTTTTGCGCGTGGCATCACCGAATCGCAAAATCGGTGGCTTGTTGACAGGCAAGTTCTTCGCGGTACCCGATTCCAGCGAACGAGCTTGAACTCGGCTCACCGCGTCCTGCATCACTTGGAACGGAGAGTCAGCCAGCGTTGCTGGCGGTTCGTCTTGGGCGCTCAAAATGGACGATTGTTCAATTTGAATTCCAAGGATGATCAACGCAAACGTGGCAGCGATTCGTATCTTGGGCATCTCATTCACTTGGTCGAGGAAAAATGCACGACTCAGAAAAGCAAGCTCCTCCACCATGTTAAGACGTAGTGTCTATGCATGCAAGTTCGCAACAAGAGTCCACCTCGTGTTGTGAAAGGCACCTCCGTCCTTGGCTAGCCTGACGTTTTTTTGCGAAGCTCATTGCGATATTCGGTAGGCGTCATGCCCATGCTTCGCTTGAACGCAACGGTCAAATACTCGGGGTGGTCATACCCGGTTCGCTTTGCGATTTCGGTAATCCGGTCATCGGTTTCCGCGAGCAACTGTTTGATTCGTTGAAGCCGGATGCGATTGAGTTCCTCGTGTGGCGTGTGACCGACGACCTTTGAAAAACGGTGCTCTAGCGCTCGGCGAGAGATCGAACATTGACGCATGATGTCGGCGACACGGATGTTTTCGAGTGCATGACGGCGGATATAGATCAACGCCTTGGCAACATCTTGGTCTTCGATCGCGATGGTATCGGTCGACTGGCGCACCTGAACGCCTTTGGGTTGCGTGACCAACCGTGCGTTGCGATCGACCGGTTCGCCGTTCATCATCTTTTCCAACAGTTCGGCTGCTTCAAAACCGGTCGCATAAGTATCAGGAATGACGCTGGTCAACTGCGGGTCACAGAGGTTGCAGAGCAGCGAATCGTTGTCGACGCCGAGGACGGCGATTTCTTCTGGGACACCGATCGAGCGGGAACGACAAACATCCAACAACAGTTGGCCTTGGTAATCGTTGCAACCCATGATCGCGATCGGCTTGGGAAGCGTCTGCATCCAATCGGCCAATGAATTGCGAACTTTGTCCCACTTGTACTTGGCGTCGTAGCGATGCGTGACCTGGTATTCGAAATAGTTGCAGTCGGCCTCTTCGGCGAAGCGACGAAAATGGTCGCGCCGTGAATTTGACCAAGCAAAGCCTGGATCACCGCAATAGGCGAGGTTAACGAAACCTCGGTCAAGGAAATGCTCGACGACTAAGCGGCTGATCGCACGGTCGTCGGTGTCGGCCCAGGGGATTCCCGGAAGGTGCCGGGCGGCGCTCAAGTCAACAATTGGCAATTGCAACTGTTGAAGCTGGAGTCCGATTTGGTCCGTTTCGATTCGTGCGATGATCCCGTCGCCTTGCCATTCTTTTAACCAAGCAGGTGGCAGCGCGCCCTGTTCTTGTTCGTTCAGCTGAATGGACCAGTTCCCACGCGTACGGGCGAAGCCGCAAATGCCGTCCAGAAGGCCACGGCAATATCCGTTCGACGTTTCGATAAGGAGTGCGACAGAACGGCGGGGCATCGGTCAGAAGCGGGAAGGTGGCTGTGTAAAAAAACTCTGTTTCAATTCCAGTCTAGCAACAAATAATGACTCACTGACTACCTCGCACCTCTACCTCGGCGAGAAAACAGGTTTCACGCGCAGGATTGACAATCCCGACTGTAACGGTCATAGGGTGTGGGCATTACGTGACAGGGGAGCGACCGCCAATCAAATTTCCGATTGTCGGCGTCGATAGGATCAACACCCTGCTAATGATGCCCCTTGTGTTCATGCTCATCCTCCATCTTTAGGAACGCCGATGCCTTTCTTGCGCGGAAGCCTTGGTTTTCAACGTTTCAGTGTCTCCGGTTTCGACGACAACACGTTCGGTGACGAGCAAATCGAGCTTCTCGCGAACAACGCCGCCGGGCGATTCGAAACCGCCTCGGTGGACAATGTCTCGGTCGGATTCCTTGGGGGGGACCATTTGTTTGACACCCACTTCGACCTTGGGAAGAACCTGATCAACAACGCTGTCCACTGCAGCGTCCGTATTGATACCAACCAAATTCCCGCATCGATTAAAGCGGCTTGGCTGCAGATGGAATTGGCCGGCTTGGCCAAGGACAGTGAAACCGGTGTCGTCACCAAGGCACAGCGAAAAGAGGCCAAAGAGGCCGTCGAAGCCCGTTGCGATCAGGAAGCCGCAACCGGAAAATATCGCAAGATGCAGACCTTCTCGCTGTTGTGGGACCTGGACCAAGAAACGCTTTACTTTGGCGGCTCGGTGGGAAACGCCGCGCGGCTGTGCATCGAACTTCTCGAGCGAACCTTCGGGATCGAACTTCGCCACCAAGGTGCGGGGGCGATCGCGACGCAATGGGCGATCAATAACAAAGTCTATGGCGACGTCGATGACCTGCAGCCAATCAGCTTTGTAAGTGACTTGATCTCAGGCGATCACAGCTGGTCCAACGAACACTCTCAAGCACCCGATTTCCTGGGGAATGAATTCCTGGTCTGGTTGTGGTGGAAACTTGAAACCGACACCGACACGTTCGCACTGGTTGACGAAACCGAAGTCACCGTGATGCTGGCAAAGACTCTCAGCCTGGAATGCCCTTTCGGTGAATCTGGCAAAGAAACGATCTCGGCAGAGTGCCCAATCAAATTGCCAGAAGCGACCAAAGCCATCCAATGTGGAAAGCTGCCTCGAAAGGCTGGCATGACTGTGATCCGCGAAGGCCGTCAATTTGATCTGACTCTGCAGGCGGAATCGTTTGGCATCAGCGGTGCGAAGATTCACTTGGAAGACGACGAGGAATTCGATGACGATGACCGCATCGATGCGATCCGTCTGCTGACCGACACCACCGACCTGATGTTGCAAACCTATGTCGAGCGTCGGATCTCGGACGAATGGCTGCAAGATCATCAAGCGATTCGTAAGTGGCTAACCGGCAGCAGCAAACAACGAAGCAAAGCCGCTTAAGGCCTTGCCCTCAACACTTTTTTAAAGCGCTACCGAGAGAATCCGCGCCCCACGTCTCTGCCAAGGCGTCTGAATTTGACCGCAGCGAGTGTATGAACGTGGGCAGTCTGCAAGCTTGCCCTGGGAAGCTAGAGTCCCTGTAGATTCACGCCAGCTGCGTCAATGCGCATCGAGCCCCACCGTAAGATCGGCAGGGGCGACGATGTGCCTTCTTTCAATGTCAAGTCCGGTCACCACAGAGGTGACGACGGCGGGGAAAACCGACTGATCGATTCGGTGCAAATTCTTTGATCTCTGCAACCGCCGTCGATGATAAGAACGGGACGTTTGGCGTCGTCTCTTACTCATCCGCCATGCTTTCGATGTGAAATTTTTAGCGTGGGAACCGGATCCACCCCACGTTACTTCTTGGACAGGCGACTTGTGTGTTGCCCTCACATTTCCGAGGAGAGTGATCGATGCCAGATGATCGGGATTCGGAGTTATTCCAGCTCGTCTATGTCAGTGCCGCAACGAAAACGTTCGCTGACACGGAGCTTGAACAACTGCTGATTGGTGCAAGACAAACCAATCACGCGTTTCAGATCACCGGCGTCTTACTGTTCGTCGACAACACGTTCTTTCAAGTCTTGGAAGGTGATTGCCAGGCGGTCCGCGCACTCTATGAAAAGATCGCCTGTGATCCACGACATTCCAACGTTCTTGTAATCGCTGAATCGATCGTCAATGAACGCAACTTCGGTGACTGGAACATGGGATTCATCCATGACAAGGAACGCGTCGCGTCACTACCGGGCTTTGTTGATTTCTTTTCGCAGGACGAGCCTGCCGGAGGCTTCACGTTGTTGCAAGGCGACTCCCAACGCGTCGCACATATTTTAGAAAGCTTTCGTCGCGGCCGTTGGCGACGCCACACCGAAGCGAGTGTGACTTAATCAGGACGTCGTTATCTCGTCGCAGGGGACTCGATCAGACACACATTACGGATCGCAGAATGAAGGGGATTGTCTTTACCGAATTGATTGAGATGGTCGAGGCGGAGTTCGGGCTGGAAGCCGCCGACCACATCATTTGCAGCGTGCAATCTCGCAGCAATGGTGCATACACCGCGGTCGGAACGTACGACCACATGGAATTGATTGGCCTGATCGTCGCATTGTCAAAACACACAGAAACCCCGGTTCCTGTACTCGTGCGTCACTTCGGACGATACCTCTTTAGCCGGTTTGTCGAACTCTATCCACAGTTTTTCGCCGGCATCGATTCGGCGTTAACTTTCCTACCTTCGATCGAGAGCTTCATCCATGTTGAAGTCAGAAAGCTGTATCCGGATGCCGAACTGCCAAGGTTTCGCTTTAACCAAACCGGCGATTCTTTGGAGGTAACGTATCAATCGAATCGCCCTTTTGCTGATCTGGCGGAAGGCTTGATCGCCGCATCACTCGATCACTTCGGAGATCGGGCGAGCCTCAGTCGGACAGACATTGGAGAAAGTAACGGTACGGAAGCACAATTTGTTGTGACACCATTCACTGTAACCGACCCAAGAGCATCTCAGACGTGTCCGAACTAGATTTGCTTCAACGGAAACTGGTTCGCGAAACGAATGCTCGAAAAGAGGCTGAGTCTCTTTTGGAGCAAAAATCGCGAAACCTTTACGAAGCCAACCAACAATTGCGGGCGTTAGCCGACCATACCCGCGCGATCGTCGAAACGGCTGCGGAAGGAATCATCACCTATAGCGATGGAGGAATTATTCGGTCGTTCAACCGATCCGCACGTCGAATCTTTGGAATCGACAATGCGATCGGCAAAGACATTCGAACGCTATTTCAACTCAACGAAGATCAGACGCGTCGAATGTTCGGAGAGGACGTCGACGGGGCATTGATGGACCCCGATTCGGAAATCATCTATCAGCTCGAATCACTGGAATTGTACGGGGTGCGGCGTGACATCGTGTTCTTATGCGAAGTCGCGCTCAGCCGGGCGATGGTAGTCGAATCCCCGATGTTTATTGCTGTCGTCCGTGACCTGACCAAGAAAAAGCAAATGGAGGCAAGGCTGAGCCAAGTGCGCAACATGGAAGCCGTCGGCCAGCTTTCCGCGGGAGTCGCACACGAAATCAATACGCCGATACAGTTCATCGGAAACAACATTGAGTTTTTGCAAGGGGCGTTCCAAGACATCGAAACCCTCCTCAACCTGTACAGCAACCTTCAGAACGCCGCCGAATCACAGCAGGCCCTCGATCCGATCATCGCAGAGATCAAACAAAAGATTGAGCTGTTTGATCTCGATTTTTTGCGACAGGAGTTCCCCATGGCGATTTCGCAATCATTGGAAGGGATCGATCGTGTCGCGACGATTGTTCGCGCGATGAAAGAGTTTTCGGCCCCCTCAACAACGACGCGAGCGTCGATCGACGTCAATCGATCAATCCGAACGGCGTTGGCCATTTGCGCCAACCAGTTTCGCGATATCGCGACTGTAAAAATGAACCTGGACGACTCGATGTCATGCGTCATTGGCATCGGCGGACAGTTCAATCAAGCCATCCTTAACATCCTTACCAATGCGGCCGATGCGATGGAGATCCACCGGAGCACTGGACAGGGTTTACTGGAAGTCGAAACCAATTTAACTGAGGACGACATCGAGATTCGGTTCCACGACAACGGTTGTGGCATCCCGGCAAATATTCGCGATCGAATCTTTGACCCGTTTTTCACAACGAAGGAAGTGGGAAAAGGGATCGGCCAAGGATTGGCCTTCGTTTATGACGTGATCGTCAATAAGCACGCGGGAACCGTTTCCGCGCAGTCACGCAGTGGCGGCGGCACAACATTCCTCGTCACCCTCCCCACATCGATTTGCGAAGCACAACTAAGGCGGCAGCATGAAAGTACTATTAGTTGATCCAAATGATTTCAGACGCCGCAAGTGGAGAGAACGTTTAGAAGCAGCAAACGCGAAGGTGATCGCGATGGCGAACCTGCCATCGCTTTCGATCACAGCACGCTTCACGATGGGCTTTCTCGCATGGCCGCTGAATACCCGAAATCCGGAAGACTGGATCAAGCAATCGAAATCCAAATGCGGAACCCTGGTTGGCATTTTCGGCAGCGACGTTGATTCTGCGGGCACCGCTTATGCTGCCGGACTTGATGACTACCTTTCGATCAACTGCACCGACAGTGAACTAGTCGCCAAGATGGCTCGTGCCGAGCAGTTGGAGCTAACCCAACAACGATTGTCACAAGCCCAAAAGCTTGAAGCGATTGGGGAACTCGCTTCGGGAATCGCTCACGAAATCAACACACCGATTCAATATGTGGGCGACAACACCCGCTTCGTCGAATCAGCTTTCGAAGACTTGGTGGAAGTCCTGAAGGCATGTCAGTCGTTGATCGGAATCGATGACACAACTGAAATCCAATCGACGATCGATCAACTCCGTGACGCGATGGAAGAAGCCGACGTCGAATACTTGTTGGAGGAAATCCCTTCCGCGATCGGACAGACACTCGAAGGCGTCGACCGGGTCGCAAGCATCGTTCGAGCAATGAAGGAATTTGCTCACCCCGGTGTCAGCGAAATGACTCAGGTCGACCTGACACAGTCGATCGAGAACACGATCATGGTTGCCAGAAACGAATGGAAATACGTCGCGGATATCGAAACGATCTTTGACCCCAAACTGCCCGCCGTCCCCTGTCTGCCAGGCGAACTGAATCAGGTCTTGCTCAACTTGATCATCAATGCGGCACATGCGGTAAGTGACAAAGTGGGAGAATCGTCCGATCAAAAAGGCAAAATCACAATCTCCACTCGGCACAGTCCTCCGTGCGCGGAAATCACGATCAAAGACAGCGGGATCGGGATCGCTCGCGAGAACTTAGAAAGGATCTTCGCACCGTTTTTCACCACCAAACCCGTTGGTAAAGGAACCGGACAAGGGCTCGCGATCGCGCATTCGGTGATCGTTGACCGACATGGCGGCACGATCGATGTTGATAGCCAAATTGGAAAAGGGACGACCTTCACGATCCGTATTCCGTTGGACCAGACCTCGTCGGATTCCGCAGACCGTTCCCGGCAACTGGTTTCGTCGGAATAGGGCACGCCCATCACGAAAAATCTCGTAGCGTTCTCTACAGAGTTAGCGTATCGATCCATGAAACGGCAAGCGGCATCACAAACGACTGAACCAAACAAATCACATCATGGCCGATCAAATGATTGCCAGACGTATTATGAATGAGGAAATGACATCGTGAGCAAAATGCAAGTCTTGTTCGTCGATGACGAACCGAATGTACTTTCCGGCCTCCGACGGATGCTGCGTCATCAGCGATCCGTATGGGACATGCACTTTGTCAGTGGCGGAGAAGCGGCGTTGCAGTGGCTGGTCGACAATCCCTGCAATGTGATCGTTACCGACATGCGAATGCCCGGGATCGACGGAGCAGAATTACTACGTCGGGTTTCCGAGTTGTACCCCAATACCGTTCGGCTTGTGTTGAGCGGACAGAGCGAGCACGAAAAGATCCTGCGTGCTGTCGGCCCCGCACATCAATTCATGTCCAAACCTTGTGATCCTCAAGTATTGGTCAATACGATCGAACGGGCATGTGGACTGCACAGTCAATTGCGTGACGAAAAGCTCAAGGGATTGATCTCTCAACTCACCACGCTGCCCAGCCTTCCAAAGATCTACCTGGAATTGGTCAAGGACCTTGAATCGGACGAAACATCGATCGAACGCATTGGAAAGAAGATCGGTAGCGATGTCGCGATGACTGCCAAAGTCCTACAACTGGTGAACTCGTCGTTCTTTGGTTTGCCACAACGAGTCTCTTGTCCCGAACACGCCGTCTCGCTGCTTGGACTTAATGTGATCCGCCCCTTGGTGCTGACGGCAAAGGCATTCTCGCAGTTTGAAAACCTTGATATGCGAGGCTTCAAGCTTCAACACTTGATCGATCACTCGTTGACAGTCGCAATGCTCGCCAAGCGGATCGCAGAGACAGAATCCTCCGACGCTCACTTGGTGGACGACGCGTTTATCGCGGGCATGGTTCACGACGTAGGCAAACTGGTGCTCGCACACAACTTGCCGAGCGAATACATGGAAGTCGTCGCGACGGCGGATCGCGCTGGACTTCCGCTACACGTTGTCGAACAGCAAACGTTCAATGCGTCTCATGCCGAAGTCGGCGCGCACCTGCTCGGCTTGTGGGGATTACCCAACCCAATCGTCGAAGCGGTCGCGTTCCATCACCGCCCATCGAAGTCAATGAACCCGGCGTTTTCGCCTCTGACGGCCGTCTATATCGCTGACCACTTGAGCTACCCACGCGACATTAGCGATCCCGATTTTGATCACGAATATATCGAGTCACTCGGGTTGACCGGGAAGCTTGACAACTTCGCGACTCTATCCACGGGAGAAGTAGTTCAGTGAGTGAAAGAGTGTTACTTGTCGACGACGAACCCAATGTCTTGCAAGGGTTCAAACGACAACTTCGCAAAGACTACCAAGTGGAATTGGCGGTCGGAGGGCAAGCCGCGCTCTTGCGATTAAAAGAGGACGGCCCGTTTGCGGTTATCGTTTCTGACATGCAAATGCCAGAGATGACAGGCGCAGAACTGCTTTCCAAAACGAAAGACCTGTATCCGAATACTGTTCGAGTGATGTTGACCGGCAACGCGGACCAAAACACCGCAGCAATCGCCGTCAACGAAGGACGCATCTTTCGATTTCTGAACAAGCCGTGTCCACCTGAACGTCTGGCGAACACACTTGACGCGGGCTTGGAACACTACCGATTGATCACCGCCGAAGCGGAACTCCTCAACAAAACGTTGGCCGGCAGCGTTCGAATGCTGACACAGGTGTTATCGATGTCAATGCCGGAACTGTTCGGCTTGACACACCAAGCGCGCGACTGGGCAAAAGCGATTGCCCCACGTCTTGGTGTCGGACCGGTTTGGCAAGTGGAGATCGCGGCAATGCTGATGCATGTCGGATTCGTCGCACTCCCGCACGAGGCGATCAAGTTTTATCTGGAAGGCGAATCGATCCCGGAAAAGTACCAATCGTTGATCGCTGGGACACCAAAACTGGGAAGCGATTTAGTCACCGTCGTCCCGCGGCTCGAGCAGGTTGCCGAAATCATTCGCCAGCAGAACGAACCGCCGACCGATCCAACGCCGATGGCGTCACGAATCCTGCACGCGATCGGAGCCTACCAACGATTGATTCGTTTTCGGTCATCGCGTGACGTTCTTGAGATAATGAAGGATAAATCGAAGTACGATCCCTATGTTGTGCAGCATCTCGGGACCGTGATCACGGAAACACGAGGAAGAAAGCCGGTTCGTATCTCTCAACTCAAGGACGGCATGGTGCTCCATTCCGGCATTCAAGACAACGCGGGACGATTACTCTTGGCCGCCGGCATGGAAGTTCACCAAGCGATGATTCAAAAACTGACCATTCTCGCTGATTCACCCAACGGGGTGCGTGAGCCGATCGAAGTGCAAACAAATGATGCGACCGATTCCGACACGGAACAATCTTCGGTCGAAGTCTCTCACTTGATGTTTGAAGGGGTATAGTGCGATGGCATCTGTCTTACTTGTGGACGACGACAGCTATTTGTTGAGCGGCTTACGACGCAATTTGCGGGATCAGCCCTATGAACTTTTCACCGCAAACTCGACTGAAACTGCGATCCAGATGTTCCAACGCCAACCGTTCGATTTGGTCGTCGTTGACCAAAACATGGGTGGACGACTTGGGACCGAATTGATCGCTTGGATTTCGACGCACTTCCCCGACACGGTTCGAATCATGCTGACCGGGGCGACAGACATGTGGGTCGCACAAGAGGCAGTCAACAATGGCGGTGTCTTTCGATTTTTGACCAAGCCATGCTTGCCACTTGAACTTGCGTTGGCAATCCATGAAGGCCTCGAATCACGGGCGAGAGTCTAACCGGCGCGTGCCATATCGTCGCGCGGACTGATTCGTCATGTCGCGCCTTTTACAGAGCACTTTCGATCGCTGGCAAACGATTGAATCAAGCGAAAAATTTCAAGTGACAACCGGTCGCAGTGAATCGCGATCCTTTTCGGTAGGTGTAGACTGCGTTTCATGGAACGAAGCGATCAACTCGTCTAGCGTTCAGCTCTTTTGGAACGCTACTTTCAATGACGAATTGATTGGCATCTTACCGAGCGTGTTTTCACTTCAAAGGAGCTTGAAAATGAATGCCGAGTTGAAAGTCAAAGACTTGATGGCACGCAGCGTTGTCGCCATCGACTATGACGCCACCGTCCATTCGGCCCTCGACATCATGATGGCCGACAAGCTGTCATGTCTTCCTGTACTCGCAGACAATGGCGTTTGTATCGGGATGCTGGCCCTTCCAGACTTAATGCCCATTGCCAGTGAATCGGATCACCTTCTCGATGAAGCCAGTGATGGCGTCATGGACCGCTTGTGGGTGATCGATGTCATGCGTGAGCGGTTTGGTAGCGATCAAGTCAATGAATTTATGACTGATGATCCGGTTCTAATCGACGAAGAGTCGACGGTTTCCCATGCGGCAGAGCTGATGCTCAGCAATGGCATTCACCACCTGCCCGTCGTTGATTCCGACCGACAGTTACTGGGAATCATTTCGTCGATGGATCTATTACGAGCGATTGTCTCGTCAAACGTGCAACCGACCTAGCAGTCAAAACCTGTTAAACTTTCGTCCGCTCTCGTGAGCCCCGGGTCGGCCGGGATGTTTCGAAACAATCGGTTTCGATTTTCACCTCACGCCAAAATGCTACCGCCGCGAAAGGACAGGCTACTGTGCTAAAGATTGCCGGAATCAATTTCGATCACTTTCACATGGGTGATCTTTTGCGAATGGTCGACGACTATCCCGGCGCAGAAATCGTCGGGATTTGTGATGAACAACCTTCGCGGATGACGGATGCAAAAGTTGCATTCCGGATCCCCGAAAGTGGTGTGTTTTCCAAACCAGAAGACCTCTTCGCGACTACCGAAGTTGACTTGGTTATCCTTTGCCCGGCCGCGTCAAAACACGGCGAATGGGTCGAGCGTGTGGCACCACTGGGCGCTGATATCCTGGTGGAAAAACCCTTCGCAGGTTCGCTTGCCGAAGCAGATCGAATGATCGCCGCTTGTAACGCAAGTGGCGTGAGACTAGCAATCAACTGGCCGCTAAACTGGGTGCCATCGCACCGGATGGCCAAGCGACTGATCGATGATCAGGTGATCGGCACCTGCATCGAAGTTCATCACTACGGCGGAAACCGCGGTCCGCTTTGGCATGTGGCTGATAAAGTCGAACGTACCGCCGAAGAGGTGCAGCATGAAAAACCCAATAGCTGGTTCTACAAGAAAAGTCACGGGGGCGGATCGTTGCTCGATTACCTGGGCTACGGGACCACTCTTGGAACCTGGTACATGGATGGGAAAAGCCCAATCGAAGTGACCGCGATGGTCGACGAACCCACGGGCTTGGAAGTTGACGAACACAGTGTGGTGGTTGCCCGCTACGAATCTGGACTGTCGAAATTCGAAACCCGTTGGGGCACATTCACGGACCCCTGGACACACCAACCACAACCCAAGTGTGGCTTTGTCCTAGTCGGGACCCGTGGAACGATTTCCAGCTACGACTACGAAGATCGACTTTGGATACAGACTTCTGATTGCCCCGCCGGAAAATGGGTCTCGGCAGAACCACTGCCAGAGACACAACAAGATCCGATTCGATACATGGCCGACGTCATTGAAAATGACCGCAAGATCGAAGGACCATTGTCGGTCAAGATCAGCCGAATCGGACAGCAAATTGTCGACACGGCGTTGCTCGCTGCCCAGCAAAAACGAACGATTCCGCTACTGCAGTAGAGTCATCGCCTACACGCGACCTGGTGAGATCTAGTTTGTTTCCACCAGGTCCGCCAACTCATGCAGCATCGGATCGATTGCGGAACCAAGGTGACCCGCTTGGGGACTTGATCGTGTGTTGAATAACGCCACCATCGATTTCCCATCGTGACGCCGGATGAGGATGGTCGCCGTACCGCTTAGCGACCCGGTGTGCCAGTGGTTGATCAATGCCGGATCTGTGTCAGCAGACACAACAACATTGGACCAACCCAACGAATAATACCGTGCTTTGGGATTGCCCTCTGCATCGAATCCGGCGAGCCCCGGCGGTCGCGCATCCATCAATGCACAACTTTCCGGACTTAAGAGCGGGCTCTGATTCGGATCGCTCATTGCCGCAGCGAACTTCGCTAAGTCAGTCGCGGATGCGATCCAGGCCCCGTGTGCATCCATCGCTTCCAGATACCATCCGCCATACGGCCACGGGACAGTTTCATTGAGGTCCTCCGCAAAAACCGACCGTGCTTCACCCACGTCATAGTACCGCACTTCGTTTTCAGAACGGTCTCGCAATCGTGATTTGCCGAGACGCATCGACGTAATCCCGATGGGTGCGAGCACCGACTGGCGAACGAAATCCTCATAGCCATGACCGCTGACCGTTTCGATCACTCTGCCGAGCAAGCAATAGCCAAAATTGGAGTATGCGTAGCGAAGCCCCGGATCAAAGTCGAGCGGTTGGCGAAGCATGGCACGGATGACCGTTTGTGGGCCAGCGGGTGGAGGCAGGTCAAACTTTTGGGCGAACTCAACCGAACGGAACATTGCATCGAAGGATTCGTCGCGATCCCAGCCACCTCGGTGCTCCAGCAGATGACGAACGGTGACTTCACGAAATCGAGGGTCGAACTGGTCACCGGCAGCCTGAATTTCTTCTTCCAGGTCAAGAATTTCCAAAACGGGAGTTTCCAGATCGAGTTTACCTTGCTCGATCAATTGCAGGACCGCGACCGCAGTAATCGGTTTTGACAGGCTGGCAATGCGAAACAAACTTTCGTCGGTAATGAGTGACTTCTTTGCGATGTCAGCGTATCCGTACGAACCGGTGAACACGACCTTGCCATGATCTGCAATGGCGATCGCCGCGCCTGGCACACTGTGATCGCGCATGAACTGGGTAACTTTCTTGTCGATCACTGCCGTCTGGGCTGTAGCCGGTGACGATTGTGTTCGGGATGGGGCAGAATCCGATTGGTATCCCGGCCCTCGCAAGACACGCCCCGGACGGGCATCGGTTTGCTTTCCGTTATCAAGCACCAATTCGCCGTTGACGACAACGTATCGCATTCCTTCACTTAGCGCGTCCGGTGATTCAAAGGTCGCATGATCCGCAATCTTGTTTTCATCAAAAATGATGATGTCGGCCGCCAATCCGATCGCGATACGACCTCGGTCATACGCCATCACGTCGTTTGCCGCGACGGCGCTCGCCTGTGCCACCGCACGTTCAAGGCTGATCACGCCGAGATCTCGGACGTAGCGTGAAAGCAAACGTGGAAAGGAGCCGAACGCCCGTGGGTGTGACGTCGACCGACTGCCCCCCGCAGGCCCAACGTCGGTACAAAAAGAAACAAACTCTTCGCGTATGGCTTTGATCTTGTTGGCATCTGACATTGTTTGTGGCAATGCGAACGCGCCGGTCTTTACCAATTCGAAAAACGTGTCCCAGGGGTCTTCTCCTGCGGCGCGCGCCATCACTGAAAGAGACTTTCCGTCGGACGCTTGATAGCGAGGGTGATTGCTTCGCCCGACGACAATCCGCTCCCAATCCTGTCCGGCATGTCGAAACCAGTTCTCCCAACCGGCTTCAGATTCCATTTCTTCGCGGATCTTCCTACGTAATTCGGGGTCGTCCAATTGCGCAATCAATCGGGCATGTCCATCTTCGAAATGCTTGGGGTGAATGAGCGCTGCAATCCCCAAACCGTTGTTGATATAAGGATAGATATCTGCGGTGACTTGTTGGCCGTCTCGCCGTGCCGACTTGATTTTGGCGAGCGCCAATTCCATTTTGCCCCAGTTGTGCTCACCGGCTGCTTTGAGGTGAAAAATATGCACCGGCACCTCCGCGGTACGTCCTACGTCAAGTGCTTCGTCAATCGCTTCGAGTAGTCGATCGCCCTCATTTCGCATGTGAGTGTAGTACCGACCGCCGTATTTCCCGGCTTCGGCAGACAGTTCGGCGATCTCTTTCGTCGGCGCGTAAACCGCTGGCGGATAGATCAACGCCGTTGACACGCCAATCGCCCCAGCTTGCATGGCTTCGGCAACCAGCGATTTCATTTCTTGAAGTTCGTCGTCACTGGGACGTCGATCAGTATCGCCGATGACGATTTGACGGATTTGCGTGTGCCCCACCGTCTGGACCAAATTGACCGGCAAACCATGACTGTCGACCATCGCGAAGTACTCGGCCATGGTCGTGTATCCGTAATGACGCTCCTCGTCCTGACCAAGCGGTGCGGCCGAGGCCCCTTCGCCGGCATTGATCGTTGTAATCCCCTGCGTCAAAAGGTTGATTGCCGACTTGGGGTCTGCAAGCATCGGGGACGCCGTCTGGCCCATCATATCGATGAATCCTGGTGCGACGACCAGACCTTTGGCATCGATCGTCTTGGTTGCCTTTGTGTTTTGCAAGGACCCGAGCTTGACGATTTTTCCATCGGAAATGCCGATGTCGGCAACATACCAAGGGGCACCGGTCCCATCGACGATTCGTCCGTGGCGAATGACTAAATCAAGCTGCCCATGAGCAACGGAAGTCAACACCATCCAAGCTAGACATCCCAGTATCAGCGGGCGCATCATCGCAGGTTTCCTTGTCAGCGTCGCGCAATCGAACTAAAGATTAAAACGAAATTGCCACACAGATTCTGCGAAGCAACGTCACTTTACTCGCTCCGTCATCCCTTGTGTTTCAATCGAGTCCAGTTCCACGGAATCACCCCAAATCAGATTCTTCGCTAATGGGAACTGGTGGGATCGACTCTCAACAAAATGCATCAGGTAGCCAGCCGTATTTGGAAATACGACCAAATCACCACGACCAATACCTTCGGGGAAGTCAAACTTTCGCAAACTGATCAGTTCGGATTCGGTGCAATAGGCTCCGACGAAATACCCGGAGACCGGCTCACATGATTGAGACAGTGGGTGACGAATGACGATCGGATCAACCAGAAAGTCATCACTTGTTGTCCGGCACTGCGTCGAATTCATCGACAAGCCGACCAGATGTTCGTCGCGTCCGCTTGGCTTGCAGAATTCGACGCGTGCAATCGTTAGCCCGCATCCGTCCAGTAACCCGCGCCCCGGTTCGCAGCGTAGTTCGAGCTTGCGACCGCTGATCGCGTCTGCCAAGACTTCGCCCTCCAACCTTGTTGCTAGTAGACGGCGAAACCAATCAACTCGCTGTGTCGGTTGAAAGTAGGGATAGGTGTTTCGAGTTCCGTAGACTTGACCATTCACACCAAGTAATCCAAGTCCATGATTTCGGTAAGTGATCGGTTCACGCTGGTGCAGAAGTGCCCGTCCCAGTTCGTCCCAAAAACAATTCCATTGCGATTCATTTTGAAGGTACGAAACTGGAAACCCGCCACCGATATCGATCATCTGCGGGCGAAATCCCAATCGGCAGGCCTCATCAACCCAAACCAACGTTTGCTCAATTGCGCTGACCCGCTCATGAAGATCGCTGCCGTCGAGGTGAAAATGAAATCCGACCAAGTCAACCATACGACGGTCGATGCGATCCAGCAAAGTAAAATCACTGGCATCGAATCCGAACCGAGTGGGCAACGGTTTTGATTGATGTTGAAATCGTCCGAGACGGATTGCAACCTTCGCAGCGATCCCCAGAGAGATTGCCTGTGAAGTGATCGCAGTCAATTCGTCATCGTTGTCGACTGCGATCGTAACGCCACTGCGAAGGCAAAGGGTAAACAGCGAGTCAGACTTCACCGCGGCAGTACAAATCAGCTTTTCCGCAGAGACGCCATAGTCGAGTGCCTGTCGCAGTTCCATCTCGCCTGCGGTATCGATACCGATTTTGTGTTCGATCGCTCTTTCGACAAAGGCCAAACATTTATTTGCCTTGCGAGCGAAGAAGACCCCAAGATCAAGGTTGAAGGATGCAGCGACACCTTGGAGCTCATCGAGATTAGTCGACATCGGATCGACGCAAATCAGATTCAATGGAGACCCGTACTGGTCGATCCAATCAAACAATCTGGGATCGTTTATTGCGTCAAGCATCCACGACCTTGCTAAAGCCGTGAGCGGGACGATTCCCCGGCAAGTCTGTGCCTGTAAAGCGAAACTGAGATCGATTGAGTCGTTTATTGATTGACGGTCAGACATCGCCAGCGTTGGATCGATACGCATGCCGGTTAGCGTTCTACGAACCGACGTGAGTAGGCTAAAAGGTCAATGCCGATTTCTGTCACGATCATGTGGCTCTTGGCAAGCCATGCTGCGGCGAAGGCCCAGAGCGCGATCCATTCCATCCAGAACAGATAGTTGAACTCATTTAACGATCGTTTCCAGTCCGCTGGAATTAGTAACAGATAGGTTCCCATCGCGACCATGCTCAACAGGATCACCACACCGCTGGTGTAGTAAATAAAGTTTCGTTCGGCGATATGGCTTGCCATTTCCGGACGCGAATGATCTCGGCTCGGAAAGTGATAAAGCGAGTACACGGCCAGCGTCAGAAAGAATGTTCCGCCGCTGAACGAATGAATGTAGCCGACGATGGACCGTTGGTAGAGTGGATCGCTGCCATAGTCGAGCGGGCACAACGCCACCCCCAGTGCCGCCGCACAACCGACGTTCGCTGTCCAATTCTCGATCCAGCCATAGCCACGGTAGCAAAACAAAAACACCGCCATCGCACAGAGCGTCCCAACAAAAACGTTTCGAAGTGGCGTGTGGTAGTAACTGCTGATGTTGTCTTGTATTTCGATCCCCAAAACCAGCCAACCCAGGGGACCAAGAACCACCGGCAGCAACAGGCCGCTCATTCCGATCGCCCGGCGAATCCCCAGGTACGACAAAACTAAGCGATTTCCGTCGTTCTCAGATGCAAAAGTCATTCGATGTCTCGAAGTCGTATCTCTGGTCAAGTCAAGCGGTTGGTGCTGCACACGGCGGATTGTGGCTGCCTTCCAAGGTCGCACAGACGTCCACAATCGAGGGGCAGCGGATGCAAATGGGATGCCCAATTGAAGGCCATTTGACCCGAGCTAGCCTGTTTGGCAATCGTGAATCAGAATCATGCCGTTTCCCCTTCCGCCAAACGGCATCTTTATCGATGAACTTCCTGTCCGATCAAATCGCCAAACGCAGTCCTGTCTTCTATGGCTATTGGATGCTGCCGCTCGCGATGCTGTTGCAGGTCGGCTCCAGCCCAGGGCAGACATTTGCCGTCAGCGCGTTCACGCCGGCTCTGCTGGCTTCGCTGAATCTGACGCAAAGTCGGCTCGGTTTGGCATACATGCTAGGGACACTCTTCGCGGCAATCCCCTTGGCATCCGTAGGTCCCGCGTCCGATCGAATCGGACTGAAAAGGATCGCCTGCCTCGTGATCCTCGGATTGGCCGGCGCGTGCCTGTTTGCGTCGAGCGTAACCAGTTTTTTGGGCGTATTTGCTGCTTTCTTTTTGCTTCGATTCTTAGGCCAGGGATCGATGTCGCTGCTCTCGAACAACACGACCGCGATGTGGTTTCGACATCGGATCGGCCGAGTGTCCGCGTTGCTTTCCATCGGATCAGCCATCGTATTTGCCTGGGCCCCTGATTGGCTATCAACGGCGATTGAAACGATTGGGTGGCGATCGACCTACCGTTGGATCGCGTTCCTGCTGGTGAGCTGCCTGTTTCCGCTGGTCTTGTTGCTCTATCGAAACCGACCAGAAGACCTGGGCCAATCAGTTGACGGCGTTGTGCCATCGGACGACCCAACCAAGGCTGCATTGGCTGACGTAGAACTTCCGGGCCTAGCACTTTCTGAAGCGATGCGATCGCCGTCTTATTATGTGATCGGGTTTTCCAATATCGTCTGGGCGATGGCAGGCACTGGGGTGTTGTTCTACCTATTCCCGCTTTGCACCGAGCGTGGAATGGAAGCCCAAGACGCGAAAGCTCTCTTCAAGGTTTTGGGAATGTCGATGCTCGCGGCACAATTGTTTGGCGGCGTCTTGTCGGATTTTTTAAAGCTGAACCGCCTATTCGGAATCGGAACAAGCTTGGTCGCGGCAGGGCTGATTTGGTTAGCGTGCGACCCAACACTGTTAGGGGCACGCGGCTTTGCAGTACTCTTCGGGGCCGGCCAAGGAATGCTCGTTTCCGTGACGGGTGTCATCATGGTTCGCTTTTACGGCCGACGGCACCTGGGAAGTATTCGAGGTGCGATTTGGTGTGGCACGGTTGCCGGCAGCGGTTGCGGTCCATTGGTGATGGGAACGTTCATGGACCAAGTCGGTGCCTACGACCCGGCGATCTATTGCTTTGCGATCGCGATGTTGCCATTGGCGATTGCCGCTTGGTTTATCGGGCCACCACTGCAAAGCGAAACAACATCTGGACAGCCAGCAACTGCGAACTGAGAGGGCCGATTAAATCTGAAATGACAACAAGCTTGCGCCGGATTTAAACATTGGAAACTGAAACTGAAACGTCGTTCCCATTCCGGACTTCGATTCGATTTCGATGGTACCGCCAAGGATTTCACAGGCTTCACGCACCGCTGCCATCCCCACGCCTCGTCCAGACGTTTCGCTGACTTCATCTTTGGTCGACATCCCATCGGCAAAAATTGCAAGGTGTAGCGCCCCGGGTGAGTCGCAGGTCAGTCCCAAGGCACGACACTTCTGACTCACTTTATCCCAATCGATTCCGGCACCGTCATCGCTGATCTCGAAGTGAAACGTGTCTTCGCTTTCCCACGCTCTTAGCGAAAGCCGGCCTGAAGCCTCTTTGCCGCGTTCGACACGATGATGCGGAGCCTCGATTCCATGGTCGATCGCATTTCGCACGACATGGATGACGGCGCCCCAAAAGGCATTCCAATCTGGGCAAGGCGGTCGACGTACGTCCTGAACATCAACGTCCACGCGGAGCCCGGATTTCCCCAAACGCTGTGCAAAATTGGTTGCCCGTTCGGCAAGCAACTCGACACGTCGGTCGACACGATCCCAGCCCCAACGCTTCATCGACGTCGCCAAGACCGGACCGCCATAGCCAGATTCGACGGCCATTACGGTAGCTTCGAAAACGTCTTTCTCGATCGTCATCTGGTCGCTGTCCTCGATATCAACGATCGATGCCAGTCGTGCCCGGATCGCTGTCCACTGTGTGGAGATGGCGTCACGCTGTATCGCCGTCAATCCCTGCAACTCGTCGATCAGTTCGTCCTCAAGACGATGCAGCCAGTGGGCAAATGTATTGAGCCCAAAAATCGCACAGTTTCCTTTCAGCGTGTGAACCCAACGACGCTGCTCGGCAAGTTGCGCAGGCCGTTTCTGATCCTCGTGGGAATCCGTCAGCTTGGCGACCAGTCGGTCTGCTTCGGATAAGAAATCACGCAAGCTTTTGGGATCACGAACGAAGCGGGTGAAGATCGCGAGCTGTTCCTGCTGGATCTCATTGGCGTGCTTGGCCTCACGCTCTGCCGTCGTATCGGTGCAGATCACCAACAGATGCTGCAACTGCTCGCCTTCCATCACTGGACGAAACATCAAACTGAAATGTCGCCCCTCGACATCGAACTCGTTGGGAAGCTGGTCGATTGCTAGTTCGAGAGGCATCCAATCACTGCTTAGCTGCTCCCAATTGAGCTCCAAGTCTTCGGAAAAACTCTCATGCCAACATCGAAACCACTGCCATAGGGTTGCGGCGGGCGGCGGGCATCCGAACCATTCTTGAAAACGAGCCGAAGGGTGACCAACCAGGGTTCCGTCCAAGTTCACGATCGCAAGTCCGTCGGTCACATTGTCGAGAACCAACAAGGCGTTGGCGTGTTCAGATTCAGCTTGATGGCATGCCGCTTCAATCACATCAGTTGCCATCTGCAACTTCTTCGTCGCGATCTCTTGGGTCAGCCCAAATGACCAGACCGTGGAAGTGATCACCGTGATCAGGCCAATTGCCACGACGGCACAATGGATTTCAGCAAGTGCGGTAGGAACCTGGAAGGAAGCGAGCACGATCGCATCGCCCGCAACCAGAAACGCAATGATGGTTGCCAATACAACCAAGTACCAACTCACGCCCGAAACACGTCCGGCAATCACCATTGCCAACAACGGGCCAAAGAAAAACCATGGCAATGCTGGGGACGTCACGCCGCCGGTTCCGACCACCACAATTCCCACACCGACGGTGCAGGTACAGGCCAACACGTTTCCCGCCAATACGACGGACTGTGAGCGACGAAAGATCCAGACTGCGACAGGGACAAATAAGATTGCCTGGGCCGGCCCCGTCGCGGCAAACGTCATTCCCAAACTCAGGTAGACCGCCGAATAAACCCACCCGGCCAGAAACACCAGCAGTGACAAAAACAAGGTCACTCGGCCGATGCGTACCTGTTCCGCATCTCCTTGCGCATATCGCGCAGGAAGCAGAAACGTGGTCCATTGGTCAAACGAGGACGCCATAAATCACTTGCTACGGGTCGGGGCAGACGGGCAAGAAAGACCAACAACCCTAGCTTGACGCTTGACCGACTCACCACAAGTTCCAGACCAAAAACGCGAGGGCGTTCCCTTATCCGGTTGAATTAACTATGCAAATCACCGCGTTTTAGGTGGGCAATCACTTTACCAATTGAGGGGCCTCGGCGAACGCCTGACGCTTTCCCTTGACGAACAGACCGCCGAACCTGACGGTCAATACCAACGCATCGAATAACTTTTGAATTCGCGGATGGCACTTTCGCGATCCGGCCCTACGCGCAAGTGATGCGCAAGCTTTGGTTCCAGTTCAACCAGTCTCTCGTAAAGCATGTCTGTCGACCATTGAAACATCGTCCAATGCCATTCGACGGATTCAAACTCACGTTCGATTTGCAGTTGTCGCTCGGCCAGCATCGCTCGCACGCCTTCTCGTATGATCGGATCCTCCGCATCGACCAAAGGCAAGATCGCGAGGTACCCGAGTTCGTCCATGTCCTTGACGGCAACCATGACTGCGGGATGGTTGTACCCAGCCAGAACGCGGGCAGAGTTGTAACGATGAGTGATCCAATCCGATGGAAAAATTGCCAACAGTATCAACCCCGCGACAAAGGCGGTTGACTGCGATCGAAGCAACCACCAAAAGCCACGACGACTGGCAATTTTAACCAACACCAATACAAAGCCGACAACGACGATTGTGATGCCAAAGAATCCGACGATTCGCATCCAAGTCAAACCGTTGTAGCCGACGTAGATCATCAAGCGATTGTAGACACTGATCGCCAGCAAGAAATTGAGGCCTGACCACATCCATGCGAGTTGCTTTAGGCGTGACAGGCGGTCATCCAGCAAAATTCCACCGCGAAAGACCACCGACAACGTTCCTGTCGCAAGGGCAAGTGCAACCGTCAACCAAGCCGCCCCCTCGTGTGCATAACCCGCGTAGTAAAACCCGTCTGGAAAATCGCTTCTGTATAGCGTTTGGAATTCAAACGTCAGGTAAACGATAAACAACCCGATCAGGCAAACCAACATGTTTCGAAAGGGCTGATACATCGATGAAGGCGATGACGCCTGATGGGCCGATTGCTGATCAACGCCACCGATGAGAGTGCGTCCCAGCGAGGGAAAGAACAGCCCGGTTCCCAAAATCAACGCGGCGACACAGAAGGGAATCTCCCA
This sequence comes from Rhodopirellula sp. MGV, assembly GCF_002251265.1. Taxonomy (NCBI): domain Bacteria; kingdom Pseudomonadati; phylum Planctomycetota; class Planctomycetia; order Pirellulales; family Pirellulaceae; genus Rhodopirellula; species Rhodopirellula sp. MGV. Next base: position 186,892 of record NZ_NPDI01000005.1, on the reverse strand, counting down.
TGCATCGAGACGTTGCGCCCAAGACCAGGTCCAATCAATTGCCCAACCCCAAAGCGTCGAGACTTGCCCAAGTAGATCTGGGTTGGCCAGTACAAACAGGCTCCCAAAGACTAAGACCGCAATCATCGGCAACAGCCACGAAAGTGTCGCTCCCATCGAAACCCGATCCGACTGAGCAGAATGCAGTCTTGGCAATCGATGTTTGGCGAACCATCCCAAGCCGTCGAATGGCAACCAGAACATCATCATCAAAGTTTCGGCTGCCCAGGGCACACTTCCCGAAGCGGCAAGGCCAAACGCCAACGTGAGCAAGATCAATGCAACGAACAGCCCGCCATGTCCGGCAATAACCAAACGCAGACACGCCATCGCGATCGTGACGAATAGGACCGAGAGCCAAATCCTGCGTGAACGCGCGGGCTCGCACTCCGCATTTTTCCAGTGTGATGCCAAAATCAGTATTGGTGCGATCACAAAGAACAACGCCGGCCCGGCATAGCCATACGTTCGATAGATCAGCCAATCGGCGACCGCTGTCCAGAAAGCGATCGCAACCAAAGCAAAAACGGTCATTCGACGCCGCGGGAGATCAGGGGCTTTCTCGACTTCAACCGACTCAACCTCGGGCTGATTCATTTGACAAGCTCCCACCACTTTGAAAAGGCAGGTCAGGATCGAAACCGGACCTGTGTGAATCAGTACGCCGGCAACAATCAGATGGGTCACAAAAAAGAATCCCGACTGAAACGCTCAGCCGGGATTCTCGTTGGTACGTCGATTGTGGTTACTTGACTAGGGCAGTTCAACCGTTCGCAAGGCAAGGGTGCCTTTGTTGTCGATAATGGCAACCGCATGGGAATCATCTAGCTTGTCAAGCTGTTTGACACCGTTGAGCGACTCCACCGTTTCGAACGGCTGGCCTGCGGTGCCGCCACCAGAAACACGCTCAGTCAAGCTTTCACGGCTGTCGATTCCGTCGGTGCTGATCTTCATCACACCACGTGCGCTGTTGCTGAGCAGAATTGATGTCTTACCATCTTTTTCATAGACGATCATGTCCAATGGCTGGTTGCGATTGCCCAACTCCGCGACAGTCGTCCCACGAACGGTATCCGATCCGCCGAGATCATCCACGGAGAAACGCACCAACGGCGTGCAGGTATAGCCGGCGAGCAAGCTGGGTTCGCCATCAACCATCATTGGCAAGAACGTCTGAATTGGCGAACCATTTTCGACGCGTCCGTGTGCGGCATGAAAGATCTCGACGCTCGTTGCGATGGTGTTGTCAGCGAAAGGAAACGGAAACTCGATCACGCGTGACGGTGCGTTTCCAGCGGAAAGCCCCGACACCAACACTTTGCCTTCGAAGTACGCGACATCCGTGATCGACGCGTTGCGATTATTGCGACTGCGGCGCCCTTGGTTAACTTCGCGATCTTCAGGTGCATTGGGAAGCGCCTTGCTCGTGTGGCTGATCTTATCCAGGTTCACCTTCGTAACCTGATCGGCACCATCGATTCGAACGACATGCACTTGGCCGCCAGCACTGATCGAAACAAAGCTGTTGCCCGTTGCCGGATTCACCGCGAGCTCGCCAATTTCAATCTCTCCCGTCAGCTTCAACGACGATCGGATAGCAGCCACCAAGTCATCGATCTTCGGAGCTCCGGATTCGCCAGTGGTGTCTTCCAAGTTGATGGCGTAGATCGTGGCGGCTTTCGGATCACCAACCAGCAAAATTCCTGAATCCGTAAACGCCATCGGACCGATCGCTTGCAGTTCGACCGGACCAAGTGTCATCCCGGTGGGTGCAGCATGACACAACGCTGATGACGAAAGTGCGAAACTCAAAGCACTGAGACTCAAAGCACACAGTGTTTTTCGAAACAGGGGCGCGACAGGCATGGTAAAATCTCCGACCGGTTTGGAGGTGACAGTCAAATCAAAGACTGCATTTCAAAATAACGGATCACAACAGGTCAAACACGGCGTGGAATCAACGGTGTCTAAGAAACCAGAAAATTACTGCCTCCCCCTTGGACAAAACCGCGGCCTATCAAGACGCGATGCAATCCTTGCCGGACTGGCCGGAACCGCATCAACAAGCCTCATCGGGTCGACGCCTGGACAGGCAGACGAGCCCCATCAAACCGTCGGATCCTCTAGCGCTGACGACCGCAAAGCGTCTCCCAAACGATACGCCGCAAAGAAGTCGATCAACCTATGGGCGTTTCCTTATCCCGATCGCATGTCACTCGAAGAATGCTTGCAACTTGCCAAAGACGCCGGCTTCGACGGGATCGAATTGAACTATGACCTGGACAACGATCTTTCCCCCAAGGCTTCGCCCAAGGATTTCCTGCGAATCCGACGTTTGGCCGATCGCATCGGCATCGAGATCAGCGGCTTGTGCTCGTTTCTGTTTTGGCCCTATCCGCTGACCAGCTTGGATGACACGAAGCGAAACCGTGGGATCGAGTTGGCCGGCATGATCGGCGATGCGGCCGCGGCGATGAATGTCGAAAACGTCTTGGTGGTTCCCGGAGCGGTTCACATCCCTTGGCGTGATGACCATGATCCGGTTCCGAATGACGTCTGCGAAAAACTCGCCCGTGAAGCGATCGGAAAACTGGTACCGAGTGCGGAAAAGAATGGTGTTTCCCTGAACATGGAAAACATCTTCTTCAACGGCTTCCTAATGACGCCGATGGAGATGAATGACTTTGTTGACGGCTTCGGTAGCGACCACGTTCAAGTGCACTTCGACACCGGAAACATTTCGATGTTTCAGCATGCCGAACATTGGGTGCCGATTTTAGGCGAGCGGACCAAGAACATTCACTTCAAAGAATTCACCAAGAAAGGCACCGACTATTCGCTCGAGACGTTTCGACCGCTATTGGACGGAACAACCAATTGGCCGGCGCTGATGCAAGAATTGGACAAACTCGACTACCAAGGCTACGTGACGTTCGAATACTTCCATCCCTACCCCCATTACCCCGAAGCGTTGGTGTACCAGACCTCCGACTCGCTAAATCGAATCTTAGGACGTGAACTGCAAGGTCCACTTGGCTGACAAGGATTCGCCTTGGTGGGGGAAGCTTCTCGCAAGCGAAGGGGTATCAATCCGATGCCACTTGAGTGACTCTATTGGCCAAGCTCGATTCACTCCACGTCGCTTGCAGCATTCGAATGGCCGCCCGCACTGTCGCATCGAAGTTCTCAACGCTTTCACGTCGTCGCCTGCTTGCCGAACGCCTCGAGCAGCGTCTGTGCTTCTCAGCCGTCCGTATCGTGTCTTGGAACACGGCTAACTCACCAAACAATTCGACCGAAGACGCCTATTACGCCACCGTCTTCGAAGCGATCGGTAGCGAACAGGTTGTCGGAAACACGCTCCCCCCGTCGATCGTTTCACTACAAGAAACCGACACCGCGATCCAGGACGGCGCGTCGATCTCGCGAATCGAAGACCTGTTGAATTCGCTGTATCCCCAATCTCGGTTTGACCATGCCGCCAGCGACTTGGACACTGGCGGCGACGCGACAGGGTTTGTCTACGACACCGCGATCTTCGAATTGGTATCGACCTCGATCGTTGCCGAAACGCCGGGCATGCGTTCATTCGCGCACCGGATCACACGAGGACAGTTTCGCCCTGTCGGTTCGAACGGGCAAAGCGATTTTTATCTGTACACAACGCACCTCAAAGCCGGTTCAGGAAGCGACGAGAAAAATCGTCGCGCCGCAGAAGCAGACGCCATTCGCGCCGACATCGATGCCCTGGGAGTTGGACAGGATGTCTTGGTGATGGGCGATTTCAACATTTCCGGCAGCAGCGAGCAGGCCTATCGCAACTTCCTGGCTTCCGGCGTTGGCCAATTGAACGACCCCATTGATTCTCCCGGTGAATGGAAAAACGATTCTCGCTACAAATCGATCCACACCCAAAACCCCGCAATCAACGGTGCGGGAGGGATGGACGATCGATTTGATTTTCAGCTCGCCACATCAGCCGTTTTTGACGACGAGGGGCTGCAGTTTATCGAGGGCTCGTATCACGCATTTGGGAACAACGGAACACACCAATTCAACTCTGACATTACGACCGGAACCGGTGCCGCGCCGAACGTCCTGGCCGCATTGGCGGCTGCCAGTGATCACCTGCCAGTGGTCGTCGACTATGAAATCAATGTGGTACTGCCAGGAATCACGATTGATCCGACAGGCACACTGTCTTTGACCGAAGGCGAATCGTCGGCCACGTACAGCGTCGTGCTCAATACCATTCCCAATGACAACGTCACCGTATCGATCACGACCGACGGGGTCACTCAAGTCAACGGTCGCGATGCAGTCACGCTGACGTTTACACCGGCCGATGCGCTGACGCCACAGATCGTCAACGTCAGCGCGATGGATGATTCGATTGCCGAAGGAACCGTACAAAGTTCGATCAATCACACGATCACAAGCGATGATCCACAGTACCAATCGGTCGCTGACGTCGTGGTCGATGTGGAAGTGCTCGACAACGACACGCCGACCGTCGTGATCAGTGAAATCATGTACGACTCCGCCAGCAACGAACCACTTGGTGAATGGGTTGAACTCGCGAATCTAGGTCCGGGCAATGTCGACCTTTCCGGATGGAAGCTGGATGACGAAGACACACTGGATTGGTCGGCGATTCCGACGATTCCGCTGATCCCCGAAGGCGGAACGGTAATCATTCACAACAATCAGATCGATTCGGAGACTTTCCGTGATCGATGGGCGATTCCGTTATCAACCGCAGTCGTCGGCGTGACCTGGGGAAGCCTATCCAACAGTCCTTCCTCAACGAACGAAATCCTTGAACTGCTAGACGCGGGGTCCATGGTCCAAGACGTTGTGAACTTCGAAGACGGACGCAACAGTTGGCCAGCCCGCAATAACGCGTCGAGCATCTATTTAACGGACCTGCGTGCTGACAATAACAATGGCAGTCAATGGTCGCGGACCGAATCCGGCGACGATGGGGCACGGCACCCGTCGGGCAGCCCGTTTCATATCGTAGACTTGGGATCGCCTGGATACGCGCCAGGTTTAGTCCTCACGCCTCCACAAGTTATTGAAACTCAACTCGCCGGCGAACAACGCTCGATCATTCGCAGCTTGACGGTGGTCTTCGACCGAATTGTTTCCGCTCAAGCGACCGCCTTTGAACTTCACCGGCTTGGCGTGACCAGCGACCTACCAACCACGGTCGAATTCTTTGCATCGGCAAAGGATGTGATCGATCATACCGAGATCAGGTTGGACTTCAGTGGCGAACTAACGGAAGATAGCGGCTCGCTGATCGATGGAGAATATCAGCTCACCATCCTGGCCACGCAAGTCACGTCCGGTGGCATCGCACTCGATGGCGATCACGATGGTAACGCCGGCGGTGACTATCTCTTCGGAGCAACTCAAGCCGATCGTTTCTATCGGTTGTTTGGCGACAGCGACGGCGACCACGATGTCGACGCGACCGACTTTCGGCAATTCGGTACCGCACTATCGCCGTCGAATTACTTGCCGGAATTCGATTTCGATCAAGACGGCGACATTGACCAATTGGACCTCGGTCAATTTCGCCGCCGCCTGAATCGACGTCTTGGCTAATCGCAATAACGCCCCATTTGCGATTGAAGACAACTAGCCGTTGAAGGCAGTGCCTTCCGCTTCGGCTTCCGGATCGCTTACCGATTCTTGGATGTGTTCTTTGCCGCGATACAGCGACGCGACGATCGAGAACATTACGGCGGCCAACAACATCAGCCCAGTGAAGAACCAGTAATACAGTGCTCCTTCGAGCTTGCTGGTGCCGTCGGGGTTGCTGATCACTGCATTCACGAAAGCGGTGATTGCGTTTCCGAAAGCAACCGACAGCAAGTAAAAGCTCATCACGATGCTCTTCATGCTGTTCGGCGACTGCGTGTAGCTAAATTCCAGACAGGTGATCGACACCATCACTTCGGCCGCGGTCAACAGCACGTACGCCAGGATCTGCCACGAGATGTTGGGAGTTCCTCCAGCCGTGATGGCCTGCTCGATCAAAGCGCTGACGGTAAACGAAGTCACGGTGATAAACATTCCAATGCTGACTTTGCGAAGCGGGGTCAGCTTGAAAACCTTGTCGATCGCTGGATAGACGACATAAGAGAACAACGGAACCATCACCAAGATCAAGAACGGGTTGGCCGCTTGAATCTGGCTACTCAGCAACTCGACACCGAAAACATTGCGGTCCATGTTTTCGGCTTGCAATACCCACGCACTGGACGACTGATCGAACAGGCTCCAAAACACCGCGACAAACAAATAAAGCGGAGTCAGACGCAACAGCGATGCGAGACCTTCGCCGGTGAATGCTTCGCGAAAAACCTCAGGGCCGCGAGCCGGAATGTGGACGAAGCGATTTCGGCCCATCCAAAACAAGAACGTCGCCAACGCCATCAAGATTCCAGGCACGCCGAAAGCGACCTGTGATCCGTACTTGTCGAGAAGCACCGGGATCAACAGAGACGACAAAAATGAACCTAAGTTGATCGCGATATAAAACCAGCCAAACACTTTGCCTAGCAGGTGCGAGTTACCCTTGCCAAATTGGTCACCCACGTGTGCAGAAACGCAGGGCTTAATCGCCCCAGTACCGAACGCAATCAGACCAAGTCCGACGGCCAAGCCCAAACGGGTTTCGTTCACGGCCAATGCAAGGTGCCCCAAACAGTAAAGCACCGATAGATAAAGAATCGTGCGATACTTGCCAAGCAACCAGTCGGCCAACAACGCTCCAAAGACCGGCGTGAAGTATGCGGCCATTACAAAGATGTGCATCCAAAACTTGGCATCCTCATCACTCATCGTCGCCAACTCGCCATTGCTGCCGAGCAGGTACTGAGTCATGAAGACCATCAGAATGGCGCGCATCCCATAAAAGCTAAATCGCTCAGCCGCTTCGTTGCCAACGATAAACGGGATCCCCGGCGGCATCGTTGTGATCGCATAAGGCGTCGTTTGCCAACCTTTGTCGGAAGACGTTTCCGTCGTGGTCGGACTCGAATCTACTGGCGGCTCGTAAGGATCGTTGGACAAGTTGTCGGGCACGATGGATTCTGCTCTCTCGTGGAACGGTGCGGAATGCCCCACATCATCGCTGACGCAGACGCCCGCGACAACGCCTTTGCGTGTCGAGGGCACCGTCATAGACATAAGCACGGTGATTGGGGCAATCTTCGATGTGCGTTCAACAGCAATGTTTCAGAGCGAGCTTCTTCGCTTGAATCGATCCACACAAAATCCGACTCCGGGCCGGTTGATGCCCCCATTGATCACCGAGACTGTGACCGATGCGCGAGCCATTCCCGCTAACGCCAGTAGCCATTGATGTCTTGAAAGAACTGATAGCGCGGCGGTGGGTTACCGATCGCACCCGGCCAGCGGTTCGGCTGCCAGTTGTCAGAACGTGACCGAGTCGTCATCTGCCGCACGCCTTTCGATGACGAGTAACTCCAGTTGGGCACGGTAACAGAACGCGTGGGGGAAGAACGGAACGTGCGACGCTTCCAAAATCCGCCTGCTTCAGACGCAGGGGCAAAAGCAACGGCAAACAGCATCAGGATTCCGAATGCCAGGCTCGCTTGGTTGGAACGTTTCATCGGGACGACCTCAAGATTGTTTTCGATGTGATTGATAGCGACGACGCGTTGCTATCGCAGACCTGGGCGATCGCAGATCTGACTTTCCAAGCGTTCGTTATTCATCAATGTTACAGCCCTGGGATGTTTTCGAAGTCGGGGTTTTCACCTCGCTCCAGGACTGGACCATTGAAGTCGGGCATACCACGGAGCATTCTTGGCAGGCGTCGATTGCCTGCACGCCGCGCAAGCATTGCGCGCATCTGCGGCAGCCAGCTGCGCGTTAACGAACAGCTTGTCGCAAAAGCGAATCCACTTAGGGGGCCAGAAGCAACAGACGCACCCTCGAAGGGAGATTCAGCCCGCATGACTGATCTACTGTGTCACGGTGAGACACATTGGCCTTGGGTTTGCGGTTACACCGTCGACGATAGCCGCCAGCACCGGCTATCCCTCCCGTCGCTCCGATCGTGCTATGTGTTTATCTGAATGCCAGCGATAGTTAACCGCCCTCGAGTTACCTTTTCGAGAAACCGACGACGAGTTCGCCCCGACGAGCGCCTTGACGGCGTCCGTTCGCGTTTGGTCATTGTCGGCGGCGGAATGGCGGGGTTCGGATTGTGCGACCGATTGGTTCGCTCTGGGGTACATCAATCATTCGACATCACGCTCATTGGCGACGAGCCGACGCCCGCGTATGACCGTGTGAATTTGAGTCGCTACTTCACCGGCACGTCGTCTGACGATTTATTGTTGGCGCCGCGGTCTTGGTATGACGACCACCACATCACATTGCGCACGGGCGCTCGGATCGTCCGCATCGATCGACTGGCAAAGCGTGTTTTCGAAGCGTCGGGCGAGTTTCACCAATACGACCGTTTGGTGCTTGCGACCGGATCGCGCGCTTTCGTTCCACCGATCGAAGGCCATGACAGCGAAGGGGTCTTTGTCTACCGAACGATCGACGATCTAAAAGCGATCAAAGCTTACTGCGATGCACATCAAGCAAAACGTGGCGCCGTCATCGGCGGTGGGCTGCTAGGACTCGAAGCCGCCAAGATCATGATGGATCTGGGGATCGATGTTAGCGTCATCGAGATGGCCCCTGGTTTGATGCCGAGGCAACTTGATGCGAAAGCCGCGAAGTTGCTTGAGCAAAAAATCCGTGCGATGGGAGTTGACCTGCACTTGGTCCGACGGACCGAATCGATCCATCGAGAAGACGACCGACTGCGATTGCACTTCGCCAATGCGGATGACCTGACCGTTGACTTGTTGATCGTCGCGGCTGGGGTACGTCCCAACGATTCGCTGGCCGAAGAAGCCGGTTTGGACATCGGACCACGACGTGGCATCGTGATTGATCAATCTCTGCAAACGAGTGACCCAAGCATCTACGCGATCGGCGAATGCGCGTCTTTCCAGGAGCACGTGTTCGGCTTGGTTGCACCCTGTTATCGGATGTCGGACGTGTTGGCCAGTCGATTGGCTGGCAATGCAACGCAATTCGTCGGCGCTGACGAATCGGCCGAGCTGAAATTGATGGGCATCCAAGTTGCCACGCTTGGAAAAACGATTGACGAATCACCCGCCGGCGCGATCATCTCACACCAAAGTGATGACGGTCGCCGTGAGCTATTGATCGAACGCGGACGCATTGTCGGTGCAACTTGCGTCGGCCCATGGACGGAGCTGCCCCAAGTACGTCAAGCGATCGCTAAACAATCACGACTTTGGCCGTGGCAACGCACGCGATTCGAACGGACGGGTTCGCCTTGGACACCAGGCGGTGCGTTGCCCGTCGTCCAGTGGCCTGCGGATTCGATCGTCTGCTCGTGTCTTTCAGTCAGCAAACAAGTGATTACCGAGCTGGTCGCGCAAGGTCACGATACGCCCGAAGCGATCGCAAACACATGCGGCGCGTCGACCGCGTGTGGTAGTTGTCGCTCGCTCGTTTGCGAACTCGCGGGCGCGTCGTCGCAATCCACCGCCGTTCCCTGGGCCAGGACAATGCTGGCGGCAAGCTCGATTGCCAGTGCGGCGGTAATCGCCTGGATGATCCTGGGCCCTTGGCCGGTTGCGCAATCAGTGCAGCAAACCTCTCACACGGTCGAGTCAGCGTTGCAAAGCGACCTCGGACGTCAAGTCAGCGGTTTCGGCTTAGTCGGAACGACGATCCTTGGCATGGCATTTTCGCTGCGAAAGCGATTCAAGCGGTTCCAATGGGGCAGTTACGGATTCTGGCGAGCAATGCATGGCGTCTTAGGAACGGCTGTCTTGTTTGGCATGGCCGCCCACACAGGGATGCGACTTGGGTCAAACCTCAATTTTCTGCTGGGGATTTTCTTCCTCGGTGCGATCTTTGTTGGCGCCTTCGCGGGAATTCTAAGCAGTCTCGAATCGCAGTTGACCGGATCGCTCAGCTTGATTGTTCGCCAGTGGCGTCCGCGTTTGGCGAAACTGCATTTGTGGGTCACGTGGCCACTGCCGATCTTGATCGGCTTGCACATTCTTAGCTTCTATTGGTTCAGCGATTGAAACGGAGCGGAATGTTGCAGGCTTTGATTAGGAAATTTTGGTCCTCTCCGCATGGCGTGAAGTGGCTCACATGCATCGGGATCAACCTTGCGATTGGTGCGTACTATTCCGCCGCCCTTGTTGCCCCCGCGTCGTCTCCGATCAAATCGGCTTGGCTGCCTGGTAAGACAACCCACGGACACTACCAAATCGAACTTGATTGTGACGCCTGCCACGATCCCAATTCTTCGGACGACAAGCACAGTTCACAAAACGTGATGCAAGACGCTTGCTTGCGTTGCCATGGCGAGCAACTGAAGGGCGTCGACACGCACCCGGCGAAGAAATTCAATGACCCGACCAATGCAGAATTACTTGCTACGCTCGATGCGCAAAACTGCTTGAGCTGTCACGCGGAACATGTCCCTCACCAGACACTGGAGATGGGACTCACCATGCCCAGCGACTATTGCTGGCACTGCCATCAAGACGTTGCTGACAGTCGCCCCAGTCACGACGGGATGGCATTCGATAGCTGCTCCACCGCAGGTTGTCACAACTACCATGACAACAGTGCGCTCTATGAAAAGTTTCTAGACGATCACTTTGGCGAGCCTGACTTTTTAGATGCTGCGATCAATCCGCAACGCGACACCGTCTCGACCGTGTCGCAAAAGGGTTGGCCGAAAGAGAAACTCGATCGAGGAGACGCCGATTTCCCGGAATCTGTCAGCGTGAGCGAACCCACGCTTGCCGACTGGGCGGAAACGTCTCATGCCGCCGCAGGCGTGAACTGCACCGCTTGCCACCTTGCGGATCAAGAAGACAACTCATCTTGGTCGGATGCGGTGTCGCTTGAAACGTGCGGCACCTGTCACGACAAACAAGCCGAATCGTTTCTGACGGGAAAACACGGGATGCGATTGGCGGCCGGGCTGTCGCCGATGACACCAAGTCAGGCTCGATTGCCAATGCATCATGACGCGGCCCATCGAGAACTCGATTGCAACGCCTGCCACCAAGGCCACCGTTTTGACACCGCGTTCGCGGCGACAGAAGCCTGCTTGGGCTGTCATGCGGATGATCACTCGATCGCCCACAGCCAATCATCGCATGCTGACCTTTGGCGCGCCGAAGTTACCGGAGAAGGAGACGCAGGAAGCGGTGTTTCCTGCGCGACCTGCCACATGCCACGTTTGCAAGGTGACGATGGAGTGTGGGTCAATCATGACCAAAACGCGAACTTGCGCCCGAATGAAAAGATGGCTCGTGAAGTATGCATGAACTGCCACGGCCTGGAGTATTCGCTCAGCGCGCTTGCCGACGAAAACTTGATCCGCAACGGATTCAGCGGGACACCGACTGAGCGAAACAAGAGTGTCGAAATGGCACACCAATGGTTCATCGAGCGAGCTCAGAAACGCCGTGAACGACCCTGATTGCTTTGTTTGCCGTTCTTCTTTTACCAGAGGCTTCTGAGATGGGAATTAAAACGTCGAAACTACTCGCACTCGGTTGCTTGGCCGCGATATCATCTGGTCTGATTGTGACCATGACAGGATGTTCAAGCAGCGAAGCGAGCTCTTCAACGGCGGGCGGAATCACGCCTCGACAATTTGCCGATGGGGTTCACGCAGTGATGATGGCGGACCGAACGGTTTACGCCACGCATGTGGTGACCAACCTGAAAAAACAAGAGGCGCCGGTGACCGCGGATGAATACTGGCAAGACACAGAAAACGCGATCCCGTTGCCGGCACAGATGTTTCGGATGGGTGCCGAGTTGGTGGACGAGAATCCGGAAGCCGGATTTTCCTATGCACTCCGCAGCAAGTGGCCACTGAACGAGCAGCATCAAGCGAAAACAGACTTGGAGAAGGAAGCCTTGGACTTTTTGAGTGAGAATCCGGGTGAGAACTTTTATGGCGAAGAAGAACTCGGCGATAAGAAATACTTCGTCGCCGTTTATCCCGACCGCGCCGTTGCCGAAGCATGTTGGAGCTGCCATAACGACCACCCCAATCGCGGTGAAGATTACCCCGAGTTCGCAAAGGACGACGTGATGGGCGGCGTCCTTGTTCGTGTCCCAATGTAACGACACATTTCGATCCACGACCTTCAGTACGTTTCCCTCTCGTCACGGTGAATGATTCATGACTCCAGAACAAATCACACTTGTTCAAACCAGCTGGGAAAAGGTGAAGCCGATTTCCGAACAGGCGGCGGAACTTTTCTATGGAAAACTGTTCGAGCTCGACCCTTCGCTACGTCCGCTTTTTAAGGGCGACATGAAGGAGCAAGGAAAGAAGCTGATGGCGACGCTGAATTTGGCCGTCGTCTCGCTAACCAAACTCGAAGAAATCCTACCAGCCGTTCAAGACCTCGGTCGTCGCCACGTTCAATATGGCGTCCCCGACGAAAGCTACCAAACCGTCGGCCAAGCACTGCTGTGGACGCTCGGGCAAGGGCTGGGTGATGACTTTACCGACGATGTGAAGACGGCCTGGACGGTGACCTACGTGACGCTGAGCAACGTGATGCTCGAAGCCGCGCACGAAGGTGACCAATCGGATGCGGCAGCAAGCTAGATCGAATCCTTCGATTGTGAATCAAATCAACGACGGGCGGCACCGACGAAGTTTCGGTCCGCCCGTTTTGCTTGGCTGTGACTTTCAAACCGTACATTTTGAATGGACCTGCGATGAACTTTAGATCCATGGGCAATCGGCTTGGATCGCTCTTGATGCTTGCCGGACTAGGAACGACAAGCCTTGTCGGATGCGGGACTCCCGATGCAACCGACGCTGCAGCGACAGCTGAATCACAATCAGAATCTGCACCGAACACGACAGATCTGGACGCGACAGCACAGAACGAATCGAAGACACCTGAACCGGCCCAGGAACCGCTACCGGAACTGCCCGCTGGCGAGGCCGAAGACGGTGGCTATACGATTGCACAAGTGATGCAACTGGCCCACGACAACAAGCTCTATCGACGACTGTTCGATCAGCCCGCTGACCCTGAGGTCATTGAGCGGATGAAGCTTCTGTACGCAGAGCTTCCCAAGCGACAACCGCCGAAAGGTGATCCAGAGCAATGGCAAGAGCGATCAACAGCGCTGGTCGAAGCTGTCGTGGCCATCGAAGCGGGCAACGAACAGGGCATCGCGATGTTAAAGCGAGCCGCCAACTGCAGTTCGTGCCATGGGCGTCACCGTGAAAGCTGATCTCGTGCTGACATTCCGATGACAACAAAAATAACGGCGGCGGGTCGAATGTTGACCCGCCGCCGTTTCGTTTCATGATAGCGAGAACGCTAACTTAGAATCGCCACTGCCATTGAGTGTAGAAGAAGTCTGCATCCGCTCGGCTAGCAACACCCGCAGTGTCATGGTAGTAAGCACCGGCATTGAAGTGCGAGTAACCAACCAAGACATTCATGCGTGGATTGATGGTTGCCGTGAATGCGATGTCCAACTCTTGGCCCAATTCGCTGTCAGCCGCTGGTGCGGTCGAGTTATAAGGAGCCAGCGTGACGCCATAGGGCGTGGTCAATTCGTCCAACCAGAAGTTGTGGTACCACAGCAACAGGTTCACTTTGCTGCCAAGGATTGGCGTGATGAACTGGAAGTTCAAGTCGTGGATGTTCCGACGACCGAACAAGTCCATCAAACCGAGGTACTTGTGTGCCAAGGGGAACATGTGGTCAAAGCTGTCGTCGCCACGAGCCCCGGGGAAGTCGTTCCCGCCGGATGCATAGTCATACCATGCCCAGAAGGTTGGCTTCCAAGGTCCACATGCGGTGCACAGCTCCAATTGACGTCCTAGACCGCCGGTGAAGAAGCTCGCGCTGTGATCACCAAACCCAGGAGAGTTGGTTCCGAACTGCGTACCGCCTTCGTAGGAGTACAACCAATTCTTGCCGACTTTACCGGACCAGCGGCTGCCGATCGTGTGGTAGTCGTAGTTCAACGCTTGGTTCGACAATCCCAAGTAGTAATAGTCGACCGCGCCCCAGCGAGTGTTGGGATTCGACAAGTAAACGCCGTAGAAATCGATATCTTCGTTGGCATCGTCGATCTTGCTTTCGGTTGCCGCGACACGGTTCACTGGGTTCAGGAAGAACCCGTCAACCGTCCAGTCGCAACCTTTGTACGTTCCGCGAACACCTTGGAAAGTACGACGGGTGTTAGCCCAATCCAGTGGCGAGATCAGTCGCTGATCGCCAAGCAACATTTCTTGACGACCGATGCGAACCGACAGGTCCTCGGTCAAGCGTGTGTCCAAGAACAGGTTCTGGATCTCGCCACGGTTTTCTTCGATCGGACGATTCGAAAAAGTTTCTCCGCCCGAATCCGCGTACAGGTATTCACCGTAAACGCGAAAGAACTCGTTGACTCGCAAGTTCGCAAACATGCGGTAACGGGTCAAGAAGAAGTTGTCGTCGTTGCCAGTCAGGCCAAGACCACGGTGATTGTTTTCATGATGAAAACGCACGCGAGCTTCGCCGCCGACATCCAGCTTGCCATTGAGCATGCCCTTCAACGAATCACCAATGAAGGCGGGACCGTCGTAGCAAGGATCGTTCAAGTAGCTGAAGTCGTTGGCGTAAAAGACACCTGCGTAGGCGCTTTTCATTTTTGCGGTCGCCGCTTCCTTCTTTGCTTTGGTGCAGCAAGCGGTTGTGCAGCAGCTGCAGCTTGGTGCCGGTGCCGCGTACTCGGGCATCGGAGCTGGTTCGTCGATCTGAATCGGTTCTGGCATCGGAACCGGATCAACGACGGGCTGTGCTGATTCCACGGGCGCTTCCGCTTCGTCAGCAACAAGCTGAACACCACCGATCGGATTCCCGGTGGCGTCGGTTACGACTGTATCTTCAAGGCCGAATCGCTCCCCAGCAAACGCTGGCGTCGAAACGAAACCGGCAAGTAGGGCGAGCGAGAGAGCGCGCCGGCGTGCCTTTTTAGTGGAAAGCATCTCTTAGGACTCCTTCCTAATGGAATGGGTGATGTCGCCTCATTGCGACAGTTTTGTTGAAGAGTTCGTTGCCTCCACCACCGACACTTGTGTTGAATCAACCTCGTGGTGCGGCTTCGGTCACCAGCGACACATGAGGCTGGCATTCTGTGGGGGCATCCGCGTCGGTCCCGGCGATACCGACGCTTATAGTGGGGAATATCGGACCTCCTGCATCGCAAGTGCGAACTTTTTGGCGTGTCTGGAAGGATCCTCTCAAACGTCAAACTTTGCCTCCGCAAGCCAACCTCCGCGTCGCCCCCTCCTTCACCACCCGCCGCAAGACGCGTTTTTCAGGTGATTCACTCCTACCTGTACCGAGTGGATCGGAATTTCGAGCCGAGCGTGCGGAGATCCGCCCCGTTAATTCCGTCACTGCGGCAAATGATTTCCCACGTAGTGAGAGGGCGTTCGTAGTAACGCGATCCCCCCTGCACTGATGCTAGGCAGCAGCGCTGCCCTGATGCCTGCACGGCATGCATTCCCCAAAATCGTCGACACTTTTAAAGGCCCATTAGGGAAGCCACATCTCCACTAAAGCCCTGTTAACGGAGCCATGGTGGTTCGCATTTAAGCAAAACGTTCACGAATGCGAACACCGGCACGCACTGTGCATTGGTGTCTCTGTGCATCGGCGTCTCACCGCTGATCATTGCACATCAGCAAGGTCCGAATGATTCGGTCGAGGCGGTATCGATCCAGGGCTTTCTCTATTCCTTTCAAAACTTGTTCGTTCCACCTCCCCGGGAGCACCTAAGTTGCGACGTTTTATTTCCAAGTTGTCACTGGTCGCATTGGCAGCACTTTTCACCGGTTGTTCTAGTTCAGAAATCACCCTCGAGGATCTCGAGAAGGCTGCGGCTAAGATCGAAGTTTCCGACACCGATATCGCCGCTGATAGCGAAGACGATGTCGTGATGGAAATGCTTGATGTGGAAAAGCCCAACTTGAAGTTTGGCTTCATCAAGCTGACCGACTGCGCTCCGTTAGTGATTGCAAAAGAAAAAGGTTTCTTCTCTGACGAAGGTTTGAATGTCGAGATTGAAGCACAGTCGAACTGGAAGGTCTTGCTGGACCGTGTGATTGACGGCCAACTCGACGGTGCTCACATGTTGGCAGGCCAGCCAATCGGAGCCACCATCGGATTCGGTACTCAGGCACACATCATCACCGCATATAGCTTGGACTACAACGGAAATGGCATCACGGTCAGCAACGAGATCTGGTCGAAGATGCAAGAGAACGATCCCGCGTTGAATTCGCCGACGCCAAAGCATCCGATCACGGCTGACTCACTCAAGCCAATCGTCGAGGCGTACAACCAAGAAGGCAAAGACTTCAACATGGGGATGGTATTCCCAGTTAGTACGCACAATTACGAAATTCGCTATTGGCTTGCGGCCTCGGGCATTCACCCAGGCATGTACTCCGAAGAGAACATCCAGGGCACGATTGATGCCGACGTGTTGCTGTCGGTAACACCACCACCGCAGATGCCAGCGACTCTGGAAGCCGGCACGATTCTGGGGTACTGCGTCGGCGAACCCTGGAATCAGCAAGCAGTCGTCAAAGGCATCGGCGTCCCCGTCACGACCAACTACGACATCTGGAAAAACAACCCCGAGAAAGTTTTTGGCGTGTCGAAAGCATGGAACGACGCCAATCCCAATACGCACGTCGCGATTGTCAAGGCACTGATTCGCGCCGGCAAGTGGTTGGACGAAACCGATGCTGATGGCAACTTGGTCAATCGCCAAGAAGCGGCAAAGCTGCTTTCAAACAAGGACTATGTCGGTGCCGACGAAGACGTCATCGACAACAGCATGACGGGCACGTTTGTGTTCCAGGAATCGGATGTGCGTCCCATGCCCGACTTCAACGTGTTCTTCAAGCACAACGCGAGCTACCCGCACTACAGCGATTGCGTTTGGTTTCTCACTCAAATGCGACGATGGGGCCAGATCACCGAAGGTAAACCGGCAAGCTGGTACGCAGAGAAGGCAAAAGACATCTATCAGCCAGCAATCTATCGCAAGGCGGCTGACATGTTGATCTCCGAAGGCAAAGCGTCTCCGAACGATTTCCCCGCACCGGATTACGACGGCTATCGCGAAGCCACGACCGACTTTATCGACGGAAATTCGTACGACGCCAAAGATCCGATCGGATACATCAACAGCTTCGAAATCGGAAACAAGGATCCCGAATCCTTGGCTAAACAGTAATCGCTTTCGGCACTGCTCGAAAGCAACAACAGTCGTTCACTCGGCGGTGGCCGCCTCACCGCCCGTGTGATCGGGAAGCGGCCAGTACGGGCCGGACGTTTGGGTCCGGTGCCTAACGTCCGGCCCGGCCGTGGATCCCGTTTACATACTGACCAAAGCAAGCCAATGCGGCTTGCTTTAAGGCGTTTCGTTGCCGCGATGTCACTGAGTGCCAGTTTAACGCTCTGCACGGCTGCACGCCCGACTTGGCGAATCCATCTGCTTCCCGAACTCTATCCACCACTGACTGACCATGAATTGGCGAGGAAACGCGCTCAAGTTTTGCAATGTTGCCGGGCTCCCACTACTGGAGCCGTTCATCCGCTTGGCAGCTGGCGAAGACGTTAAAGAGCAATTCAAAAGTATCAGCAAGTTCATCCTATTGCCGATCGCCGCAATTGCGATGTTCTTGTTTCTATGGCATGCCGCATCAAAAACGGTTGTGACTGACAGTATGCAATTGCCCAGCCCCAGTGACACCTGGAAGGCGGGCAAAGAACTGTTTGCAATGCATACCGCGCAGCGAGCAGCAGACCGCGAACAAAAGCAGGAAAAAATCGCCGAAGCCGTGATGTTCCTGGCCAAGGCAAACAAGCTGACCGCCAAGGCCGAGGCGGCCAGCGGCGAACGAAAAGAGACCTTGCTTGCCAACGCATTGGTGCTCAAAAAGAAAGCCGTGCAAGCGGCGAATTACAAACCCACCAGTGCGCCGACGTTTGTCGATCAGATCTTTACCAGTTTGAAAACCGTCTTTGTGGGATTTGTGATCGCGACGCTGATCGCAGTTCCTGTCGGTGTCCTCTGCGGCATGAGTCCGTGGTGCAACGCGGCGTTAACACCATTCATCCAAATCTTTAAACCGGTCAGCCCATTGGCTTGGTTGCCCTTGGCGTTTCTAGTCATCGTTTGGGCATACTCGGGTTCCAAGCCCGGTGAAACGCTGTTTGAAAAAGCGTTCTTGATCTCCGCGGTCACCGTTTCATTGTGTTCACTGTGGCCGACCTTGGTGAACACAACCTTGGGAGTTGCGAGCGTCGACAAAGATTACATGAATGTCGCGCGGGTGCTCAAGCTTTCGTGGAGCCAACAGTTGTTCAAGATCATTCTTCCCGCCAGCTTGCCGCTGATGTTCGCAGGATTGCGTATCAGCTTGGGTGTTGGCTGGATGGTACTGATTGCGGCAGACATGCTGGCCCAGAATCCGGGTCTTGGAAAATTCGTTTGGGATGAGTTCCAAAATGGTAGCAGCCAAACGTACGCCCGAATCGCCTTTAGCGTGATCATCATCGGGGTCATCGGGTTATTGCTCGACCGTGTCATGATCTTCTTGCGAAACCTGGTCAGCTTCGGCAACCCACAAGCCGCGTGATCGCAGCGAGTCCAACTACAAAGCGAGTAATACGATGAGTACTGTTGTTCTCGATCGAGCGCGGCCGAAATCGGTCGCACGTCCGGTGGCTCCCGAGCCGCTGATTGCGATGCGAAACGTTTGCAAAGGCTACGGCAGTGGCGTGACGCGAAACGAGGTCCTGACCAATATCAATTTGAATCTTCGCCAAGGCGAGTTTCTTGCGGTCGTTGGGTTCTCTGGCAGCGGCAAAACGACGTTGACCAAGTTGCTCGCCGGGCTGGAAACACCGGATAGCGGCGAGATCGTGATGGAAAACAAAGTCATCACCGAACCGAGCCAGGAACGTGGGATCGTTTTCCAAAACTATTCGTTGTTGCCTTGGCTGACGGTGCGCGGCAATGTCGCGTTGTCGGTCGACCGTGTCTTTCGTCATTGGTCCAAAGCACAACGACGCGAACACACCGACAAGTTCATCGAGATGGTGGGCTTGTCACACGCGGTGCACCGTCGACCCCACGAATTGTCCGGCGGGATGCGGCAACGTGTTTCGCTGGCCAGAACACTGGCGATGAAACCGAAAGTGTTGTTGCTGGACGAACCTTTGTCGGCGCTCGACGCACTCACCCGTGCGACGCTGCAAGACGAGATTTTGAAGATTTGGGAAGAGGAGCGTCAGACGTGCTTGTTGATCACCAACGACGTCGATGAAGCGATTTTGTTGGCCGATCGCATCGTGCCGCTGAACCCCGGCCCCAAAGCGTCACTCGGGCCAGCGTTCACGGTCGAACTTGACCGTCCGCGCAGCAAAACCGAACTGAACCACAACGAGACCTTCAAAGGTCTTCGCAACGCGATCACCAATTACCTGGTGGCCGTTCGTCAGAAATCGCGCGAAGACCAAGCGTTGGCCTCCGAACAACGTCCGGTTGAACTACCGGACCTTCAACCACGGAGTTTGGCGTTGCCACGGAAGGCGATTTTGAACTCCACAATCTAAACCACTTCTGATGGGCGGCATCAAATGGCTGGATATGTCGAAATGTACCGCTTGGGCAAAACCTATGACACGCCCAACGGTCCGGCGATCATCGTCGAAGATTTCAATTTGAACATGGCCAAAGGCGAATACGTTTGCCTGTTGGGCCACAGCGGTTGTGGCAAGAGCACCGTGTTGACCATGGTGGCGGGCCTAAACCCGATCACCCATGGTGGCGTCGTCGTTGCCAATCATGAAATCGACGGTCCGGGGCCGGACCGAGGTGTCGTATTCCAATCGCCTTGCTTGATGCCGTGGATGACGGCGATCGAGAACGTCTTGCTTGGCGTCAATCAGGTCTACCCGCACGGCACCAAAGCACAGCGCCACGATATCGCAGCGTACTACCTGACCTTGGTCGGGCTTGGAAACAGCCTGAACACTCGCGCCAGCGCACTCAGCCAAGGGATGCAACAACGCGTTGGGATCGCCCGTGCGTTTGCGCTCAAGCCCAAGATGCTGTTGCTGGATGAACCGTTCGGAATGCTGGATTCCCTGACCCGAATGGAACTGCAAGAAATCTTGCTGGAGATTCTGGTGCGTGACAAAGTCACCACGATGATGATTACGCACGACGTCGACGAAGCACTCTTTATGAGCGACCGTGTGGTGATGATGACCAACGGACCACAGGCACGGGTGGGCAGGATCTTCGAAATGCCGTTCGAACGCCCGCGTGTTCGTGCCGAAGTGCTCGACCACCCTGATTACTACGACTTGCGTGGTGACATGATCCAGTTCCTGGAAGAACAAGATCACAAGAAACTGAAAGCGGACGCCGAAAAGCTGGAAGCGAAAAAGCGTGCCGAAGTGGAAGCCGAGGCTGCAGTTTAATGAACGCCACAGTTGCTAAACCCCAAGCCTCTTTTCTGGTCGATGTCTTGGTTGTCGATCAGGTCGGCGGCGAGTTTATTGTTTCCAGTCCTTACCCCGCGGTGCAGCGAGCGGTGGGCGAGACACGTTACACCGGTTTGCCCGCGATCGTTAGCGCAAGCGATGACGAAACCGATGTCGTCGTGATGTCTGTACCAATCTATCGCGAAGGGGAAATCCTTTCGATCGTATGCTTCGTCGGCTCTGGTGACGAAAGTCACTGCGGCGTGATGGAAGTCTGGCAACCGATCGGTGAGTACGACGAACTCAACATGACCAAAGGCTACTTTGGCGCGCTCGAACGTTTTCAGAACGTCAGCTCGTTTGTGCGATTTGAGAAAGGCTCCGGATTGCCAGGGCAGGTTTGGCGGAACGCCAGTTTTGTCATTCACGACAAGCTGCCCTCGCATTCGGGATTTTTGCGTGCGGCAGGTGCTTCGGCCGAGTCACTGCAAGTGGCGATCGGAATTCCGGTCATGGGCGACGACTTTTTGGCATCGGTTCTGTTGATCAGTTCCAGTGTCGCGCCGCTCGGAAAAGGCTTCGAAGTCTGGCGGTGTGCTGGCGATGATTTCTTGCTGGAATCAGCCGCCTATCAAGACTTGGACGAGTCCCTGCAATTGCCACTCGAAAGCAAGGTCACATGCCATGGATCGTTGCCCGGATTCGCAGCCGAATCGTCGGCCGCGGTGATTAGCGATGACCCTGCGTTGATTTCGTTTGGTCGCGGTGAAGACTGCCATTTTGAAGGCCGCGCCTTCGCGATGCCGTTCTTCGAAGACGGCCGTGTAACCAATGTTCTCATCATGTTGCTTTAAACGCCGGAGGTGAACGCGATGGCGACAGCACTTCCTGTTGTGAATCGTCAACCTGATTTCCTGGGACAACTGCTGGCCGAACAGCAAGAGCTAACGGCGGTCGAATCATTCAGTGAGTGGCATCACTCACAAGATGCTTCGACGCCTGCTCAGGAAAAGTACTACCGCAATCTCATTCCGGCTTCGGCTCCCAAGCCAGGCTACCAATTCGCATTCGAAGTCGACTTGGATGCATGCAGCGGTTGCAAAGCGTGCGTCGTTGCCTGCCACTCGCTTAACGGTCTTGAAGAAGATGAATCGTGGCGTCGTGTCGGCACATTGATCATCGGCGACGAATCAGCCGAATCGCCCGCCGCGATTCAGCACGTCACCACCGCATGCCATCACTGCGAAGACCCCGGATGCTTGAACGGTTGTCCGGTCAAGGCCTATGACAAAGATCCGATCACGGGAATCGTCCGACACCTCGACGACCAATGCATCGGTTGTAAGTATTGCACGATGATGTGTCCTTACGAGGTGCCCCGCTATAGCGACCGTTTAGGGATCGTCCGCAAATGCGACATGTGCCATCAACGCTTGAGTGTCGGCGAAGCACCGGCGTGTGTGCAATCATGCCCCAACGAAGCCATTCGAATTTCGGTCGTCCCCGTCGGTTCAGAACTCTACCACTCTGACGCCGTTGTCCCTTCGGCGCCGCCGTCTTCGATTACACAACCGACGACACGTTTCGTTTCATCGCGGTCGATCCATTCGAGTCACGCGCAGCCTCAAGATAAAAACGTAGACGAAGTTGCCGAGAGCCACTGGCCGCTGGCAATCATGCTGGTGATGACGCAAATTGCGGTCGGTGTTTTGTTGGCCGAAGCAATTGTTGCAGGTGTGTTGTTGGTCTTTGGCCAACCGGTCTCCGCGAAAGTAACACTGACGACGGCTCTGGTGGCCTTTGCGATTGCGAATCTTGGCTTGGGAATCGCGCCACTGCACTTGGGACAACCGCTACGAATGTGGCGAGTCTTTCTAGGGCTGCGCACAAGCTGGCTGAGTCGCGAAGCGGTCGTGCTCGGAAAATTCATGGGCGCGGTCGCAGCCGGCATCGGACTGTTGGCGTTGCCGCTGGTTTGGGATTGGATCCCCGAATTCGCGCAAGCCTGGATCCCGATCGAATTGATCCCCAGTTGGCTGGGCCGCGTTGTCCTGCTGGCGTCGTTGCCGCTAGGCGCGTTGGGGTTGTACTGCAGTGCGATGATTTATATCGCAACGAAACGACAACTCTGGCGACAGGAACGTACCTTGCCACGATTCTTTGGAACCGGCTTGGCAGGCGGTCCACTGATCACCGCAGCGGTATTCGGCGTATTCGATTTTCGCTGGACGGCATTCGCATTGTCACTCGTTGCGATCGGGTTGCTGATAACGAAATTCGGTGTGGAACGATCAACGTATTTCTCTGAATCGGACAGCGATGATTCTTACGATCGCCGAAGTGCTCGCCTGATACGCAATCACATGAGCGGTCTATTGCAAGCGCGAATCGGCTTGATGACTGCCGCGATTGTCGCTACTGCCCTCGGCGCGCTGGTTGCAATCGCCAGCCCGATCGCAGGCGGCGGTGTGTTGGCCATCGCGAGCAGCCTGTTTATCGCGGGCGAAAATGCCGAGCGATTGCTGTATTTCAAGAGCGTTGTCTACGACCGCATGCCTGGAACACTTTAGAGGACCGTGACGATGAGCATTGCACCTCCGCCAAATAATGAACCAGCCGAGATCCAGGCCAAGAATTCATTGACCGATGCGCCTGCCGACGACGCCCGCCGCGGGTTCGAATTGCCTCAAGTCTTGCAAGCACGTAGCGGCCGGATGACACGCGAGCTACTGCTCCATCCAGGCCAGCATGGCTTGGGAATGACACCAGACGCGATGAAGGCAGACTCCACGACCACGGCGACCTGTGGCTACTGTGCCACCGGATGTGGACTCCGGTTGCATGTTCGCGATGGCGAAGCCGTCGGACTGACCCCGGAAACCAGTTATCCCGTCAACCTTGGCATGGCCTGTCCCAAAGGATGGGAAGCGTTAGAGGTTTTGAATTCAGAAAAGCGAGCCCATTACCCGTTACTGCGGCAAGCAGACGGAACACAACAACGCGTGTCGTGGGACACCGCATTAACCACTTTCACCGAAAGATTTAAATCGATTCAAGCGAAGCACGGCAACGCTGCAGTCGCTTTTGTTAGCACCGGCCAAATCGTCAGTGAAGAGATGGCGTTCCTCGGTGCGTTGGCGAAGTTCGGCATGGGAGTGCAACATGGTGACGGGAACACCCGCCAGTGCATGGCCACCGCAGTCAGCGCTTACAAAGAGTCCTTCGGATTTGACGCACCGCCGTACACTTACGACGACTTCGAACAAAGTGACTGCCTGGTGTTTGTCGGCGCTAATCCATGCATCGGCCACCCGATCATGTGGGAACGTGTGCTGCGCAATCAAAAGTCCCCCGAGATCATCGTACTTGATCCACGTCGGACTGAGACGGCGATGGCATCGACGCAGCACTTGCAGCTGAATCCGAAAAGTGATTTGGCATTGCTTTACGCGATCACACAACACTTGATCGCGGCCAACCTGATTGATTACGACTTCGTCAATGCACACACCGAGGGCTTCGAAGAGCTTGCCGCACATGTGTCCGCGTTCACGCCCGAAGCGGTTTCACAACAGTGCGGTATCCCGGTGCTTGATATTCGTCGTGCGGCCGAATCCATCGGTCGTGCGTCCGCCGCATCACTTTGGTGGACGATGGGTGTCAACCAAAGTTACGAAGGCACACGAGTTGCCCAGGCGATTATCAACATCGCATTGATCACCGGGAACTTTGGACGCCCTGGAACTGGGGCGAACAGCATCACTGGCCAATGCAACGCGATGGGTTCGCGTCTGTGGAGTAACACGACGAACCTGCTCGGCCATTTCAAGTTTGAATCCGCTGACGATCGTCAGCACGTCGCCGAAACGCTTGGCATCGATGTCGACCGCATTCCAAACGAGGGCAGTTGGGCCTATGACGAAATTGTCGAAGGCATCCGCAACGGCGAAATCAAAGGCCTATGGGTGATCGCGACCAATCCCGCACACTCGTGGATCAACCGCGGCGATTTCCGTGAACTGCTGGGCAAGTTGGACTTCTTGGTGGTACAAGACATGTACGACCAAACCGATACAGCCAAGCATGCCGACTTGGTTCTGCCGGCCGCCGGCTGGGGCGAAAAGGTCGGCACGTTCATCAATAGCGAACGTCGCTATGGGTTGGTCAAAAAGGTGCGACGGGCGCCTGGCGAAGCACTCGCCGATTTCCAAATCTTCCGAGCGATCGCTGCCTACTGGGGCGTCGGTGACGTGTTCGCCGAATGGACCGACCCCGAAGCGGTTTTCCGCATCATGCAACGTTTGAGTCGCAATCGACCCAACGATATCTCCGGCATTGATGGTTACCAACAGCTTGACGCATCCGGCGGGATTCAATGGCCCTTTTCGGAAGCTGAGTCACAACAAGAGGACGCGCCGGTTCAACAACGGCGGCTGTTTTCCGATGGCCGGTTCTATCACGAGAACGGCAAGGCAAGACTGATCGTCGATCAAATCACGCCGATGCCTGAACCGCCGGACGTCGATTACCCGCACCTGCTTCTGACCGGACGCGGCACCGTCAGCCAGTGGCACACGCAGACACGCACCGAGAACAGCAAAGTCCTGCGAAAGCTGTATCCGCAGCAACCGTATGCCGAGATCCATCCTCGTGACGCCGCAAAGCTTGACGTCATCAATGGGGATCGGATTCGCGTCCGTTCACGCCGTGGTGAAGTCGAGGTGACCGCAATGGTAACTCCGACGGTACGCAGCGGCCATGTCTTTATCCCGATGCATTATCGCATCGTCAACGAATTAACACTCTCTCACTTTGATCCCCATTCCCACCAGCCAAGTTACAAAGACTGCGCGGTGTGTTTGGAGAAAGTCTAAGTCGGTTCAAATGGTAGGTTCGAACAAGCGATGAGTAACGACAAAGGTTTCACCGAAGAACAAAAGCAGTTTCTGTCCGGATTCGCATTCGGTACTGACGTCGCTCGCGCCGTCAGCGGTTTACCAGTTCTTAGCAATAGCGCCGGTGGTGGCGTCAACGGCGAATCGATCACGATTGGGGCGAAGGCCGAGGATGTCTTGCCAGTTGGCCCCGAAAAGATCGCCTTGATCGCGCAGCGTGAGACCAAGGAATCGGGGAAACAACTCTGCAAAGAAGAGCTCGCCAAGCTTGAGAAGAACCCGCTGGATATGTGGGACGAAATGCAAGCCCGCAGTGACAAGGGTGAGTTCCCCAAAGGCACCGACGTCTTTTTGCAAAAATTCCACGGCCTATTTTATGTCGCACCGGCACAAAACAGCTTCATGTGTCGCATGCGGATTCCCGGCGGGCTATTGCACGCTTGGCAATTGACCGGGCTTGCGGATTTGTCAGACCGATCGGCTGGCGGTTACATCGACGTCACCACACGAGCCAATTTGCAGTATCGCGAGATACCCGCTGACCAAGCGATGAATATCTTGTACGGGCTGCGTGAATTGGAGATTGTGAACCTGGGGGCCGGCGGCGATAACATCCGCAATTGCACGGCCAGTCCGCTCAGTGGGATCGACACCATCGAGTTGATCGAAACGATTCCGCTTGCCAAGCGGATGCACCACTACATCTTAAATTCTCGCGAGATGTACGGCTTGCCACGCAAGTTCAACATTGCGTTTGACGGCGGCGGAACGATCAGTTCGCTGGACGACACCAATGACATCGGATTCCACGCGGTCAGTGTGTCTGCCGAGAACGCTAGTGCTGAGTTTCCGGAGGGCGTGTACTTTCAACTGACGCTTGGCGGGATCACGGGGCACAAGGATTTCGCGCGTCCGACCGGCGTGCTGCTGCGTCCCGACCAGTGCTTGGCGGTTGCTGGCGCGATCGTCCGCGTGTTCGTCAAACATGGTGACAGAACCGATCGCAAGAAAGCTCGTTTGAAATACGTCCTCGACGATTGGGGCTTTGACAAGTTTATCGCAGCTGTCGAAGAGCAACTCGGCTATACGTTGCCACGTCTCGATGAAAGCAAGCTTACCAAGTCGTTGGTCGAGAATCGCATGGCTCACATTGGGTTCCATCCGCAAGCCCAAACTGGCAAGCAATACGTTGGCGTCGTTTTGCCTGTCGGTCGGATCACCAGCGACCAAGCACGATCGCTAGCCGACATTGCGACCAAGTATGGCAACGGCGAAATACGTTTAACCGTCTGGCAGAATCTGTTGATTCCCAATATCGACGATGCGAACGTCGAAGCGGTGCAACAAGCGTTGCTTGAGATTGGCTTGGACTATCGCGCTAGCCAATTTCGTGCGGGACTGGTCGCCTGTACTGGAAGCGGCGGATGCAAATTCGCGGCGGCAGAAACCAAAACGCACGCGATGATTTTGGCCGATCACCTGCAGGCCCAATTTGACTTGGATTTGCCAATCAACATCCATTTGACCGGATGCCATCACAGCTGCGCTCAACACTACATCGGCGATATCGGACTGATCGGATGTAAAGTCGAAAAGGGCGATGATATGGTCGACGGGTACCACGTTCATTTAGGTGGTGGTTGGGGAGAACGACAAGGCATCGCACGACTCATTTTTGAATCGGTCGCATTCGAAGAAATGCCGAATTTGATTTCGGCAGTGATCCAGGGTTACATCGAACAACGCAATGACGGCGAGACGTTCGTCGATTTCACCGCTCGAAAAACAGATGACGAATTGAAGTCGCTCGCGGCCATGAGTCCCGTTTAAACCGGACGCCTGACTCATTCGCTTCCTGACACCAAGAACGCTTCCTCAACAACGTTAACAACCGAACCATGTCCACGAGCTTCATTCCCGAATCCGCACCTTTCAACGAAGAACAACGCGCTTGGCTGAACGGCTTTTTCGCCGGGATGATCGGGATCAATCCGAACGGCAATACGCAAGCGATGTTGGGGGCTGCCGGCGTGTCCATCGATTCGCTGGCCGGTGGCACGGCGGTCGAAGCAGAACCGGAAGAAGAAGATTTCCCTTGGCATGACGCGGCGCTGCCGATCGTCGATCGAATGGAAATGGCCGAAGGACGGCCGTTGGAACGGCGACTGATGGCCGCGATGGCGCAGCTCGACTGTGGATCCTGCGGCTACCTCTGCCAAACGTACAGTGAAGCGATCGCGTCGGGTGAAGAAACCAACCTGACACTTTGCAGCCCTGGCGGCAAAGAGACGTCCAAGATGATTAAGAAAGTCCTCAAAGATGGCGGCGACAATGGTGCGGCAAAGCCAGCGGCGAGTAACGGTACTCCTAGCAACGGCGTCAGCACGAACGGGTTCTCAAGAAAGAATCCTTACCGTGCAACCTTGATCGAATCACGTGCGTTGAATCTCGAAGGCTCTGCCAAGGACACCCGCCATGTCGCGATCGACTTGGGAAGCTCGGGTGTTTCGTATGAAGTCGGTGACGCGTTGGGCGTCTATGCAACCAACTGTGACGATTTGGTCAATCAAATCATCCACTCGATCGGTGCAAAAGCGAGCATGATGGTCGTCGCATCCGACGGCACTCCGAAAACCCTCGCCACCACGCTCGCCGAAGATTTTTGCTTGAAAGACCCGAGCGACGAATTGCTTGAAATGATCCTCGGTCGCATCGACGATTCACAAACCAAGGCGACGCTCGCACGGATGTTGGAAGAAGGCGTCCCGGAAGGATTTGATGTGTTGGACGTGCTGGAACTCGCACAAGGGACACCAATCAGCGCGACCGAATTCCTCGAAATGCTCGCACCGCTCAATCCCCGTTTGTATTCAATCGCGAGCAGTCAAAAACATGTCGGCAATCAAGTCCACCTGACAGTCGGCAAGGTGTTCTATGAACGCGAGGGACGTATCCGCAAAGGTGTCGCCAGCACGATGTTGGCCGATCGCTTGCAGTCAGGCCAGAACCTGCGTGTCTTCGTCCAACCAAATCACGGCGGATTCACCGTTCCCTCCGATCCGTCGACGCCAATGATCATGATTGGGCCTGGAACAGGCATCGCACCTTTCATGGCGTTCTTGCAAGAACGTGAGGCCACCAAGGCCCATGGAAAAAACTGGTTGTTCTTTGGTGACCAGCACGAATCGACCGACTTTTTGTACGAAGCGGAATTAAAGCGTTATCAAGAGACGGGACTGCTGACCCGTTTGGATACCGCGTTCAGCCGCGATGGTGAGCAAAAGGTCTACGTGCAAGATCGGATGCGTGAACACGGCGAAATGCTGTGGCAATGGCTCAACGAAAACGCACACATCTATGTTTGCGGTGACGCTAGCCGAATGGCAGTCGATGTCGATCGAGCCCTGAAACAAGTGATCGCGCAATACGGCAAGATGGATGACGCTGCGGCAGATCAGTTTGTCAAACAGATGTCGCAAGACAACCGCTACGTTCGCGACGTCTATTGATCGATCTTGGAGCGCCGCTCTCCCTGCGAATTGTCCCCGCGAATTGAATCGTTTGCCTGATTGGGTCAGAATGCTACTGGAGTCAGGTAAACCAATTCACACGACAGCAGGTTCGAGCCCGCGATCGTCGAGCCAATGACGACCGTGGGCAATGAAACGATGGGTCAGCAGATCAAACTTATCGACCGCTTCCGCCGGCTGCATCGCAGCTTGCGTTTGAGCGTGACCGATCGCTGCAATCTGCGCTGCTCGTATTGCATGCCGGCGGAGGGGGCGATCTTTGTTCCCCGACCGACCTTGCTGACTTTCGAAGAAATCACCCGCGTCGTCAGGCTGTTATCGAATCGATGTGGGATCACCGATGTTCGTTTGACGGGCGGTGAGCCTTTGGTTCGTCGCGAATTGCCGAAGCTGGTCGCGATGCTCGCCGACCTGGGCACGCTCACGGATTTGTCGCTTACGAGCAACGCGATGCTGCTGGAACCGATGGCCGCGGAGCTTCGTCAGGCGGGCTTGCGACGAATCAATATCAGTATCGACACGCTCGACGAAGCGACGTTTCGGCGATTAACCCGTCGCGACGGCCTCGATAAAGTTTTGCGTGGAATCGATGCGGCGATCAATGCCGGATTCGAAAACATCAAACTGAACGCCACCGCGATCCGGGGCATCACCGAATCGGAAGTGATCGACCTAGTGCAATTCGCGATTGAGAAAGGCGTGCAGATTCGTTTTATCGAATTCATGCCTCTCGATGCCGATCGGAACTGGACCAACGATGGGGTGCTAACCGGCGATGACATCCGGCAGCGAATCGAATCACACTTCGGGGCGCTGATACCCCACCGCACGTCAACATCTCAGCCAGCCACGGATTACCTGATCGACGGCAAGTTGGCCTTCGGGCTGATCGAATCAGTGACCAAGCCGTTTTGTAATGCGTGCGATCGAATCCGCATGACGGCAGACGGATCGATTCGCAATTGCCTGTTCTCGCAGCAAGAGTATCCGCTCCGTGATTTGCTTCGCGATGGGGCGAGTGACGATGCGATTGTGCGGCAGTTTATTGCGGCGGTAAATGCGAAGGAATCGGGGCACGGGATTGGCGAAACGAACTTTGCACCACCCGATCGGCCGATGTATTCCATTGGTGGTTAATCGACCAGTACGCCATGATGAACGGGTGGTCGGTAGGATGTCTGCTTGATCGTGGTTCACATCCCCCTTGAGCCACTGTTAGGGAGTCGGCGGAGCGAGTAGATTAGCCGCCATGAACGATCTCTTTCAATTAAACGACGACGTCGCCGCAGTCATCGGCGGTACGGGTGAATTGGGCGGCCTTATGGCCGAATCTCTCGGTGCCTACGGGGCTAAGATTGCCGTCCTGGGCCGAAATGCCGAACGTGGCGAAGCCCGCGCGAAAAAAATCATTGACGCCGGTGGCCAGGCAAAGTTTTTTGCCGCCGACGGATTGAAGGCTGAATCGCTGGATGACGCACGAAAAGCGATCGCCGATTGGGCTGGTGCCCCGACGTCCGTGTTGGTTAACGCGGCCGGTGGCAACCGCCCCGATGCAACCATTCCTCCTGGCGGCGACGTTTGCAAACTGCCGCTGGACGCATGGCGTGATGTGTTCGACTTGAATTTGGTCGGTGGTGCTCTGTTGCCTTGCCAAATTTTTGCACCCGATATGATCGAAGCGGGTGTTGGCAGCATCATCAATATCGCTTCGATGAGCGGGATGATCCCACTCTCGCGTGTCGTCGCTTACTCGGCGGCCAAAGCGGCGGTCATCAACCTGACTCTGTGGCTTTCGCGCGAATGGGCGACCACGGGTGTTCGTGTTAACGCGATTAGCCCCGGTTTTTTCCCCGCGGAACAAAACCGCAAGCTTCTATTTAACGACGACGGTAGCTACACCGAGCGTGGCGGCCAAATCATCGGGCACACACCGATGGGGCGGTTTGGCAACGCGGAAGAGCTCGCCGGCGCGACCGTTTGGTTGGCCAGCCGGAAAGCTTCGTCGTTCGTCACCGGACAAAACATTGCCGTCGACGGCGGATTCGCATCGGTCACGATCTGACCACGAGCCCCTGTCGATCGCATCCTCTCCTTTTTATTTGCACCTCTTGATAATTCAGTCGAATTCCAATGATCGAATTACGTTCCGATGCCAAGTATTCGTTGATCATCCCGACCAGCATGGGCATTCGTTTGACCCCGGTCGACCATCAACCGTTTCACTGCAGCGACACTTTCAAGATGCAGGCCACCAGCGCCGAGTCGAACGTCGGTAGCGTGTCCTCGTTTTTGGGACTGCCTGTCAAAATCTTGACCGCGTTCGTCGAAGCCAGCCCCGTCGCGCGATTCATCAAAGACGACCTCGCCCGCCGTCACATGGATTTTGAAGGCCCCGAGTTTGTCCAAGACAACCCTTGGGGCGTCCGCCACCAAATCAACATGGCCGACAGCGGCTGGGGATCGCGCGGACCTCGCGTACAGAATGACCGCGCCGGCGAAGTTGGCCGCAAGCTGAACGTGAAAGACTTCGACCTCGATCGCATCTTTGGCGACGAAGGTGCCAAGATCGTCCACATGAGCGGATTGATTGCCGCATTGTCGGAAGAGACCAGCCAGTTCTGCTTAGAAATCGCACGTGCCGCCAAAAAGCACAACGCACGGATTTCCTTCGACCTCAACCACCGTGCATCGTTCTGGGTCGGACGCGAAGACGAACTGTCCGCAGCGTTCAAAGAGATCGCTAGCCTGTCAGACATCCTGATCGGTAACGAAGAAGACTTCCAATTGTGCTTGGACATCGAAGGCCCCGAAGCGGGTGGCAAAGACATCGGTGCCAAGATCGATGGCTTCAAAGAAATGATCGGTCGGGTCAAAAAGGAATACTCCGGCGCGACCCTGTTCGCGACCACCCTGCGTGAAGTCGAAACCGCCAACCACCACCACTGGGGCGCGATCGTTTCACACGGCAGTGAATTCGTCGTTGTCGAACCTCGCTCCATCGGCGTTTACGACCGGATCGGCGGTGGCGACGGATTCGTCGGCGGCTTGCTGTACGGCGTTCTGAAAGGCTGGGACGCTGAAAAAGCAACCCAGTTCGGTTGGGCGACCGGCGCTCTAGCAGCCACGATGTGGACCGACTACGGCCAACCGGCTGACGAAGACCAAGTCTGGAGCATCTGGAAAGGGAACGCCCGCGTTCAGCGTTAATAGAACACTGCGTCCAGCGTTAGTTAAGACGCTTGCGGCAGAACAGCTCATTGGAAAACGCTCGCCAATTTGATTGGCGAGCGTTTTTCATTTCGATCGGATCGAGTGTTGCCGTTCTCAGTGTGCATGCTCATCGTGCGCGACTTCCGCGAAGTCACCAGAATACGGCGTCCCTTCAACGACACCACTCATCGTTCCCGCGTACTCTTGGACCACGCCGAGTTTTTCGTGTTTGCCAATGAAGCGAGACGCCTTGCCCTCAGGGTCGCCCTCTTGTGGCGAGGCATCGAGAGTAACCTGCATCGCTGGATCGCTGATACTCAGTTCAATTGACTCGGCATCGATTGATGCGGGAGTCTTTTCATCTGATCCCAGCACAAAAACGGTGGCTTGTTGCTGATCATGATCAACGGTGAATTCAACATGGAACTTACCACCGCCCCAGTCTGCGATCGTACCGTCGTGCGGGCCAACTCCGTGCCCTTTTTCCTCGTCCCCTTGTTCCTCGTAATCGTGAACATGATGTCCATCGCCATGTTTGTGTGCAGCTCTTGGAGTCTTTTTAGGACGCGGCTTCTTGGCTGGTTGACATCCGACGGCAAGTACACAGGCGGAAAGCAGTAGGTTGAGAGCAAAAAATTTCAACGTTCTAGTCCTCTTAACGAGTCAGCATCTTCAGTTTCGGCCAAGCGTTTCGCATCTTGACCACTCAATTTCCAAAACAGTCCTGGATGAATCAGGAATTCACAAAACGTGGAAGTTACAAGGCCGCCAAGGATGACCGTCGCGACCGGGTACAGTATTTCTCTGCCGGGTTCCTGACCGCCGACGACAAGAGGAATCAATCCGATCCCGGCGGTTAGTGCTGTCATCAAAACGGGCGCCAATCGTTCAAGGCTGCCGCGAATAATCATTGCTTGCGAAAACGGTTCGCGTTCTTCTCGCATCAGGTGAAAATAGTGAGTGACGAGCAGAATCCCATTTCGGACTGCAATTCCGCCAAGCGATACGAACCCGACCAAACTGGCGACAGTTAGGTCTTGCCCTGTCACCACCAAAGCCAACACACCACCAATAAATGCTGTTGGCAAGGCATTGAGTATCTGCAGGACAATTCGGATAGAGGGGAACAAGATCATCAAGATGCCAAACATGCCGAGAACCGCGACCCCGGCGAGTGCAATAATCATGCGTGTCGCATTTTGCTGGCTTTCGAATTGTCCCGCATATTCGACGTAGTAGCCGACGGGCAATTGGACTTGGGTCTCGACTCGTGATTGAATTTCTTGCACGGCACTCGCCAAGTCCCGACCTTGTGTATTGCAACGAATTACAATCCGACGTCGGGCGTTTTCGCGATTGACGGAGTTTGGCCCAGTCCCTTCAGAGAGTGTTGCGACGTCTCGGAGTTCGATCTGCCCTCGCTCGGAATCCCCAGAGGCGTGCGGCAGATCGATTCTCAACCTGCCAAGGTTGGCGTAGTCGGTGCGATACGCCTCTTCCATCCGGATCAGCAAATCAAATCGCCGCTGACCGACCAGAACTTCCGAAACGATTTCGCCTTGCAATGCCGTTTGCAAAACGTCCGCAACATACTGCCGGGTCAACCCATAGAGCGCGAGATCGTCGCCGCGAAGCTCGATGTGAAGTTCCGGTGTCATCCGGACCGGTTCAACGATTGGCGGAGTAATCCCGTCAACGTCGCCGATCGATGCTTCGACTCGATTGGCCAATGCGATCAACGTATCCAAATCATCCCCGTTAATCTTGATCGCAATTTGTGCGTAGACGCCGGATACCATGTGGCTGATCAAGTGGGCGAGTGGTTGTTCGACCTCAACGTCCACGCCGGGAGCTTCTGATTTGATCCGTCCGAGCAATTCGGCAAGCAAGGAATCTCTGTCCTGTTCTGATTCCGGATTCATACTCAAAATGTATTCACCGAAATTGACAGGCGCAGCATGTTCATCCATCTCCGCTCGACCTGTCCGACGAACGAAACTGAGTATTTCGCCACTCGGGTTTTCAGGCGATTTTTGCATCGACTTAAAAACGTCATCGATCGATTCGGAAACCAAGTTCGAGGCTTGAAGCGAGGAACCAGGCGGCAGAGTCACGTTAACTTGGACGCTGCCTTCATCGAATGGCGGTAAAAAGTTCCTGCCCAACGTCGACAGTTGAAAAATCGCGATTCCCACGCCGAACCAAGTCAATGTCAGCAACGTGTTGGGGAATGTCATGCTGAAACGGATCAATGGCGTGGCAAGTGATTTCAGGAAACGCAACAACGTTCCATCGTTTCCGTGTCGTGCCGCTGGCGCATTGGGCAACAGATACAGCGACAGGACAGGTGTAACCGTCAGTGAAATTGCAAAGGACGCGAGGATGGAAACGATGTAGGCAAACCCAAGCGGTGCAAACAACCGGCCTTCGATCCCCGAAAGGGCGAACAGCGGAAGAAACACCAAAATAACGACGCCCGTTCCAAACAAGATCGAACTGCGGATTTCCCGACTCGCCTCGTAGACCACTTGGATCGCCGGGAGCGGCTGTTCTCGGGAATGATTCTCCTTTAACCGGCGGAAGATATTTTCGACATCGACAATTGCGTCATCAACGAGTTCACCCATCGCAACCGCGATTCCACCCAACGTCATCACGTTGATGGTCAGTTCGCTGTTTGTCAGCCAACCGATCACGCGGAATACCAGTGTCGTCATGACCAATGACAACGGAATTGCGGTCAGCGTAATAAACGTCGTCCGGAAATTCAGCAAGAACACGAACA
The DNA here is from genome assembly GCF_002251265.1 of Rhodopirellula sp. MGV. Classification (NCBI taxonomy): domain Bacteria; kingdom Pseudomonadati; phylum Planctomycetota; class Planctomycetia; order Pirellulales; family Pirellulaceae; genus Rhodopirellula; species Rhodopirellula sp. MGV. The sequence continues at coordinate 151,782 of NZ_NPDI01000005.1, read as the reverse complement.
ACACAACAATGACCAACGTCGCTCCGATGACCAACGCTTCGGCCACATTGAAAATGCCCCGATCGATGAAGTTCTTCAAGCGAAAGAGTTCCGAGTTCACAATGATGTCGGCTGGCAAAGTCGACTCGACCTCTCGGAATGCCTGTGCGACATCATCGGTCAATTTGCGTGTGTCGACGTGTGGTTGCTTGACGACCGTGAAGACGATGCCGCCTTCACCATTCACACTGCCATCGCCGCGTTTAAGCTCGGGACCTTCTTGAACACTGGCAACTTGCTCCAAAAGGACCGTGCGTTTGGGACGCTTCGCGATCGCGATCTTTTTCAAGTCACGAAGAATGTCACCGGTTTCACTTCCGAGTCGACCGAGTACACGAATCGGACGCTCCGTTTCCCCCGTGATTGCGAATCCGCCGCTGGTATTGATGTTGCTCTCACGCAATGATCGCTGGACGTCTTGCACCGTGACGTCGTATTCGAGCAACGCCGTCGGGTCGAGCAATATTTGATACTGCTTCCGATCACCGCCAAGCATAAACACTTCTGCGACGCCGGTGACCTTCAGCAATCTCGGTCGAATGACCCAATCCGCGATTGTCCGCAAGTCCATCTGTTGCTCAGAACGACTTAGAAAACTCGTCTGGTAAGTCTCTCCGGCTAATTCGACGATTGCTGTTCCGACCGGACCTTCGCTTTCGGATGAAGCGGGTTGCGAAACCCACTCTAACGCTTGATACTCGACCGGCGTCCAGGTCGCGAAGTCATGCCGATCGACAGCAGACCACACCTTCACCGTCGGCGTTTTTTCATCGAAGTAAAGTTCTGCAACTAGTCCGCTTGTACCGACAGGAGAAAGCACGCCTCCGCTGGGTCCCGCTTGTCGATAGATTCCCGCTACAACGATCTGTCCCATGATCGATGAAGGAGGTGTCATCTGGGGACGAATGCCCGCCGGCAAAACTCCGGCGAGTGTGTTGAGTCGCTCACTGACCGTTTGGCGAGCCGCGCGGATCTGAGTGTTCCAATCAAACTCGATAAAGATCACATTCAAACCGGCTGTGGTTTGACTGCGCACGGCCTGAACACCATTGGCACCCATCAACGCAATTTCGATCGGTTGCGTTACCAACGTTTCGACCTCTTCGGTCGCCAACCCCGGTGCTTCGGTGATGACCACCACTCGTGGGCGATCGAGATCGGGGAACACGTCGATTGGCAATTGGGTCGCAAGGTACGTGCCATAGACCAGCGTCACCAAACTGGTAATCACCACCAGCATTCGATAATGCAGCGACCACTTAATGATTTTGTCTAACATCAGCAGCGTCTCGGTCAGTGGGCGGCGTGAGCCGTACCATCGGGATGAACATGTAATCCGGGTTGCTCACCACTGGCGGATTGTGATTTCAGTACTCGGTTCAGCGACGCGGCCGCATTTTGAGCGTAGTAGGCTGACGGGGTAATGCTGCCGTCGTTCGCGATCACCGCGTAGCGTCGGTCTCGGTGCAATATGCGCACAGACGTACGATTGAAGAGGTCCCCGTTTTGTCGAAACACAAACGATTCCGGACCTTCGCTGACGACCCCGGCAATGGGGAATACAAAAACGTTTTCAAGCTTCTCGACGGGGACATGCAATCGAGCCCGTTGCCCCGGTTGATATCGCCAAACGAAAAACGTTTCGTCGTCACGCTGATAGCTTCTAACTTGGTTCGTCAAAGGGATAAAACAATCGAACGTTCGACTCTCGAAATCAATAGAATTCGAGAGGTGCCGAATCGTGAACGCCTGATCGATGTCAGGCCAATGGTCGGTGGAGTCATCGGCAAATTCAATTTCAACCGGACGCCCTTGCTGCGCGACATTCTCCAGGTAGCCCGCTTCACGCTTGAAGGCATGTCCAACGACATATAGCGAACGGTGATTGGAAAGGTTGGCAAGCACCTGCCCCGCTTGGACAGTCTGTCCCAATTCGACCAACAGTTGCTGAGCCTCGAAAGCCATGTCTGATTCTGTCCCATCAGCCTCTGCGGCGGACTGGTTTGGTGTGCCGCCTAGTAATCGCACAGTTGGCGTGACGATTTCGATGGTTGATACAAACGCCCCTGATTCAATCATGCCGATCTGATCAGGACTCAAGCCGCGTGTAAGCAACTCTTGCCGAGCTGCTTCTGATTGGATTTTTTGCCGCTTGATTTCGTTTCGAAGTTCGATCAATCGACTCCCCGAAACACCTCCCGAATCCGCCAAGCCTGAGACCCGCTCTAATTCTGCTTGAACAAGCGAAATTTCCTGCACCGCTTGGAACAACCGTGTCTGCGTCGCCTGCAAATACTCGCTGAACAATTGCAACGTGACGAGCGGTTCGCCGGGTCGCACTGTGTCACCTGGGTAAACGTGAATTTTCGAAACGACGCCAACTGCTGGCGATGTGACACCACGATCTGAGACCCCCGGACGATCTTGCACGACACCTGGGATTGTTACGTTCCGCCAATATTCGGTCGGCTTCATTGGCTTAGAAACCAATCCAAGATTCTGGCGAGCTTGAGTCGATAGCTCTAAGACCTGTGATTCCTCCTCCGAAACCTTCGATGTTTTTTCGACGTCGTTACTCTCGGCATCACTTGGAATGAGTTGATGTCGGAACACCCAGAGCAGTCCAAGACAGGCGATCACGATGCCTGGACCAGCCAACCATCGGAAGCGATTGTGTGAATGCATACGGTCACTCTTCAGTTTGCCAGAAGTCAACGTCGACTTCGGTATCTGATCAAACGAAATGTGGAGACGCGCGACCGAAACGACGGACGCGAACCGGGACAAAGAGACGCCAGACGACTAGAGAGCGAGCGAGTTTGAAAGCTCGCGCAAGAGGTTAAAGCCGTAGCGATGAGTGGAGAAGAAACAGCGTGCGCGCACCGGTGACGCGCATCGACAATTCCGATCGAGAACCAGAGGAATTTCGCTCAGGAAAGCTGTCGTCCTCTGCCACCGCTCGGTCACACAGCGGCAACGTTTCGATCAATTGCGGACACAGCAGACCGTTTTCTGTCGAGGCGGGGAAATACGCGATCTCGGCAGAATGATCGACTGAGACGAGTGAATCCCGATCCGCCGCACCATGTTGCTTCGCATGGGTCGTACTCGATTTTTCATGATGGGAATGCGTTACAGCATTGTGCCCTTCATGATTGCGATGAGCCCCATGATCGTGACCATGGAAATGAACATGCGGTCGCTCAGACTGCTTTCCGTCACCAAAGTGATCGTGATGAGAATGCGCGAGCGCATTTCCCACGATCAAAAATGGCAGCAGTGCGATGACGACTAGGCGGTTCAAAACTCAGGTTCCTTGTGGATGGCGTTTCCGGAGTATAGGAGATCGCTACAGAATCGTCCAAGAGAAAAACGGCGTTTGCACGTCCGTTGACGATCGTCGATCAACCGACAAAATCGATTCACTCAAGCGGCCGAGTCTGTCCGCGATATTGACCGATTGCGCCGAACCACTTGGGATTGAACGAACCTTGAGCGTAGAGTTTCAGCCGACGGCGGACTTCTTCGGCAGCTTCACGATTCGCCTGTGACCCAATTTTGGACGCATGATGCTGTGTCGCCGAAACGCTGTGGCAGCGATATCGCACGACCACGTCGTTGGTCACGGCAAATGCGAATCTTGCATAGTGGGCACGCAGTTGCAGGTCGGTGTCGATACCGGTTCGGTTGCGATTTCGCTCCCCAAAATCGGCGTAGCCGCCGAGAGCGATAAATGCATCGCGTCGGACCACCAAGGTCGGGTTTTCAACAAAATACCCACGTGTGTTTTTACATGCATATCTTGAACGGCGGACCGGGATATTGTTTTCTCCGTCCAGCGTTAGCCGCCGATGGCAGATATCGGAGGCAATGACCGAGTCCCCAAACAATTCTGTCGCGCCGGCGAAGAGGTCCGCCTTGCTTTGCTGCATCAGAGAAACAGAGTGAGCAATGCGATGGGGCAAACTGATATCGTCTGCGTCCTGAACTGCGATAAATGGCGAGCTAGCGAATTCAATGATATTGTTGAAGGTCGCGAACGGACCAAGATTTGTCAGGTTGGAATACAATCGCACCTTCGTTGACTCACGATAGCGTTCAAAGAGTGCCGCAACGGAATGTCGACTGGCATCGTCGATCACGTGAATTGTCAAGTCTGCGTCTGCCTGGGCGAGAACACTCTCAATCGCCTCGATGGCAAAATCTGTCCCATCACGAAACGGCACAACAACATCGCACTGCACTCGATCACGGACCAATCGCACACTTGCCCGTCGAAGGGCCTGCGTGGGCTCACTGGATATCCCACCGGAACGGACAAATGCAGGCTCAACCGATCCATGTTCGATCCTTGTCATGGTGTGGTCGGCAAAGTGAATCGGGCGTGCTTCCATAAGTGCACGTCGACAAATTTCCGAAATACAATCTTCACCGCAAGCTTGATCGAAATGACCAAGGTCGGCGATCGACGCCAGGCGAACCGCCATCGCTGAAACAGCGGTCTCAAGCGTCTCCTTCTGTGCCCCAAGACAATGATCCGATTCAGTGCGTGCAAACACCAATTCGGCCCCCGTCGTATTAAGGGCATGTAATGTTTGTTTCAGCCCCTTGGGCAGGAACACGCTTGATGCGTCTAGAAATGTGATCGTCTGAGACTGGGCAGCCGCCACAATACGGTTGAGCACCTGCGGCAACGTCTCTTCGTCGCACCAATAGCACTTCAAATTTGGACGCCGGAAGAGCGTTCCCGCTTGTTGCCCCAGATCAACTCGTTGGCCTGCCTCCGATGGCAAGACAACGTGCAATGTGACATGCGTCTGGGGTTCAACGAGTACCGAATTGATCGCTCGACGCAGTGGCATCACCTGATCGACGAATCTGGCATCGATAATCACGTCGCAGGCGAAAGCGGTCGACACCGTGGCTTCGACGCCATCTTTCGTGATGGTCGCTTCTGCCCAAGCACGCAAAAAGTCCGGAATGGCAGACGATTGCACCGAGTCATCGATCGGCACCGCGTCGTCAACCGACTGGCAAGCCTCCAAGATGATCGAAGGCATGACCGGGTTAACCGATAGCGGACTTAGCGGCGCACCTTCGGCGCAAACGTCACACGCGCTACGATGGACGAGACAGAGTTCAGGAGACGCGCCAGTTAAACGCGCGGCGAAGTGACATTCAGCCACTTCCCCCTCTTTCGAAAGACGGATGCCCTTGCGAAAAGGGCAACCAAGATCATCCATCAACTTCAGTTGGTCGCAGGTTCGACGCAAGGAGTCGCGCGAAGCTGACCGATGAACCGGCCGGGCAACGACGGAGGCTCGCCCGCAACGCCATTGTTTTTACTTTGAAGCGTTCGCAATTCCCATTGCGTGCCGCTCCATTGCCAGATTGCTCGCCCGGAAATAGTGGCTCGGGTAGAACTCGATCCGGCATCGACCGTTTCCTGCTGATTCCACATCGAAGACCTCAATACTTGCTGCGAATTCTTAGATGACGTTTGGACACTTCGCCTCACGGGTGGTTCCGTTGTAGCGTACGCGATGCCCAAGTGCAAGCAATGGGGGGACGACGATCTTTTTGTGGGGGGCAAATCTAGCGGAAAGCCGACATTAGCTAGCGGACATCCGACATTGGGACATCGCGGTACAGCATCAGCATGCTTGACACTTTATTGATTCGGTCTTCCGCTTCGGGGCTGAGCGATTCTTTGATGGCGTACTGAGAAACGAGCATTCGTGTGTTGCCGTCCGATTCGATCGTCAAATGCATCGTCTGCGGCAGTTGGCCATGTGCTGCCAATTCGTTGCCCAGCGACATACGAGCGAACGGAGGTGCGCCACGGTGCCGTGCCAGGTTTAATCGGGCCACAGCGTTGGTGAACTGTGCGAAACGAGCAGCCTGACTGGGCGACGGCGCGGCGACCGACTTGACGTTGTAGTGGTAGTCGCCAAAAGTCAGCTCGGTCGACTGGTCATCGTTTCGCAGCGGTTGGGCGTTGATACCGAGTTGATCTTCCAGTTGGTTTTTCTTGGCGTACACCCGCAGCTGAGCGACTGACTCGTTGACCTTCTTCATCGGCATCGAACTTTGCAGATTTTTCTGTCGCGATAACACGGTCATTTGAGAAGTGGCCCAATCGACGACGGTGATGTCCATCGGTTGAACAAGCGAAAAGTCATACGCGCGCTGGTCTTTGAACAGAATCAAGTGCCGATCGACCGGAACCGGTTTGCCGTCAACGATCTCGGAGATCTCGATGGTAACCTGGAACGCGTCGTCTGATTTCGTAGCCCCCTCGGGGAGCGACTCGAGGTGAGCTTCAACAGCAGTTGCCTGCGGATTCGCCAGACAAACGGTCATTATGGCAAAGACGGCGGAGATCCAAAGGCTCGTCGATTGGGCTGGTTTGCGATCCATGCTTTCCGAGTCGCGGGTGGGAAGGACAACTAGACCTAGACTTCGATGTGCCAGCAAGCGTAGAAAAGGACGCCTACGGCGGTCCAGACCAATCCCTGCGAACCGGTCTGGGCAGCCAAAACCTTCATGTTTGACCATGATACAACGTCGGCACCGGAGCCGAATTTGTCTCCGTCTACGTCCTTTCCTCAGCCCTGCTTCCGTCCATGCAACGAACGCTCTTTCTGATTCCTCATGAATTGGGGCCGTTGCCAGTATTCGGACTGGGCTGGGCACTGGTGGTCTTGGCGGTCCTGTTTTGCATTCGCTTGGGTTGGGCCGCGACGCAATACGCGAAGTACACACGCGCAGCCGGCGGTAGCGGCGCCTCAACAGAGGGGCCACCCAGCGTCCAAACTGTTTTGATGGCGGAGGCTCCGTTTTGGGGAGCCGTCGCCGCGATCGCGGTCTTCATTTTGCCGCGAGTCGAAATTTTGAATGCCGTCGGCGAACCGGTTGGCCTGCCGATCCGCGGATACGGGTTCTTTCTAGTGATCGCCTTGATCGCTTCGATTTCGCTGGCATCGGTACGTGTCCGGCGGGCTGGCTTGAACCCGGATTTGGTCTATTCGCTCGCGCCATGGGTGTTCATTGGCGGGATCGCTGGCGCACGGATATTTTTCGTGATCCAGTATCGTGAAACCTTTATCGGCAAAACCACTGGCGAAACCATCCGCAACATGCTCGCCTTTACCGAAGGCGGCTTAGTGGTTTACGGCGCGTTCATCGGCGGATTCCTGGCGTTCCTGGCATTCAATTATCGACATCGATTGCCGTTGCTGAAGTTCGGAGATGCGATCGTCCCCTGTTTGTTTTTAGGGCTGTTCTTCGGGCGAATGGGATGCCTGATGAACGGTTGCTGCTACGGCGGACGCTGTGAGCCGGACTGGGCATCGATCCGTTTTCCGCCGCTGAACAAGGTTTATCAAGAACAACTTAAAAGCGGTGAATTGCTGGGAATGCAGATCGATCCCGAGACCGGTCGAATCGGCGAAGTGATCGAAGGCAGCCCTGCCGATGACTTGGGAATTAAAGCCGGCGACCGATATGAATACGGCCAATTCAATTATCCGACAACGGCGGCAGCCCCAACCGACATTCCTGAAGAAGAAATCGTGCCCGGCTGGATCATGAATGTCGAGGGAACAACTTACGAGCTGACACCTGCCGAATTGCCTGCCCAATCGCTACCTGTTCGAGCTGCCCAATTGGTCAGCAGTGCCACCGGGATCACGCTGTGTTTGCTGCTGTGCCTGTTGTCGAGATTCATCACCAAGCCTGGCGTGCTGATGATGATTGGATTTGCGTCTTACGCGATCGCACGATTCATTTTGGAGATTGTGCGTTCGGATGAGCTTGGCCAGTTCAACACCGCTCTGACGATTTCACAGTGGGTCAGTGTATATGTGCTGACGCTCTCGATCGGCGGATTGGTTTATCTCTACAAGTTTGCCGATCAGTCAAACAGCGTTCGGGCAACTGCCGAGTAGCGGCTTAGGACGATGGCTCGTCTTCGCTAGGCGCTGTCTCGAGCTCGATCACCGGTTCACCCCAAGCGGCGAAGAACGCTTCGCCGCAATCGGGGCAGTCTACGTCGGTGCCCAGCTTTTGATCGTCGATGACTTGGGCAAAGCCTTTGCATTCGACACGGACTTTGCCCGGCTTGTCAGACATCGCACGCAAGTGTGCTTGTTTGATTCCGGCGACTTCGATGTCGTCACCTTGAAGCGTTGTCAATAACTCGCGTGTGATCTCATCGATTGTCGCAAGTCGGTTGGCCAAACGGCGGACACTGCGTTCAAAACTGTTTCGCGCGGTACGCCCGTTCCCAAAGTGACGGTCACGCTGAGCGTGCAAGTACGTAAAGCCTCGCAGCAGCCGTCGACGTGCTTCGGTCGGCAATTGATACTTTGCTTTCGAGGCTAGCAGTTCAAAAATGCGGCACAGTGACTCGGAATCATAGTCGGCGAAGTGCATCGTCGTGCCCACGCGACTGCTCAGTCCCGGATTACTGCGGATCATCGCGTTCATCTCGTTGGGATAGCCAGCCAAGATCACGACCAATCGGTCGCGTTGATCTTCCATCCGTTTCAGCAGCGTTTGAATCGCCTCGCGTCCGTATTGATCTTGCCCACTTTCATCGATCAGCGTGTAGGCTTCGTCGATAAACAGAACCCCATCGAGAGCCTCGTCAATTTTGGCGTTGGTTTTGGGACCGGTTTGGCCGGCGAACTCGGCGACGAGGCCACTGCGATCGGTTTCGACGAGGTGGCCTTTTTCCAGGATCCCAAGCGCGCCATAGATTTCGGCAATGATTCGAGCGACCGTTGTTTTGCCGGTTCCCGGGTTGCCGACAAATGCCATGTGCAGGCTGGGCCGTGATGTGGGCAGGTCCAGCTCTCGACGTTTTTGTTCCATTGCCAAGAAATTGGTCAACGTTTCGATCTGATCCTTGATGTTGTCCAGTCCGATCAGTCGATCAAGTTTGGCGTTTGCATCGGCAAGCCGCTGTTCGGGTGTCCGATCATCGTCCGCTGCGGTTTCCGGTTGCTGCGTCTTAGTCGTGGGTGAAGCTTGTTGCGGTTGTGGATGCGACGGTGTTGGTGTCGGTTTCTCTGCATTTGCGGGACCAACTTCGCCGCGCAGCCTCGATGCCTCTTGTCGCAACCAATGAATCGCTTCGCGTGCGTTGTCGGTATCGGTTGGTTTGGTCAGCTTTTCAGGCCCACCGGCATGCGAAGATTCGAATTGACGTTTCATCGCTTCGATCGCCTGGTTGTCGGCAAGGCTGACGTGCCCATCGATGCCCGTCAACAGATTGGCCATTCGCATCGCCAACGTTTCGAGTTCGCCCCAGTGATTACGCAGATCCGGCAATTCGGCGAAAGGCCGGACCAGCTCAGACCACTGCAGATCTTTGGCGGCATTGATCAACCAATCGACCGCATCATGAAGCTGGTGACCAAGGACGGACTTGCCCCACAGGTGTTCCAGCAGGACACGTCCCATCTGTCGTTGTTCCAGATTTTTGGCATCGGCATCGGGGACCACTGCCGCGAACACCTTCATCAAAAAGCCGTGGTGCAGATCATTCATCTGCTCGGCGAACGAGCTGGCTTCGGCATTGTCGTCGCCAAGCCAACCGTATGATCCACGGATCAGATTGCCCGCGTCCAAAAACAGTGCTTGAGTCTGCTGAAGGGCTTCGCGATAGAGTCGAAGAGACTCAATGATTTGGTCGTCCGAAGGTCGTGACATCGTGCTGCGTTCCATTTGCCGAAGGGTTCAGCACCGATTCTATGAAAGACGGCGCGGCCTGGCTAATCCCTGACGGTGTCGATCCTCGATTGCGGCATCCGGTCAGGCGATCGCGGCTTTCCATTCGTCTGACAACTGCGGCAAATTCATCAGTTCGATGACCGCTGCCCGATCGACCTCGCGACCGAACAGAATGTTGTTGGCACGGCGGACGGACCAGTTCGGATTGGGGCGTTCAAGCAATTCGATCGAATCACCGGCGGTCAGCGAGCCTTCTTGTGTGACTCGGATATACCAGCCGGTGCGTCCCGTCTGGGCGACGGCTTTGGTCATCGTCTTGTCTTGCCATCGACGCGAAATTTTCCAGCACGGTTGGCGTGGTTGGCTGATTTCGAACTGGCAATCGTTGACTTGCCAGCGATCGCCGATGCAGACGTCACCTTCGGCCCAGCTTGCCAAGGTCAAGTTTTCGCCAAAGCCACCGCCGGCGAAACTGAGGTGAGGGTATTCGGTTTGCCATGCGGGATAATGCGCTCCCGCATAGCACAGAATCGCCTTGTCCACCCCGCCGTGGTGTTTGTGATCAGCGACATGGTCACCGGTGATTCCCAATGTCGTTACGGCCGCAGCACCAGCGATCGCCGTTTTATTGAACGCGCTGGTCCAGTGGCGTTTCGCAACGTCGTTGGTGTCCGGATCGCCTTCGGTAACAACCGTTCCGACTTGAATCGATTCAATCGTGCTCATCGACCAGCTTGCATGAGAGATGACGGGGGTGACGTTGCAATTCTAGCTGAGCCGTCAATATCGAACGACCACACGCGACGTCGCGGCAACATGCCATCACCGGAAAGATATCACCAGCAGAAATGTCACCACAGAGACCGAGAAGCAACGCAGAGGGATCTCGGATGCTGAACTCTGCGGTTCTCAGCGTCCTCTGCGGTCAACTCACTATTTGACCCGGCTGGCAAAATCCAGGCCACCTCAGATTGCCGATGCGGTGCGAGCGACTTTGTTCGTTACAAAGTCAAGAGAGTTGCTACAGAAATGTTAACCGCAGAGGACGCAGGGTAACGCAGAGGAATTTTGTAGGATGGAAAGCTCGGTAGTTAAATTGCGTTCCCTTTAAGTCATCATGGGAGTCCGGTTATGGAACTCAACGAATTAACTGGTCAGATCATCGACTCGGCAATCAAGGTACATTCTTCGCTGGGGCCTGGACTTCTCGAATCCGCCTACGAAGCTTGCCTTGCATACGAGCTCCGAGATCGTGGGTGGGTGTCGTTCAGCAGCTTGGATTGCCGGTGGTTTACCGTGATGTGAAGCTGGATGTTGGCTATCGTCTCGATCTGCTGGTTGAAAACAAAGTCATCGTCGAACTGAAGTCAGTGGAGAAAATGATTTCGCTTTACGATGCTCAACTGTTGTCATATCTCAAACTTTCCAATCTCAGCGTCGGGCTCCTCCTGAATTTCAACGTTCCTCGAATGAAAGAAGGGATCAAGCGTCTCGTCAACCAGTTTCCTGGGTAGCGTGTAGCGGCTACGGACAAGGATCTCACAATCACTTGTGATGCAGAAATAGCGTTAGCCGATAGATTGACCGCAGAAGGTACTTGGATTCTGCACTCTGCGGTTCTCAGCGTCCTCTGCGGTAAAAAAATTCCGATCGCTGGCCCGCAACGTCAGGTCGGCAGAACCGAAACTTACCGGCGGACTGCGAGAGATCTACTTGGGACGCACAAGTTGTTCGAGGTAGTCGTCTGCTTCTTGATTGATCCAAGCTTCATTGTCTAACGCACGTGTTGATTCATCGGCACTACGTTCGGGGAACAATCGCAAGCCGCTTGCTTGCCAAGCCAGTGCCCAACGACCAGTCATCGCGATCGTGGCTGGAATTGCCGAAGCACACACACCCAGCAAGATCGACATCAGATTCGTGGCTAACAAAAACACGAAATACGCTGGGTCACGCATTCCGTCGGATTGCCCCAACATTCGATCGATCGACGAGAGCAAATCGACGAATGACACCGATAGGCTTGCCAGCACCGGCAAAAAGCAAAGCGGCAGGAACGCGGCCAGCAAATTCTCGCGGCGAGCTTTGATGAAAAGCAACAGAGCCGCCACAGATAGCCCCAGTGACAAAATCGCCAACAATAGAATTAGCGGTAGTCCACAGACCTGAATAAGTAGACCGGCGTTCATTTTGTTCTACGATTGAAAAGAGAATTGACGAGCCACTAAAGAGCTTCGTCCCCGTGGTTGAGGGGCAGCAGGTTCGCCATCGAGCGGTGTCGAATCAGGTGGTGCGAAATCAGAAGGTTTGCCCGTTCCGCTGTCCAGGCTTTTGGTTGTCAGAAACTGGTAACGTCGCACAATCTTCATGAACGATCACGGTGACATTCGACGCGTCTTGGTAACTGGGGGCACCGGCTTCATCGGACGCCGCTTGGTCGAGTGTCTGACGCGAGCGAATCTCAACGTCACCTGCTTGGTTCGCGAGTCATCCGACACCTCACGACTTGATCCGTTTGCCCCACAAATCGTCACAGGTGATCTGCAGCAAATTGATTCAATCCGCGACGCTTTTGAAGGGATTGATGCGGTCTTCCATCTTGCAGGGTCGACCAAGGAGCTTCGACGTGCGGACTTTGACAAGATCAATGTCGATGGCGCGAGAAATGTCGCTGCCGCTTGTTCGGCGATGACGTCGCCACCGATCATGCTGCATGTGTCGTCGCTAGCAGCCGCGGGGGCGAGTAAACCAGGAAAGCCTCGTGTTGAGGAAGACCCGAACGCTCCGGTATCAGACTACGGTAAAAGCAAACTTGCAGGCGAAGAGGCGATCCGTAGCTTCGCGAATCAATGTCCGATCTCGATCGTCCGTCCTCCCATCGTGCTTGGGCCTGGCGATCACGATGGCTTTGACATGTATCGAGGGATCGATCGTTGGGGCGTTCATTTGGTGCCTGGCTATGTTGACCACCAGTTTTCGGTGATCGGTGCCGACGATCTTTGTGATTGCCTACTTCACGTCGCACGCTTCGGTCAGCGTCTCACCAGCCATCCGTTTTGCGATGGAGTCTACTATGCCACGTTACCCGAGCAGCCGACCTACGCAGAGCTTGGCCACATGATCGCCCAATCACTTGGTCGCAAGCGGGCACGTATTCTCCGAATCCCACATCACACCTTGCGACTGGTTGCTGGTGGCAACCAGTTCATTTCAAAGCTACGCGGGAAGCCGCACATCTTGAACCTTGATAAGGCTCGCGAAGCCGCGGCAGGGGCTTGGTTGTGCAGTAGCGAAAAACTTGAACGCGAAACCGGGATGCGTTTCAACACCACGCTTCAACAGCGAATCGATGAAGCCGTGGCGTGGTATCGCGAACACGGCTGGCTGTGATCACAGCTTTAGTCGTTTCAAACGCAACGCGTTGGTGACGATCACAAAGTCTGAACCGACCATTGCCAAAGCGGCGGTGATCGGGTGAAGCTCTCGCAGCCACAATGGCACGGCATCGACGCCGGCAAGAATTCCCGCAGCAACGGGAATCAACGCGACATTGTATGCGAAGGCCCAGAACAAGTTCTCTTTGATGTTTCGCATTGTCGCATTGGACAATGTGATCGCGCGTGACACGCCGTCGAGGTCGCCACCTAACAACGTCACATCGGCGGCTTCGATCGCAACATCGGTTCCGGTACCGATCGCGATTCCGACATCAGCCTTGGCAAGTGCCGGGGCATCGTTGATCCCATCGCCTACCATCGCAACACGGTGCCTTGGCGTTGTAGTTCGGCGATGCGATCCGTTTTCTCGCCGGGCAAGACCTCTGCGATGACGTCGTCGATCCCGACTTGCGCCGCGACGGCGGCCGCCGTTTCTTGATTGTCGCCTGTTAACATCGAAACGGCGATCCCTTGTTCGTTCAGCTTACGAATCGCGGCAGCGGCTTCGGGTTTGATTTTATCCGCGACAGCGATCAATCCGACGGGGCGTCCATCGACAGAAACACCGAGGACGGTTTTGGCTTGCGATCGGACCTCAGCCGCTTGCTTGTCGATCGAATCAGGGATTGCATCAAAGGCGTAGTCCAATCGGCCGACACGCAATTGTTGTCCACCGAGTGCCCCCTCGATGCCGCGTCCGGCAACCGTTTGGACATCGTCCGGTAATTCAAAGTCGAGCCCAGATTCTTTGGCACGATTTAAGACCGCTTTGGCGATCGGATGGCTGCTGCCGTGTTCTGCGCTCGCGGCGTAGCGTAAAAGCTGGTCGCTGCTAAATCCCTCAGCAGGCAGGACATCGGTGACGAATTGTTGCCCCATCGTCACGGTGCCGGTTTTGTCCAACACAACGTGGTTGACTTGTCCAACCTGCTGGACCGCACCACTGGATTTGAACAGCACGCCCGATTTTGCACCGCGTCCCATCCCGACAGTGACGGCAAGCGGTGTCGCCAGTCCCATCGCACAGGGACAGGAGATAATCAACACGGCAATCATGCGAAGCATCGCCGCCAGCGGATCGCCAACCACAAAGAACCATACACCAAACGAAAGCAGAGAAACGCCGACAACGATCGGAACAAACACGGCCGAGATCTGATCGGCCATGTGCTGGATGGGGGCTTTGGTGGCCTGAGCTTCGTTGACTTGTTGGACGATTTTTGCCAAGGCAGAATCTTTGCCGACGGCGGTCGCGCGGACTTTTAATAGTCCTTCACAGTTCATCGTCGCACCGATGACGTCGCTATCTTTTTGCTTGGCGACAGGGACGCTTTCGCCAGTGATCATGCTTTCGTCGACGTCGGATTGACCCGAAATCACGATGCCGTCGACAGGAATTTTTTCACCAGCGCGGACGACCACGATATCCCCGCGGGTGACTTCGTCGATCGGGACTTCGACCTCTTGCAGATTGCGAAGCACGCGAGCGGATTTCGATTGCAAGTTCAACAGTGCACGAATCGCATCGCCGGTTTTTGCCCGCGCACGGCTTTCGATCCAGTGGCCAAGGATCACCAGCGTGATGATCGTCGCGGAGGTTTCGAAATAAACGTGGTGGCCGAGAAGGTGGCTGCCCATCGAGATCGCGATCATCACGGCGATGCTGTACGCGAACGCGACGCTGGTACTCATCGCGACCAGCACGTCCATGTCGGCAACGCCATGACGCAGGCTTCGATAGGCTCCACGGTAAAACTTGGACCCGACGACGAACTGAACGGGAAACGCCATCGCGAACATCAGGTAGTTCACCCAAGACGCCGAAGCCCATTCGCCCCACAACCCAAAGTCACGCCCCATGCTGAGGATGAACAGCGGTAGCGTCAGGGCAACACCCAGCCACATCAACACATGAGCACGACGTTCGACATGATGGGCCTCGGTTTCGGCCTCTTGGTCGTCGCTTTGGACCGTGAAACCGGTTTGGCGGATCGCCTCGGCCAGGTCTTCGCGGTCGGTAGCGGTCGGGTCGAAATCGACGAGCACGCGCCCGCCGGTCACATTGACGACCGCAGATTGGACGGCGGAGTTACGGGAAAGAGATTTTTCGATCGAACGTGCACAATTCGCGCAGGTGATCCCACCAACGGAAAATTCAACGCGTTCGTTTTCGGTAGGCGAAAGATTAGTCTGCATGCGTTTGCTCTAACATCCGTTTGGAATCATCGACACGCCGTTCGTCCACGAGGATGCGCACCGATGGGGTTTCCAGGTCATCGTACTGACCATCACGGATGCAATACAAACATGCGGCAAGTCCCGCCCCACCGAGCATCAACGCTATTGGTAATGCGATAAAGAGAACACTCATGATTCCACCGCACGGAAGGTTGGCCAAGCCAAAGTAATCGAAAGGACCGAAATCGAGCTGATCGGCATCAAAATCGCAGCGATCAGCGGGCTGATGTAACCTGCAATTGCCAACACGACGGCAAAGACATTGTAGGCAAGGGAAACCGCAAAGGCCGTTCCAATCAGTTTGTTGCACGCCCGGGAAGCATGAAGCAGTTCAACAATGCTGCGTAAAGTGCCACTGGCAACGAAGACGCAAGCGGCTTGTAAACTGACTTCAGCCCCGCCCCGTACGGCGATTCCCACATCCGCGGCCGCCAAAGACGCCGCATCGTTCGCCCCATCGCCCACCATTATCACCGGGTGCTGCTTTTTGTCGCTGACAATGGCCAGTTTGTCTTCCGGTGACAAATCACCCAACGCACTGTCCCGCTCAATGCCAAGTTGGCGCGCGACGTTTTGGACGACATCTCGATGATCCCCCGAAAGGATGCCAACCTGCCAACCTTGCTTTTGCAGTGCTGTAATCATGGCACTCGCATCCGACTTTAGCCGGTCAGCAACCCCGATGACGGCTAACGCCACGGCATCGACCGCAACGATGATCGGCGAAATCCCTTCCACGCCACACTGGTCAATCGCTCTGTAGATCGGGGGCGAGATTTCAATCTCCTGCCGATCCATCAACGGTTGATTGCCGATCGTAACCCGTCGACCGTCGACCATTCCCGTGACTCCGCCGACCAACACCTCCACGTCGGTTGCGACGAGAGATGGCTGCTGAGGATTTGTCTGCTGAGAAATCAGACTGGCTTCGCGAATGATCGCATTGGCAATGGGGTGCCGACACTCTGATTCGATCGCGGCGGCGTCTGCCAAAATCTCTTCCGGGCCGTAGATCAACTCCGCACGCGGACGCCCTTCGGTCAACGTGCCTGTTTTGTCAAACCATGCCACGCCTGGTTTTCCAAGCTTCGCGAAAACGTCGCCATCGCGAATCAAGATTTTTCGCTTTGCCGCTCGCCCCAACGTCACCGCGACCGCTAGCGGTGTTGCCAAAGCCAGCGCACAAGGACATGCAACGATCAACAACGACGTCGCATTGGCCGTTGCCAAATCCAGCCCTTGTGGCAACCAAACAGCAAAGGCAACGACGGCGAGCACTGTCACGACCACAACGAACACGCCGCCGATGCGGTCGGCAAGTTGTACGATTGGAGTCCGGCGTTGCATTGCCGATTCGACGGACTGCATTACCTGGCCGATCCGGCTTTCTTTTCCGATCGCGGTGACTTCGATCTCAATCGGACGGGACAAGTTAACGGTTCCAGCGGTAACGTCCTCGCCAACTTCGACCGACACGGGGACACTTTCGCCAGTCAAAAGCGACCGGTCGATCGTCGAATGCCCACGCCGCAAGATGCCATCCACGGGAATACTTTCACCGGCGGCAACACGGATGGTTTGACCAGCAGCGAGCCCCGATGTCAGAACCAATCGGCCTTCGTCATCCTCGCCACTCACCAAGCGAGCATGCTGTGGCGTAATCCGCAGCAGTAAGTCAACCGCACTGGCCGCGTGGTGCTGGCGTCTGAACTGAATCCAGCGTCCGATCAGCAACAGGAACACCAGCATCGCGAGCGAATCAAAGTAGATCTCACCACTGTCAGTGATCGCGTGATAAAGACCGACCGTTGAGCCGACGGCAAGCCCCAGTGCGACCGGCAAGTCCATGTGCGGCGTGCGAGTGCGGATCGATGCCAATGCGCTAATAAAGAACGTGCGACCGGGGAAGAGCACGGAAGCCAATCCCAAGACGGTTCCGGCGATGCGTAAAAAGATTCGATGCTCGGGTGCGACGCCGGAAGCATCACCGGCATAGAGCGCGACGGCGATCCACATCGCGTTGGCGGCACAAAATCCCGCGATCGCGATCTGCATCAGCATCGCACGGTTTTCGCTGCGGAAGCGGTCGGTGGGTTCGGACGTCAGCGGTGCCAAGCCATAGCCAAGCTTTGCGATCAAGCGAGCGATTTGACTGAGCTTGATCCGCTGTGGGTTGAACACCAATCGCACGGTATGGTGATTAAGCTTCACCCGTGCCAGCAGCCAGCCGTCGGTGCGTGCGGCGACATTTTCGATCAACCATGCGCACGCGGCGCAGTGGAGGCCGGTGACAGATAATTCCGTCGACATTGTGCCGTCGTCGTGTGCAACGGGCGTAGACGCCCCGAGAAACAGTTCGTCGTCAAACGATTCCCAGCCGGCGGCGGAGAGATCCTGAACCGATCCTGCGACAGTGCTTTGGTCGCGAATCGCGTAGTAATCGTCTAAACCCCAACCGTGGATCAATTCATAAGCTTGGCGGCAACCGCTGCAACAAAAGACGATTCGTGGATCGCAGTCGGCTTGGCAAGGCGTCGGCAACCCACAATGGACGCAGGGAAGCTCTTTCCTGCTGGACGCACCGTCAGAACGGCGCTGCGATTCGGTATTGAACGACTGCGTCACGGAACAATCTGCAACAGGAGCCTTACTGTTTTACTTGACAACAAGGCGGCAGCTTTTCGTCGGTTTGCTCGACTTGTTCCAGCAAAGATCCTTCGGAGGCGAGTTCATCGAACGCGTCGAATCCGGCAAAGCCACGGCCCGATGCCGTGAACAGTCCGGCTGTAATCAGGAACAGTGCTGCGGCAGCAGGGATCAAGCGGGCATAACGCTGCGAAAGCACTCGTACGCCAGCAACCAACGCGGTCAGTGCGGGAACGCTGCCAAGCCAAAATGCAGACATCACGACTGCCCCGCCCAGCGGCGAACCGGTACCGGCAGCGATCAAGGCAAACAGGTACAGCCAACCGCAAGGCAACAGTGTGGTCAGCAAGCCTGTCGCAAAGGCCCGCCAAAGGATCGGCAGTCCGAACACGTACGGACGAAGTTTCACCAACAGCTTCCCGACGGCCGATGGGGCGACAACTTTGGAGGTCGACTTGGGCCAGCAAACACTGACCAGTTTGTAGGCACCGATCAGAACCATCGCGGTCCCGACGAAGCGTGCCGCGGCGACTTGGATACCGACCATGCTGCCACCGGTATCGATCAGGCTGCCAATCAAACCGGCAATCGCGCCGGCGATCGCATAGGTTGTCAAGCGACCGATGTGGTACAGCGTCGTGGACGCGGCGACTGTTTTCTTACCGGCGTTGTCACCACTGCCACTGGCCCAAATGGCCAGCGGGCCACACATGCCGACGCAGTGCATGCTGCCCATGACACTGGCGGTGACGACGGCGCTTCCGAGTACAACGAGAGATGTCATCATCCGGCCTTGACGTTGAACGTGATCGACTTGGTCATTGGCTCGGGACCACCGTCGATTGCCAATTCCAATTGCCATAAACCGGCAAGTGATGCCGGCGCGAGTACGAGATACCGGCCTTCACCAACGCTTTTCAGTTCCAACTCAACCGGTTGGTCGGCATGGGCGTGATGATAGAGCTTGCCTGTCACATCTAAGTCATCGATATGGCGATTGTCCTTGACATCATCGATGATCACTTCCAAAGCGCGCATACCGCGTTGATCAGCGACATCGGATGCGCTCAAGTTGACTCGCCAGCCCAAGCGTTCTGCGGCCAATGCGGCCTTACGTGATTCGTCCCAGTTCAGTGCCGCGTTGTGGTAGTTCGGCACGACGGCGAATGCCGGGTCCCCGATCGCCAAGTGAATCACAGATCCCATGATCACACTTTGGATGACGAACAAAAACAGCACCAACGAAATCCAAAACCGCTTCGCGCGTTTTTCGGCAACTTCGGTTGGAAGTGCTGTTGGTGAGTTGGACGATGCGTCGGTCGGGTTCATCAGCGTGGTCCCAGGAGATAAAAATCGAGCTCGCGTTGATTGTCGCTGCTGTCTTTGACAGTCACCGTGACTTCTTTGCGACCGGAGCCACGTGTCAGCGAAGCGTCAAACGTAATGTTGATCGGCACCAGTTGTGATTTACCGGCATCCATGGTCATTTTGTCAGGATCCATCACTTCGAAACCCAACCCCAAATCGGGCTCGGCCGACAGTGAATACGATTGTGTTTCGTCAGTACGGTTGACCAACCGCAAGCGGAATTGGTTCGACACTTTCAAGCTTGGCAGCAGCGTAAACGGTGCGCCTGTTTGGCGAATGATCCGCGAGTCGAATCCGGTCTTGGTGGAAATTGCGAACACCAATCCGGTCATCAGGCACAGCAGGATCAGTGGATAGACGATCGTTCTTGCGCGGAACAATCGCCGGACCTTCCCGGCGATCGAATCCTGTGAACTGTATCGAATCAGGCCTGTTGGCGAGCGACCTTCTCCATCACCGAGTCACACGCATCGATGCACTGAGTGCAGTTGATGCATTCCATCTGCAAGCCTTTGCGGATGTCGATGCCGGTGGGGCAAACGACGACGCACTGGTTGCAATCGACACAGTCGCCGACTTTTTCATCCGGTGCGTGCTTGCCTTTTTTACGTGGTTCGCCACGGATGTGATCGTAGGCAACGACCATCGACTGTTCGTCCAGCATGACGGATTGGAACCGGCCATACGGACAAGCGATCAGACACAGCTGTTCGCGGAAGAACATAAAATCAAACAGCATCAAGCCAACGGTGAACACCATTACAAAAAACGGCACGGGGTGTTCCACGGGCGATCGCTGAACCCATTCGGAAAGACGCTCGACACCGACGAAGTAGGCCAAGAACGTGTGGGCCAAAAACGCGCAAAGCACAACGTAGACGGCGAAGCGTGCGACTTGCAACGCACCGTTCATTCCTTTCTTCGGTTTGCCGCCTTTACCTTTTGTTCCTTCGAACAGCCGGTCGATCGGCCGGAACAGGAATTCCATGTAAACCGTTTGAGGGCAAGCCCAACCGCACCAAACGCGTCCGGCGACCGCCGTGACCAGCACAATACTGAACAGCACCGTCAGGATCAGCAGCGCCAACAGCATTGTGTCGGTTGGCAGGAAGGTTCGGCCAAAGATCGTGAACTTGCGCGCCGCGATGTCGAGCAAAATCAGCGGCTTGTTGTTGACCTGGAGGTGTGGGATGGCGACGAAGATCACCATCAACATGTACGCGATGATACGGCGTTTGTGCCACCAAAAACCGGGCGCTAACTTTGGCCTTAACCAACGACGAGAGCCATCTTTCTCCAATGTGCTGAGCACATGATCTGGAGCGTCAAGGAGTGCGTCGTTTTCAGGAACGGTTTTGGATGTCATGGTCGTACATGGGGTTAGGGCTACGCTGGTTGTTCTGCGTCAGCCTCCTTTGCAGCGCCGTCTTCTTTGGCCGCGTCATCAGATGCTTCTTCGTCATCCGCTGGTGGTGCGGGCCATGGCGGGATTTGCCGTCCTTCGGCCGGTCGGCCTTCGACGTTCTTGCCACGAAGTTGGGCGACGTAGGCAGAAACCAAAACGATTTCGTTGATATGCAAACGGTTCGACCACTTGGGCATCGCACCGTTGCCGGCACCATTGGCAATCACTTTGCCGATGTCACCGATTTCAGCGATGTTCTTGAACGCTTCGTCAGTCAAGTTCGGGCCCACTTTGCCTTCGCCATCGCGACCGTGGCAGGACACGCAGTTGGCGCGAAAGACCGCTTCGCCGACCTTCACCCAACTATCCTTGGCCATGAATTTGGCGATCGACGGACCATCGAGCTTCAACTCACCGATCTCTTCGAATTGCAACCGAGTGTTTTCGGCCAGCGCAACGTTGTAGGCGTCTTCCAGGGTGCGGCCTTTGGTGCCGCTGTGGTAAAACACCCAATAAAACGGGCAGAAAACGATCGAGGCGATGAACAACCATTTCCACCAACCGGGAAGAGGGTTGTCGTACTCTTCGATACCGTCGTAGGCGTGGTCAGTTTTAGGTGTATCACTCACTTCGGGGATCCTGGGGTTGATCGCTAAGCGGAATGGATGCAAATCGGTCCGTCGCGTTTTTGCTCAGACGCAGCGCCGCGTAGGTAATCATCGCGAACGTTCCCACAAAGAGCGCCAATGCGATCTCGGCACAGACCGAGTAATCGAGGTAGGAAACAATGTCTCGAATCATGGTTCGTTTGGTTGCAATAGTCACCGAACCGGCCTGACACCTGCATCAGTGTCGTTCACCGCGACCGGTTCGAAACGACGTTGATGATCAGCCCGCCGAAGCGTTCGAGGGACTGGCATTGTCGGCCACTTCGGCTTCCGCCTCCGCAGCTTCTTCGCTTCCTTCGGCAGGTGCTTCCGCATCAGCCGCCGGTTGTTCGGGGGCAGGAGTCTTGAACAAGTCGACCCCGATCCGCTGCAAGTACGCGATCAACGCGACTGCTTTACGGTCCATCTTGTTCGCCGGTCCGCCTTGCGAAACGATTTCTGCGGCAACACGTTCGGCTTGCTTGTAAGCGACTTCCGAGGTGTTATTGAGTGCTTCGTCATCGTAGGGTGCACCGAGGTACCAAGCCGCTTTGACGTGCGGTGCGATCGAATCGAACTTCAGTTCTTCGTTCAGCAGGTGCTGGTAGCTCGGCATGACCGAACCGGGCGAAACCTCTGCCGGATTTTCAAAGTGACGCCAGTGCCAGAAGCTACTTTGACGGCCACCTTCACGTGCCAAATCGGGACCGATTCGGCGGCTGCCCCATTGGAACGGACGGTCGTAAATGAATTCGCCAGGTTTGCTGTATTCGCCGTAACGCTTCGTTTCGGCCACCATCGGGCGAATCATTTGCGAGTGGCAGTTGTAGCAGCCTTCGGAGACATAGATGTGCCGGCCGTAAAGTTCCAGCGGCGTGTAAGGTTCGACGGTCGCGATCGTTGGGATGTTTGAACGGATCAAGAACGTCGGGACCGCTTCGAACAAAGTCGCGCCGACAACGGCGATCGTCACCAGGATCGTGAACGTCACTGGAAGGCGTTCCCAGCGTCGGTGCCAGCCCATCTTGGCCCAAACCGACATGTTCTTACCGAGGTCCAACATCGGAACTTCGTTGTACTCGGTGTCCTTCGCCGGCTTCGCTTCGCTGTACGACTTGCTGAGTTTCGGCGCGGTATAAACGGGGACGTCGTAGGTCGCAGGGCGAGCAAACCAAGTCATCAGGGTGTTGAAGCACAGCATGCAAACGCCGCTGACATACAACAGACCGCCGAGGACACGTAACCACCATAGGAACACGATCGACTGGACGGTTTCGACAAAGTCCGGGTACATCAGGTTGCCCGTCTCGTCCATCGCTCGCCACATCAAGCCTTGCATCAGACCGGCCGCGTAAATCGGAATGATGTACAGCAGGATGCCGATCGTTCCGGTCCAGAAGTGCAAGCTGACCAGCTTGTCGCTCCAGATTTTGGTTTGGTAAATGCGTGGCAACAGCCAGTACAACATGCCGAACGCCATGAAGCCGTTCCAGCCGAGTGCACCAGAGTGAACGTGTGCGATCGTCCAGTCGGTGTAGTGACTCAGTGCGTTGACAGACTTGACCGACAACATTGGGCCTTCGAAAGTCGACATGCCGTAGAACGTCACGCCGACGACGAAAAACTTCAGGACAGGGTCGGCAGCCACTTTGTGCCAGGCGCCACGAAGGGTCAACAGACCGTTGATCATCCCGCCCCAGCTTGGCATCCACAGCATCACACTGAACAACATCCCCAGCGTGCTGGCCCATTCAGGCAGCGCGGTGAAGTGCAAGTGGTGAGGTCCGGCCCAGATGTAAATGAACACCAACGACCAAAAGTGGATGATACTGAGCTTGTAACTGAAGACCGGGCGGTCGGCGGCCTTGGGCAGGAAGTAATACATCAGCCCCAGGAACGGCGTCGTCAAAAAGAACGCCACCGCGTTGTGGCCATACCACCACTGCATGAACGCGTCTTGGACACCCGCATAGACGCTGTAGCCCTTGAACCAACCGGCAGGCACGCACAGGTTGTTGAACACGTGCAGCACAGCGACCGTGATGATCGTTGCGATGTAGAACCACAGCGCGACGTACATGTGTCGCTCGCGGCGTTTGATCAGCGTCATCAAAAAGTTGCCGCCGAAAATGAACAACCAGACGACTGCGATCAGCAAGTCGATTGGCCATTCCAGCTCGGCGTACTCGCGGCTTTGCGTGATCCCGAACGGAATCGTGACCGCGGCGAGCACGATGATCAGTTGCCAGCCCCAGAAGTGCAGTCGGCTGAGCACGTCGCTCCACATCCGAGCTTTGCACAAACGCTGGGTGCTGTAGTAAACCGCGGCGAAGATCGCGTTTCCGGCGAAAGCGAAAATCGCTGCGTTGGTATGCAGCGGACGCAGTCTCGCGAAGTTAATGAACGGGATGCCTTCAGAGATACTTGGCATCACCAGCAGCACGGCGACGATCAAACCGGCGAGTGTTCCCACCAGCGCCCAGATGATGGTCGCCGTCGCAAACAGGCGGACGATCGCGTCGTCATAGCTAAATGACTCCAACTCACCGGATTCAATTGACGGCACCGCCATCGAGGAATCGGTTTTTGATACTTCAGTGTCCGATGTGGTGGCACCGCTGGTTTCCATCGCAACGATCTAATCTGTAAGGCGGGTGAATTGGGATGGCTGAAACGGCCGAACCCTGGTCAGGTTTCTGTATCAGCAACGCAATATGTTTAGCAAATGCAACCGCGACTTTAGAGCGGCATTTTTGCTGGACAAGTCCATCGCGGCGAAACGCCGCAAATCGGGAGGCTCTCGTGACGCTTTGCCGCACTAGCGAAGCGTTTAAAACAACGCAAGGTGTTGATAAACAAGGAGTTTTGACGCAACCATGATGACAGCCTGTCACTAAACGTGCCTTATCGCACACGTGAACTGAAATGCTGAATTCGAACTCGATGCTTTGGCGTTAACCCTGTGTTCACGGAAAGAACTGGAGAACGTTGTGCCCCATCCGTTCCATGGATTTGTTCATTCGGCGATGAAGCTTCCGATAGATTAACTTCATTGCAGCTACAGATCGTCACAGCCGACCGCGAAACAGTTCCGCGAGTGACTCCACGACGCATACCTTCACCGAATCCCGGCATATCGTACCACATGTTCTCCGCGCCAAGTCAGTCCACACTAAGTCAGTCATTGCACCCTGGTAAACCACGCCGAGGCGATTCACAAGATCCAATTCCAGTCCGACGGTTCACGCCCCGGCTTCCTAAACAAAATCGCACACTCGCTCCGCTTGCGCTCGGACTGTTGCTTTGTGTTGCTTGCAACCAGCCGGAGTCAGCCCAAACGCCTGGCGAGGACACGTCCGCGTCGCAAACCACCACAGCGGAACGGCCAGCCGATTTGACAATCCAAGAACAACTCACCAATGGCCGCAGCGGCAGCGGCTCGAAGGTTCAGTTCGTGGAGTCGCAAATCGATGACGACGCACTGCAACTCCTCGATGCGAGCGACGACTGGCTGAAAACACTGACGGTCGACCGGGGCCGGATCACCGACGAAGGTATGCGTGCGGTCGCCAGACTTCCGGAACTGATTCACCTGCGACTGCGTGAGTCCCCGATCACGGACGCGGGGCTGCGTGAGATTGCTCAGCATCCGAAGCTGCAAATTTTAAATCTTCCCCAGTCGATGGTGACCACAGAAGGCGTTCGCGAGCTCGCCCAGTTGCCTTCGCTTAAGAATTTGCGACTGGGAAGCGAACGCTTGGGGCCTGAGGTTGCTGACGCGATTTCGAAGCTCGAAAGCCTGCGGACGCTGCATCTAATCGGCGTGCCGATCAACGACGATGGCTTAAAGCAGATCGCGACGTTGCCAAGGCTCAGCTCGCTGTATTTGGACGATGCGGAAGTGAGCGGCGAGGGCTGGGATTGGTTTCAGGAAAACCACCCCAAGATCCACGTACACGTCAACCAACGCCACCTCGATCGCAGTCTGCCAGACCACCACTAGTTCGCAGCCCCAATTTGGCACTCGATCGCAAGCGGCAGCCAGCCGGATCGGCGAACTGGGTTCTGTCGTTTAAAATCTCTGCCCCACACTGCACCACTTCACCGACTGCGGAATATTCATGAGTGAGCGAATCGAAGCCCTGACCGAACAGCTTGGCGAAATCGGCGCCGACGCGATCTACATCGTTGACGAGATCAACGTTCGTTACCTGACAGGCTTCAGTGGCGACAGCTCGTCCCTTTTGGTGACCCCCTCCGGCGCGGTCATGCTAAGCGACGGTCGCTACAAAGAACAACTCGATGAAGAATGCCCAGGGCTGCCCTACGAAATCAAATCGCCATCGCAGCGGGCGGACGAGTTTGTCGCTGGCGTCTTGTCTGGCAGCGGTGCGGCGAAGATCGCGATCGAATCCAACTGCATGACTGTCGCTTCGTTTAACGCGATCAAAAGCAAGCTCGATGGCATTGAGTGGGTCGACACCAGCGACATCGTCCTGCGTCAGCGGATGATCAAGGACACCGAAGAAATCGAGGTCTTGCGCAGTTCGATCCGGATCAATGAACGGGCGTTGCAGTCGGTTTTGGCGAAACTCGGCCCAGACTGGACCGAAATGGAAGTCGCGTATGAGCTTGAATCGACAATTCGCCGACTGGGCGCGACGGGATTCAGTTTCAACCCGATTATCGGCGCCGGACCGGGGGGTGCGAAGCCGCACTACAGTCCCGACCACACGGTGATTGGCGATCATCCAACTTTATTGGTTGACTGGGGAACCAATCTGGGAGGGTATGCGAGCGACCTGACGCGGTGTTTTCACTTCGGAAATCCGCCAGCCAAATTCGAGTCAGCCTACCAAGCGGTCTTGGATTCTCAGCTTGCCGCGATCGAGGCGATTCGGCCGGGCGCGAGCGCGAGGGATGTCGACCAAGCGGCGCGTTTAGTACTGAAAAAAGCGGGATTGGACGAGTATTTTGTGCACGGGCTCGGCCACGGCGTCGGGCTGCAAATCCACGAGTCACCTCGCCTCTCAGGGGTGAGCGAAGACATTCTTCAGCCGGGGATGGTGATCACAGTCGAGCCGGGTGTGTATTTTGAAGGAGAGTTTGGCATCCGAATCGAAGATGACGTGCTGGTCACTGACGAAGGAAACGAAGTCCTCAGTGGTTTCCCAAAGGGACTCGCTGATTGTCATCTGATCCTGTAAAACCTCCGCCAATTACACGATCTTCACCTGACGAGACAGGCATGAGTAAAGGCAAGCAATCCAGCGGCGAGAGCGTATTCGAGCTCGACCGCATCCGGGATATTGTCAAGTTGATGGAAGAACACGACTTGACCGAAGTAGACCTCCAGCAAGGCGACGACCGCATCAAATTGGGTCGGGGAACGACGGTATCAGTGGCACCAGCCGCCATGCCAATGCCCGCTCCCGTCGCCCATGCCGCACCGGCACCGGCCGCTGCTGCACCAGCTGGGAACGTCGACGACGGAACAATCACCATCAACTCGCCGATGGTCGGAACCTACTATTCCAAGCCGAATCCGGAAGCCGAGTCGTTCATCCAGGTTGGCCAAATGATCAACCCCGATACGATCGTTTGTATCATCGAAGCGATGAAAGTCTTCAACGAGATCCCGGCAGAATGCAGCGGAAAGATTGTTGAGATCCTGGTTTCTGATCAAGAAGCCGTCGATTTCAACAAGCCTTTGTTCCGCATCCAACCGAACAGCTAATCCACCGTGTTTCAAAAAGTACTTGTCGCCAACCGCGGCGAAATCGCGGTCCGAGTGATTCGCGCCTTGCGAGAAATGGGGATCGGTTCGGTCGCCGTCTACAGCACGGCCGATAAAGATTCCATGCACGTGCAATTGGCCGATGAGGCCTACTGCGTGGGCGAAGCGAAGAGCGCGGACAGCTACCTGAAGATTGACCAAATCATCGCCGCCGCCGAGGTGTCTGACGCCGACGCGATCCACCCCGGCTATGGGTTCCTTTCCGAGAACGCCCACTTCAACGAAGTGTGCCGTGAAAGCGGATTCGAATTCATCGGCCCTAGCCCTCAGGCGATGGAAAAGCTGGGCGACAAAAACACCGCCCGCTCGATGGCGATCGCCAACAACGTTCCCGTGGTGCCAGGTAGTGACGGGCTGATCGAAGACGACAAAAAAGCGATCGACACCGCCAACAAAATCGGCTTCCCCGTGCTGATCAAAGCCACCGCCGGCGGCGGCGGTAAAGGCATGCGGGTCGCCGAAGACGCCGATTCGCTGGAAAAGGCGCTCAATCAGGCCCGCACCGAAGCCCAAGCGGCATTCGGCAACGGCGGCGTGTACTTGGAACGCTTCATCACGTCACCACGACACGTCGAAGTCCAGGTGATCGCCGATAACCACGGCAATGTTTGTCACCTCTACGAGCGTGACTGCAGCGTCCAACGCCGGCACCAAAAGCTGATCGAAGAAGCACCGAGCCCGAACTTGCCAGCGGAAAAACGCGAAGCGATTTGCGAAGCCGCCGTGCGAATGATCCGCGGTGCCAACTACAGCAACGCCGGCACGGTCGAGTTCATCGTCGACCAAAATGACGACTTCTACTTCATCGAAGTCAACGCGCGGATCCAAGTCGAACACCCCGTGACCGAAATGATCACCGGCGTCGATTTGATCAAGGAGCAAATTCGCGTCGCAGCCGGTGAGAAACTGTCGTTCTCGCAAGACGAGATCACCGTGACCGGGCATGCAATCGAATGCCGTATCAACGCCGAAAACCCAGACAAGAACTTCATGCCGAACCCCGGCAAGATCAACAAGTTCTATGCCCCTGGTGGACTTGGCGTCCGATTCGACTCGCACGTTTACGGCGGCTACACCGTTCCGCCGCACTACGACTCGATGATCGGAAAGCTGATCGTGTATCGCCCGACCCGCGAAGAAGCGATCGCGACGATGCGACGTGCACTGGCCGAAATCCAAACCGACGGAATCTCGACCACCGCTCCGTTCCACGATGTCGTGTTGCAGCACCCGCTGTTTGTCGAAGGCAAGCACGACACCAAGTTCGTCGAACGCGAACTGATGGGCAAGTAAGTTGACCAGTTCGGCGCTGCTCGGATGGTTGCTCGGACTGGCAGTGGTTCCGCCACTGCTGGTCAGTCTGATCAGCTTGTATCCGATCCGTCGCTATGCACGTCAACTTGGCCTGATTGCAAACCCAGGCGGCCATAGCACCCACACCAAGGTCACGCCGCTTGGCGGCGGAATCGGGATCTGGCTGGGCATCATGCTGCCGATGGTCGCCGGCACGCTGATCGTTTGCGGGTTCGACCTTGGACTGGGAAAGCTGCTGGATCTTCCCGAGTCAGTCACCGTTTTCTTTTCGGGGATTCGCTCCCGATTGCCGCAGCTCTGGAGCTTGCTTGGCGCCGGCACGGTGCTGTTCGTGCTGGGCATCTGGGATGACCGTCGTGGCGCCCCGGTACGCTTGCGATTGGCGGTTGAATTTGGTGTCGCCGCGTTTGTCGTCTATGGCATGGGGTTCGGGTTGACCGCGTTCATCGGCGCACCTTCACTGACCAATGCGATGTCGGTGGTGTGGATCGTCGCGGTGATCAACTCATTCAACATGCTGGACAATATGGATGGGCTGTCCGGAGGTGTGGCCGCGATCATTGCCGCATCGATGGCCGCCGTGATGCTGACCACGCCGAGTGCGAGTGGCAGCATGCCTCAGCTGTTTGTAGCCGGACTGCTGCTTTGCGTTTGTGGTTCGCTGCTCGGTTTTTTGTGGCACAACCGTCCGCCCGCGAAGCTTTTCATGGGCGATGGCGGCAGTTACCTGGTTGGATTTCTGATCGCGGTGTCGATGTTAATGGCGACGTTTGCGACCGCGCCCGATGCTTCGGTCCAGCGACCGCACGCGGTGCTCGCGCCTTTGTGTGCGATGGCGATCCCGATGTACGACATGGGGACGGTGCTGTGGATTCGAATCCGTGAGGGCCGCAGTATCTTTGTCGGTGACCGCAGCCACTTTTCACACCGCTTGGTCGACCTCGGTTTGTCGCGAACGCAAGCGGTGCTCACGATTCACTTGGTCACTGCGACCTGCGGATTGGCATCGCTCTTGTTGGTGCACGTCACAGTGCTCCAGGCCGCCGCGGTCCTTGGGATCGTCGCATGTATGTTGTTGCTGGTTGTCATTTTGGAATCGACCGGATGGCGAAAGGAAAGCAACGACTAAACAAGCCGCCTGCGGAGACGTCAGTCGCGTCATCGCCGTTTCGCGCCGGTGGTGACGCTGCGGATGTCCCCGCGTGGTCGCGATGGTGCCGGTTGCTGGCAGCAGCCGCGCTTGCAGGGGTGATGGTTTATGTCGCGTTCCACCCCAGCGATAGCGTTGAACTTGAACACGGTGGTGGAGTCTGGTTTTGTGCGTTCGGATTGGTGACCTGGGCGCTGACCATGATTTCGGAGCCTTGGGTCGCCAGCGGAGAGAAAGCGGCAGCAACCTCGACGGTTGGTCGATGCTTCGGCGGCGTCTCGGTCGATGCGGCCGCATGGCTGTTGGCAATCTGGATGATGGTGTCGGCGCTAGTAATGTGCCCGCCCGGAAATCTTCGCAGTAGCACCAATGAAGCATGGTTCTGGATCGCCGCGGCAGCTCTGCTGACGAGTGCTCGCAGATTGCTGACCGACAAGTCGTGTCGCGTGATGGCGGTGTCAATCTTGGTCGCAATCACATTTGCGATGTCGGTTGACGCGTGTTACCAGTTCTTGGTGACGATCCCGCAGATGCAAGCGGATTACCTTGCGGATCCGGACAAGATGATTCAAGAAGCCGGGATCGATGCGCCACGGCAATCGGCGGCCCGGATGGTGTTTGCCAATCGCTTGCTGGACGGTGGGCCGACGTCGACCTTTTTGCTGGCCAACTCGCTGGCCGCGCTTTTGTCTGTACCGGTGATTGCAGGTGCGACAGCAATCATGGGCTGGCGGCAAAAACGATTCCCCGGCTGGGCGGCCGGACTGGGCTTGCTTGCGATGACGGTCGGCGGCGTTGCCTTGGCGGGAACGCAAAGCCGCAGCGGATTGCTGTCTTGTTTGATCGCAACAGTCTTCTTGCTCGGCGGCGTCTTCAACGATCAATCATCGGACAGCGATTCGCCTCTCAAACGCAAACGACTTGCACTGCCAATCACCGTGGGTGCGATCGCGGTCGCATTGGTGTTCGCTTTGGTGGGGCTATTGTCCGATGCGGAGTGGATCGATGCGGCACCTGCATCGTTGCTGTTCCGGCTGCAGTACTGGAAATCGACCGTCGCGATGTTGATGGACTATCCGTGGTTCGGCGTCGGCCCTGGATCGTTTCAGTCGCTGTACTTGCGTTACCGGGTTCCGGAAGCAAACGAAACGATCGCCGACCCACACAACTTTTTCTTCGAGACATTAGCCGCAGGCGGCTTCATCGCCGGAGCATTGCTCCTGGCCCTAGCCTTCACCCTCTACCATTCCAAACGTAGTGGACGAGGCGACGAGTCCCCCAACAATAAACACAGTGGACGAGGCGACGAGTCCCGTTCCAACAAGCCCAACCTCCACCTCGCCCACGCCATGCTGATCGGGGCGATCGCATCCACCTTGGTGGTCAAGCTACTGGGCGTCATTTCTGGCGAAGACATCGACCTCCTGCGATGGGCACTGGCGATACCAGCCGCAACGATTTCCGGCGGCATCGTCTGGTGGCTTTGCGGGCAGCCTTCCTCGGTTGAACCGGCTAAGCGCGGGATCCACCTGCGTTCCAGCGCGAGCGCAGCACTGCTCGCGATGATGATTCACTTGTGTGTGTCCGGCGGCTGGACCGTGCCAGGCGTCGCGATGGTGATTTGGATCGTCGCCGCAATCGCAACCCGTTCACCGCAAACCGACGCGACGGCCGGTTCTCAATTCTTGCCTTCGCCGCTCGCCGCGAAAGCATCACTGGCGGTGTTGTTTGTGGCAGCGATGTTGTTGCTGGCGTTTCGATCGACGTCGCTGCTACCGGTAACCGAAGCCAAAGTGGCGATGGCACAGGCCGAGTACGCAGCGATTCAGGGTATGTCACAGCGGGCGGTGAATGACATCCAGTCCGCGGTGCAGGCCGACCCGTGGGACACGCTGCCGGCGGTTTGGATGAGCGACATGATGAAGCGACGCCTTGTCAGTGGAAGTGCCGGCAGCAGCGGTTCGGGAAGTGCTCGTGATCGACAGAACTGGGTCGAAGCGACCGAAGAGGCTTTACGACGCTGCGGCGTGGACCCTCTGGCTAGACGGACCATTGCCGAACAGTACCTGCATGTGTACCAGCGGTTTGGGCAACAGCAGGACCTCGAGCGAGCGGATCAGATTTTACAAGCTGTCGTTCCTAACAACCCAACCGACGTTTCGCTGCTGGCCCAAGCCGCTTTAGTCGCCAGGGCACTGGGCCGCGACGATCAGGCAGCCGAGCTCGCACATCAAGCGGGGGGGCTGTCGAAGCTAGGTGGGAATGTTGTTCGGCTGCTGGGCCTGCAATTTGTCTATGTCGTTCGCCCGATCGGCGTGGCGGCGAGCGACCGGCCACAGCAAGAGCGGATTAAGGTGCTATTTAACCGAATCCCCGGCTGGCCGACCGAACCATAGGCTGGGATTTGCCGTAGCAGGGTTCACGTTCCATCTCCTCCACGCTGATCCCACCGCACAGGACTGAACTCCCGTGAAATATTTTTGGCTCATCCTATTGGTATCCGTCGTCGTCGGTGCATCGATCGGTTGGACCACGAATTACGTGCAGTACGCGTCGAAACCGGCATTTTTCGG
Source organism: Rhodopirellula sp. MGV (assembly GCF_002251265.1). Taxonomy (NCBI): domain Bacteria; kingdom Pseudomonadati; phylum Planctomycetota; class Planctomycetia; order Pirellulales; family Pirellulaceae; genus Rhodopirellula; species Rhodopirellula sp. MGV. The sequence goes on along the minus strand of NZ_NPDI01000005.1, from coordinate 119,430 downwards.
TGAAATTGACTACACCGGGAACATCACATCCGACAACGTGATGGAGCACCTCAAGCAGTTCCACAGCGACAGCGGGGCGGTAGCCGAAGTCGAAGACAGCGCGACGCACGACTTTGGTGCGATGCCGCCAAGCACGAAAGGCAAGCACACCTTTGTCATCAAAAACGTTGGTTCCGAGCCACTCACTTTGGAACTAGGTGCCACAACGTGTAAATGCACACTCGGATCGCTGGAGGACAGCTCGGTCGCGCCAGGCGAAACCACCTCCGTCGAACTGGAATGGACCGTCGCGTCGGACAAAACGACGTTTGAGCAATCCGCCGAACTGCGAACCAACGACCCCGCCAGGCCAGCGATCCGGCTGATGGTTGTCGGACGGATCATTCGTGACATCGAATTCGAGCCCGATTTGATCACCTTTGGTAACGTAACGGTGGGTGACTCATTCGAATTGTCGACGAAGTTTTTCAGCTTCATGGACGACAAAATCAAAATCAAAGCGGGCGAATTCAGCAACGAAGCGTTCACCCCTTTGGCTGAATTTGAAGCTCAAGAGTACGACCCCAAAGACGGCGATACCGCTCACGCACACGCGAAGCAAGCATTCGACATCAAGGTCAATGTCAAACCCGGTCTTCGCCAGGGCCCCCTGTCGACGCGAATGATCGTCGTGTTCACCAAGGTTGATGAAAATGGCGAACCGATGGGCGATGAACTGTACGGCACGACCGAAATTGCTGGCAAAGTCGTTGGCCCGTTGTCAATGCTGCAAAATACGTACGTCAAGACGACCGAGAATGGCAGCTACTTTTGGAACCTCGGCCGACTCGGCCCCGATGACAAGCTGGAATACAAAGCCCTTCTGGCGCTCAAGGGTAGCGAGAAAGACGCCACAAACCTTAGCATTGGTGAATCTTACCCAGCCGGCGTGGTCAGCGCAGAACTCGGAAAACCGATCGGTCGTGAAGAGACACGCCTTTTTCCGATCATCCTGAAATTGACGGCAAGTGAAGAGACGATCGACTTGTTGGGCAAGAATGAAGATGACTTTGGTTGGGTGTGGATTGAATCCGATAATCCCAAGGTCGGCCGTATGAGGATCGCGGTCAAAGTGTTAATCGAACCTCGGCAATAAACGTCGGCGGCGTCCCCGCGACGCATCGAATCTGGATCGTAACCCGTGAAACAGCCCATGCATTCGTTTTCCATCGCGTTCCGATCAAAGCGTCACTTGCTGGCGCTCGCCGTTGTTGGGCTTGGCACCTCCATCGGCTGCCAACCCGGTGCTGAATCAAACCCGCAAGCCAAAGCGTTGCCTATCGAACGAGAGGCCAGCCAGGCGTTCAAGCACCTCGACGATCAAGCACCGCTGGACCTTCGATCGTCGTGGATTCGCGATGAATTGGCAGAACTAAAAGACGAGGACGGTGCGACGCGGTACGCGACGTTTACACCCGAAGCGACCGCACCACAAATCGACTCCGGCAGCTCGGTTGCATCGCAGCCTCTCAATCAAACATCGCTCCCCGCCGCCCCCGCCTTCGCGCCGGCGGTAACGCTCGTACAAGCCCCAATCAACGGTGGCTCGCCGACAGGAACGACGACAAGCCAACAAGGCGTCGAAGTCGTCCCCACCCCCAATGCCCAGCCTGAAGTCAAAGCGGAACTTGTCCCGACACCGGCAGGCTCTCGCGCAGAAAGCGACCATCCGATGGCTCGCATTGCCGCCGACGTGGCCAAGCCGACTCCAAAGAAAAACTCGCCGGCGGCGATGAGTTCACCTGTCCAAGATTTGTCGGTCGCACCAGAATTGATCGACCCGACCACCGAAGCTGGCATGGTCGCTGGCGGCGGCCCCGAGGACTACAACAACTGGCCAACGCCTGATGCCTTGCTGTTCTTCACTGGCAATCAGCATGGCTACATCGAGCCCTGCGGCTGTACAGGACTGGAAAACCAAAAAGGCGGTGTCGCACGCCGATACACCTTTATGGAACAGCTTCGCCAGAAAGGCTGGGACTTGATTCCGATTGATGCCGGGAACCAAATCCGACGCATCGGCCCACAGGCGGCAATCAAGTTCGAACGCTCGGCGACAGCCCTGAAGGAAATGAAATACCAAGCCATTGGGTACGGCCCCGCCGATTTGCGAATCGGTGCCGGTGACCTGATCGCAATGGCCTACGATGACGACCCAATGTTTGTCTCGGGCAACGTCACACTATTCGAGGAAGGCTTGCTGCCGACTTACAAAGTGCTCCGCCGCGGCGAATGGCGCATCGGCGTGACGTCGATCCTGGATCCCGAAGCACTCGAGGCCGCGACCGGCTCCGAAATCACAGTCGCGCCGACCAAAGAGGCCGCCGAGGCCGCCTTGAAATCGATGAACGACGACGGGGCGGAATTCCGTGTGCTGACATTTTATGGCGAAGAAGAAGCCGCCAAGAAACTGATGGTCGACGCCCAAGGGTACGACCTGATTGTCGTCACGGGCGGATACGGCGAACCTTTGTATCAGCCCCAAGCAATTGACGGCACCAAGACAAAACTGATCGTCACTGGAAACAAAGGCATGTACGCGGGCTTGGTTGGCCTGTATCAGAACCAGCCATTCAAATACGCGCGTGTGCCACTGTCCCACGAGTTCAAGGATGCTCCCCAAATGCGAAAGCTGATGGCGGACTACCAAAAGCAACTCGAACAACTCGGCTTTTCCGGGCTTGGAATTTCACCGACACCACACCGATCGGGTCACACCTTTGTCGGCAGCCAAGCTTGTGCGGAGTGCCACCAGAACGCGTTCGATATCTGGGAAAACTCCGCGCACGCACAAGCGACCGCACACTTGGTCAAACCACCGAAGGAACGGGGCGACATCCCTCGTCACTTCGACCCGGAATGCATCAGCTGCCATGTCACCGGCTGGAATCCGCAAGGCTACTATCCCTACAAAAGCGGCTACATGGACCTGACTAGCACGGCTCACCTGACCGGCAATGGCTGTGAGAATTGCCATGGCCCCGGGTCGGCTCACGTCGCGGCGGAAAAGGAAGCCGCGACCACGCCAGGCATCGAATCGTTGCGTGCGAAGCTTCGACAGGAAGTGCAACTGCCGCTCGAAAAGGCTCGCGAGCATTGCATGGAATGCCACGATTTAGACAATAGCCCGGACTTCCATGACGACGGTGCCTTCGAAGATATCTATTGGCCCGAAATCGAACACAACAACTAACAGCTAGTCGAATTTCAGATCGGACTCTCCCGACGTCGCGCGATTGCTCCGCAGATACAGCGAAAACAAACGCTACGTTCGCGAAACAAAAGACGACACTAGAAATTCAATCGGCTGCTAAGCGTCCTGCATCGATACACGTCTTGTCTCTCCCCTTCGTGACAATTTGATGACGGCAGAAGAGCAGGCGATTCGAGCGACTTGGTTCAGCATCATTGCGAACGTTTGCCTCGCCTTGGTCAAAGGCACTGCCGGTGTACTGGGTAATTCGTTTGCGTTGGTCGCCGATGCGATCGAAAGCACCGCCGATATCCTGGCATCATGCTTGGTGCTGTTTGGGATCACGTACGCCCGCCAGCCTGCGGATGAGAACCATCCCTACGGACATGGACGCATCGAACCGTTGATCACGTTTGTCGTCGTCGGCTTTTTGATCACGTCTGCATCGATCATCGCGTGGGAAAGCCTGCGCAATATTAGAACACCACACGAACTGCCAGAATCCTGGACACTAATCGTGCTTGGCGCGATCATCGCCTGGAAAGAACTCTCCTATCGCATCGTGATTCAAAAGAGTCGCGAGACAGGCAGCACCGCACTCCAGGCTGACGCATGGCACCACCGCAGTGACGCGATCACTTCGGTCGCCGCATTCGTCGGAATCTCGATCGCGCTCTTCATGGGGCCAGGGTATGAAACCGCCGACGACTGGGCGGCGTTATTCGCGTCTGGCTTCATCGTCTACAACAGCTACCTGATCTTTCGGCCCGCTTTGGGCGAGATCATGGACGAGCACCTGTACGACGAAATGGTGGACGAGATTCGGCAGCACTGCAAAGACGTACCGCGCGTGATCGACACCGAAAAATGCTTTGTGCGAAAGACAGGGATGTACTACCTCGCTGACCTCCATGTGATCGTTGACGGCGCCATCACAGTCGACGAAGGCCATGAGATCGCGCACCAAGTGAAAGATCATCTGCTCAGTGAAATCTCACAACTGCGTGACCTGCAAATTCATATCGAACCGGCAAATGCGGACCACAAAATTCCGGGACGCGGTGCCTTGGCGACCAAGCAATAAAAAAGGCCCCGTAGTCAGTCGCTGACGTGACTCCGAAGCCTTCGATTGGAACGATGAATGCCGTTTGCTCGCAGGAGCGTCGCGACTACATCTCGATTTCGTAGCCTTTGCGGCTTTCACGCGACAGGAACGCGTTTGCTTGTTCATCACCGATGATCTCGCGTTTCGCCGGATCCCAGTTCAGTTCGCGGCCAAGGCGGATCGAGATGTTTGCCAAGTGGCAGGTTTCCAACATTCGGTTGTGCGACCAAACGTCAGAAATCGGTTGCTTGCGTGAACGCATGCCTTCGATGAAGTTCGCGGTGTGGTTTTCACTGACCGGGCCACCGTAAACTTCTTCGACAGCGCCTTCTGGCAGCGGGTTGCTTTCCATGTCTTCAACCGGTTTGCCCGACAAGCGTCCGCGGTTGACGAAGAAGCGGCCTTTGGTGCCTTCGAACAAAATGCCGTTGTCACCCTCGCTGGTGATTACCAGCGGAATGTCGCCTGGCATGTTGGCATGGATCTCGAATTTCGTTGGCGAGTTGTATTGATCGTCGACGGCTGGGTAGCCATCTTTGTATTCGACAGGCAGCGAGTAGCTGACCGGTGTGATCTTGTTCGGCCCGCTGTCGCCAGCGCCCAGTGCCCAGAACGCAATGTCGACGTGGTGTGCACCCCAGTCGTTCATTTGGCCACCGGAATACTCGTACCAGTTACGCCATGCATAGTGGCAGTTCGTGTAAAGCGGCACGCCGCCGCCGTAGCCTTGACGCATTTCGGGAAGTGCACGGTACGACGCTTTCGGTGCTGGGCCAAGCCACATGTCCCAGTCGAGGCCTTTGGGCACGTCGATGGCAGGGATCACCGGCGATCCCGATGCGCCGTTGATTCCGCAGGTCACCTTGCGAATCTCACCGATTCGTCCGGCACGAATTAGTGCGATGGCTTTCAAGAACCGCTGGTCGTTCTCGGTCCGTTGCATCGTTCCGACTTGGAACACACGGCCGGTTTGCTTGACAACCTTTTCGATTTGCTTGCCTTCGTCGATTGTCAGCGTCAGGGGCTTTTCACAGTAAACGTCTTTGCCGGCCAGCATCGCTTCGATCGAGATCTTGGTGTGCCAGTGATCGGGAGCCGCGATCATGACCGCATCGATATCGCTGCGTTCAAGGACTTTGCGATAGTCGCTGTAACCTTCAGCCGCTTTGCCGGTCTTTTGTTTCAGGCGGCCGCTGACCATTTCCAACACGTTCGCATCGACATCGGCGAACGCGGCGAAGTCAGCGTACTTGGTCGACTTGTCAGTGATCGTCCAGCCTTGATTGCGAAGACCGATGGTCGCAAAGACGGGACGCTCATTTGGAGAATCCTGAGCACGCGACAGGCTGCTGGTTCCCGCAAACACACCCGCCGCGGCAACGGCTGAACTGGTTTGCAAAAAGTGACGGCGATTTAAACGGGCCATGAAGAACCTCTGAGGTGGGGCTGGAAAGAGATCGGAGTGATTTGGTTGGGAAGGAAGGCAGTAGCAATTCAACTGTGCGTGAAATTACTCCGCCACGAAACAGTCTACCTAAGCATGATGAAGCACGTACCCCCAGAAATATCAATTCGCGTGGCACCAGGACTGGAATCCTGTCGCCGTTTCACGCGTCGCCATCCTCGCAGATCGGTTTGATCGGATCTGGACGAAAGTTGCTTTTGCTCAATGTAACGGAACAATGACAACCGCTAACAAAGAGCCTCTGAGAACCGTTTCCATCAGCCTGAGCCTCTGTTTGTCGAACAGCCAAGCTAGGCTTCATCGTTCGCAGGAGGCAAGGCATTGTCGATAGAATCTGTACGGATGCAGACATCTTTCGCGAAGATTAAACACGTCATGTGAAAAACCTCCGGCGTCGTGCGCAAATACTCTTGGCGAGGACGATTTGACGCGAAGCACAAGCCAGATCAGTGAAGAACCGCGACCCGCGTGGGAGATCCCAAGAAGCTGGCGCACAGTTCCCCAGAATGCACAACGCCCCAGAAAGCACTGTGGCCCAGGAAAAGGCACGCAGGACGCGGCGCCGACTTATTTGACACGGGAACGCCCGGGAAACTGAGCCACTTGAGTGACCGGCAAGAGGCCGATTCGAAGAACACTCGACAGCCAATCCAACGAGGGCGATGCCGACCATCGCCCCGGATGTGCTGTGGAAAACCAACTGGCGAATAAAGAAGGGAGGAGCCAGCTGGCTAGGTTTGGCAAGCCTGCGGCTTATTCGAACCAGCTGACTGCGTTTTGGAACATTGCCAATCCATCGCCGACGGCGGGTTGTTCGGTACGGCGGGTCCAGAACGGGTGCTGAGTCGGATCGATGTGACGCTCGGGGTGCGGCATCAAACCAAAAACTCGCCCGCTGGCATCGCAAACGCCGGCGACGTTGGCATCGGCGCCGTTGGGGTTGGCCGGGAAATCGATCAGGTCGTCTTGCACACCGGAATCGGCGTCTTGGGAATACCGCAGGCAAAGCCGTCCGGCCTGTTTCAGTTCGTCCAGGACGGCGTCACTCTTGGCGACGAATTTGCCTTCGGCGTGTGCCATCGGCAGGTACATTTGCTTGATGCCACGCAGGAACACACACTTGCTGTTCTCTTCGCCGTTGCTGTCGGTGGCGAGGTGGACCCAGCGGTCTTCGAAGCGGCCGTGGTTGTTCCAGGTCAACGTGGCGGGCTTTTCGCCGCCGGCGGCAGAGACGTCTTCGGTCAGCACGCCCAGCCGCATCAGAACTTGCATCCCGTTGCAGATTCCCAAAACCAAGCGATCGCCTTTTCCGTGGACGAAGGTGTCGACCAGATCGGCGAGGTGGTTTTGCAGCCGCGTCGCTAGAATGCGGCCTGCGCCGATGTCATCGCCATAGCTGAATCCGCCAGGCACACACAGGATCTGATAACGGTCCTTCAGTGCGGCGTTTTCCGCCAAACGGTTGACGTGGACCCGCTCGCATTCGGCACCGGCACGCTCAAACGCGTAGGCAGTTTCTTCATCACAATTGGTGCCTGGGGCACGAAGAACGAGAACTCGTGGACGCGGCATGTGTCAGCAGTGGCTACGGTGATCGGGAAAGAATGCGGGAGCTTGAGGCACGAGTTTATTAGCTGTTGGAATCCTTTCCTAGGGCTGGCGAAATCTCCCCGCTAGTGGCGGAGCATGGTTCGCCAGCCGTTTCGCCCCAGCCGTTTCGACCCGACCGGTCGCCCTGCTTAGTCGATCACCTTCACCTGCAGCCGGTCGTGCTCGCGATCCCAACCGACAACCGTGCCCCGGATGGGCCACTTGTCCCGGCCGGCTTGTTCAAATTCGTCAGCCAGCTCGTGTGGGACATACAACACCAGCGGTAACGGCGGGTTGTCGTGACGAGCCCAGACGGCGTATCCGTTGGGATACACGTGTGGGTCTTCTCGACCGCTATACAACAGTCGCCGTTCGACGAACACGGACATGTCAAACGTCATCCCCAGGACGGCTTCGACCAGCAAGTCAACTTGGCTTTCGTTGTGACGAGATTGCCAAAGGTGCGTTGCGGTTTCGGCAAAAGTGATTTCACCGTCGGTCGGCGGCGCTGCGGCAACAACCTCGCTCTCGTGCAAAGCGGATTCGTCGGTGTCGAGATCACTTGTCAGAGGATCCAACCTCGGATCCAAGTCTGGGGCGACCGATCCGTTAGGAAGCACATGGACATTCAGCTCACGACTCCAATCGGGCCAACGCGGCAAGTCGATGTGCAACTTGATCGTCCACTTCAAATCATTGTCGGACAAGTCAAATGAATACGGCGCGTCGCCGGGGATCGGGATCGCGAGATCAAACTCGCGACGGTTGCCGGCTTGCAAAGTGGTTTCCGAAAGCAACTCGTGCTTGCTTTCGAAAAACTGGTGCCGGTGCGTGGTGCGGTTGCTGCCGCTGCCACTGACACAGACTTCGGCTCCGGTCAGCGTCGCGCTGATTTGATTGATGCTGACGTTGCGACGTGGCTGAAACGACAGCTTGACCTTCGCGTTTTCTCCTGGCGTGACAAAGTCGTCAACGAGTTCGGAGTGAACCTTGCCGAGCATCAGCATTGGCAGGACTGTTTTTGCTGCGATCAACAGCGTTAGCGGAATCGCGACGAGGGCGATGACCGTTCCGACCCAAGGGATTGCGATGAAGGCCGCGAGCGCTCCCACAAATACCCACACCATCCCGATCACGACGAACGCGATGAACGCTTTCACAAAACAACCGGACGGCTCTCGCGACCCGTCGTAGGCCGCAGCGGGTGCTTGCAAGGGACGAACGGTGAACTCGTGCGACGCCTTGGGATCGAACGCCCAAGGAATTTTCACACGTGCATCGATGAAGTGTTCGACATTGACATAGTTGCCGTAATATGTGGGCGGCCAGTCGGCGACCTCAAGCTCAAAGCGATAGGATTCGCGTTGGCCGGCTTCCCACAAACCGGCAAAGACGGTTGCCGTTTCGGCGGTGCCCTTGGCGACGTTACCACGACCATGCGTTCGCCAGCCTGAGGTGACGGTCAGGCCTTTACACTTCACGCTGTCATCCGTTTCAACAGACACCGTCCCACGCACCTTGTCGCCTGTACGGTAGATCCGTTCCGGCTCGTCCAGCTCAATCGATAAATCGCACTTCGGCATCTGTCTCTACTCGTTGCTGTACGACGTCATATAAATAGCTTTCGATCGCCCGTACGTCCGTCCCAAATTGCTGAATCAAACGAGCCGCGTCGGCGGCCGTGATGGTGGGTATCGGAAGGTGATCGTTTCGTTTGGAAGCGACGATTCGGCGGTTCAGAATCGTCATCAATTTTTCGGGGGTCAGCGTCAAGCCGATTCGTTCGCTGGTCACCGAGTAACCCGCGCGACGCAGCGACGGCGTAAGGTCGCGGTGAGTGGCCAAGATCAGCGGCACGCCACTGCGAAATACCTCGCGACGGATGCGACGTGGCAATCGCTGCGCTTCGTCAATCACTAGTGGCCAGCCCCAGGGGATCGCCGGGCAGGGCTGATCCTCTGGCAAGTACACATACTCCGCATCCGGCACGTGCCGCAACACGGCTAACAATCGAGACGTCTTCCCTCGGCCGCACTCCCCCAACAATTGGAACGCTTTGTGTCCTTCGAACCGAAGGCTGCCATCGGGTTGACGGTTACCGACCGATCGAACCAATTCCTCCAAGTCCACGACGGCTAGCTCAGCCCGCTCGTTGCGATCGAGTTCACCAAAGGGGTTGCGGAACAGGTTGGCCTGTTGCCAGCGGGTGCACTGCGGCGTCTGCCAATCGAATCGACGGTCCTTCCGCTGGGCCTCCTGCTGGGGGTAGGCGTTCGATTCGACTTGCTTGGCAATCACGTTCATACTGTTACTATGCCCGAGCCACACAAACGACTGCAAGGCCGTCGTAGCAGACGATCAATGCCTCGCTTTTTCCTAGACCTTCCTCGACCACGTTCGATTCGAAACGAATGCGACGCCTGACAGCCGTCTTACCGCTTGTATTGATCAGCTGTGGGCTGGCTTTGTATTTGGCCGGATGGACGCCCGAATCGGTCGTGAATTCTTTGCAAGATCTCGGATTGAGTCACCGCCCTGAGTTCGCGGTGCCTGTTTTTATCGTGCTCGGCACGCTTTGCATGGCGATGATGATCCCCAAAACGTTGGTCAGTTTGACTGCCGGGGCCCTGTTCCCGCTGCCAACGGCGTGCTTGGTGCTGGTGCTAACTGCGGTAACGGCCGCGATCGTGAATTACCATTTGGCTCGCTGGTGTTGGCCCATCCGAAGGCAAATTGGGAACGCCGAGAACGATGCTGCTGCGGCGTTAGAGAACGGGCCCGCAGCGGACGCGGCCTTGCCAGAAATTCTAGCGCACATGGCACGCGGCGCCGGGTATTACCTGCATCTGCTGATTCGCTTGTCACCCATCCCCACCACGATTATCAGCTACACCATGGGGGCGGTTGGGGCGAAGCGGACGCCGTACATCGTTGCCGCGTTCCTTGCCGCATTCCCACAATTGCTTTACGTCTATGCGTCCAATGCGGCGGTAAACTCACACGCCGACGGTCGCTCGCAGTCCGCCAGTGATCTGCAACAATACAGTTCGTGGGGTACGTTGTGTGTGGCGATTGTCGTCAGCATCATCTTGCCACGGATCGCGCTGACACAGATTCGCTTGATCCGCAATCGGCCCACGTTGGCCAGCCCACGCTGAAACGATTTGGCAAACCGAGAGAGTAACAGCAGCAGATGGATAAATCGCAACCGGGCGTCACGTCGGATCAATCGCGACGGGTCGTGTACTCTTCAGCTGTCGATTGGTGGCTAGCGGTGCTATTGATGCTGGGCCCCGCTATCTGTGTGGTTGTTACCGCAGTCGCGCTGAACCAAGGCAAGCAACAAGAAGCGTTGGTGTGCTTACTGACCGGGGCGGGGGTGCTGTTGATCACCGGACTATTGGTGATCCCGTGTCGCTACACGATCACAGGCGATACCTTGTCGATTCGCTGTGGGCTAATCATGACACGTGTGCCGCTGTCACAGATCAAGCAGATCGAGAAGAGCGGCAGTTGGTTGAGCGCGCCGGCGCTGTCGCTGCGGCGCGTCAAAATCTCGACCGCATCACGGTTCTACCTCGTCTCACCCGTTGATCGCGAGCGATTCATGGACGAGTTGGCAACCGCTGCCGGGATCGACACCTCAGCCGACTCTGAATCGACTGCAGAATCGACTTTGGAGACTGAATCGAACAACGCTTAAGACGTTTGTCCGAGCGAGAGTCCTTCGAGCATTTTCTCGGCAGCTTCGCTTTTGTTGAGCACGTAGTAGTGAATGCCGGCGACGCCGTTATTCATCAGGTCGATAGTTTGCTCGCGAGCATGTTCGACGCCGATCGCGAACTGCTCTTCATCGCAGTCCGCCACATTCATCGCGTTGGTCAGTGATTCGGGGATGCGGGCTTTGCAAAGTCCGGCGATCCGTTCGGCTTGCTGGAAGTTCGTCACCGGCAGGATGCCGGGGATGATTGGCACATCGATTTTCAGGCGATCGCATTCGTCGCGGAATCGGTAGAAGTCATCGTTGTCATAGAACAACTGTGTCACGACGATGTCAGCGCCGGCGTCGACTTTGCGTTTCAAGTTTTCGAGATCGGTTTTGGCGTCGACAGCTTCTTGGTGCGTTTCCGGATAGCCGGCAACTGCGATCCCGAACTCTTGTGCGAATTCTTTGCGGATCAGCTCGACCAGTTCGTTGGCATAACGCAAGCCACCCTCGACCGCTTGGAATTCGTCGCTGCCTTGTGGCGGGTCGCCACGAAGTGCGACGATGTAATCGGCCCCGCGGCGTTTGGCTTCACGGAGGTAGTCACAGAGTTGTTCGACGGTCGAGCCGACACAGGTGAGGTGGGTTGCGACTGGCAAGCCTGTGATCTTTGCAACACGTTCGACGACATCCAGCGTTTTGGACTGGGTCGAACCGCCGGCGCCGTAAGTGCAGGTGAAAAACGCGGGTTTGAATTGGTTCAGACGTTCAACGTTTTGTTCCAGCAACTGCATGCCTTTTTCCGTCTTGGGAGGAAAAAGTTCGAACGAAATCGGGCAGCCGCCACTGCGAAAATGATCGGATAGCTTGGTCGTGGAAGTCATTGTCGACCGGAGGTCCTTGTAATTGGAAAGATAATTCGTGGCACCATTGTATCGGCAAGCCTACGTTCGCCCATCAGGCACAAAACTTGACCGTTACAGAACGCCTGCCTAGACTCGCAGGCCTTCCCTCGCAGTTGAAACGGCAAAATTAGCGACCATTGCGAACGTCAATCAATGGTTTGATGAATTTCGCTAGAATATCCGCCGGCCCTGCTTGCCCCTTGCCCGCCTTTTCTCTCACGCTTCTCCATCGGTGCCAACCTTGATCGATGCTTCCCTATTCGGATTGCCGGACCTGATCGGATTCACCCTCTCGGACGCACTTGCGTTGGCACAAGCCGATCCGGCAGCCGTTGTGGAGAGCGCTGTAGAGAGCACCACGTTGCAGCCCGCACCGCTGATCTCGCTATTGGCGATTGGGATCGCACTATTGTTGGTGTTGATTCTGTGGCTAAAGCTGTCCGCGTTTCTGGCACTGTTGATTGTTTCGGTGTTGGTCGCCGCATCCAGCCGTCTCGTCAATCCCGATGCGGTCCCGCTAACACAAGTTGCTGACACGATCGTCAACAGCATGGGGGGCGCGTTAGGGTTTATTGCGACGATCATCGGCGTCGGCGCGATCTTTGGCGCAATTCTAGAACACAGTGGCGGCACACAATCGCTGGCCAATTATTTGGTGAAAAAATTCGGTGCCAAGCATGCCCCGTGGGCCATGCTACTGACCGGTTTCATCATCTCGGTGCCGGTGTTTTTAGACGTCGCGTTGGTGATCTTGGCTCCTTTGCTATACGCCCTAGCACGTGATACCAAGCGACCATTCTTACACTTTGGATTACCATTGGTCGCCGGGTTAGCCGTCACACACGGCTTCGTCCCTCCCACGCCAGGCCCCGTCGCAGTCGCCTATTTCCTAGGCGTCAACTTGGGATGGGTGATCCTGTTCGGCGTGCTGGTTGGCCTGCCCACTGCTTTGATCTGTGGACCTCCGCTGTGCATTTGGCTCAGCAAAGGCGTGGAGATCACGCTGCCGGAGGAGGAATTTATCGAGGACTCGCGAATCGAACTGCCATCGGTCGGATTCATCTTGGCGTTGATCGGGTTGCCGATCGGGATGATCTTGGCGAACACCATCGTCGAACAATGGTATGCGTCTGGGCTGCCCGAGGGCCTGACCCGCGATGATCGCAACGCACAGCTGTCGCAGCTACTCGCTGACAGCCCGCTTCCGATGCAGTTGATCTCGTTTCTCGGCCACCCCGTGATCGCATTGTTGCTGGCGACGATCATCGCGTTGTACTTTCTCGGCGCACGACGCGGTGTGGATCGCGACACGTTGCTTGAAATCTCGACCAAGGCACTCGGCCCCGCCGGAATCATCATCCTGATCACCGGTGCCGGGGGCGTTTTCAAAGGCGTCTTGAAAGCGACCGGCATCACCGACGCGATGGAGATCATGTTTGCCGACTCGGGAATCTCGGTGCTATTGCTCGCCTGGGTGTTTGCGACCTTGATCCGAATTGCTCAGGGTTCAGCCACCGTCGCGATGTTGACGGCCGCCGGGTTGATGGGCAACTTCACGGTCGGAATGTCACAGCCACAGCTTGCGTTGATCGCCGTCGCGATCGCTGCCGGTGCGACCGGATTTTCACACGTCAACGACTCCGGGTTCTGGATGATCTCACGTTACTTCAAGATGAGCGAAGGGCAGACGCTACGAACCTGGGGGATCATCTCGACATGCATTTCCTTCGTCGGGTTTTCGTTCGCCGCTATGCTGTGGCAGTTCTTCGGCTGATGCATCGGTGACGTCATCGAACTCGAGATCATCTTCGTCGTCAGTTACTTCCTCTGGTGACTCTACCGAAGCGACCTGCCGAGGCTCACGCAAGAAAAGCGGCAGTGTCAGAACTGCCATCGACCAAGCGATAATAACCCAGCGTTCGCTTTGGTCGCTGGGCCAGTAGGGAAAGCTCCATAGCACCCGCCAAAATGCCAAATGCAACGTCAATGCAAATGGCAACGCAAACGAAAACGCTTCGATCATCCCGCGGCTTTGGATCTGGCCTTTGGGCCCATCGTTGATCGGGATGGTCCGCAAAAGCGGTCGAAGCACGAACGCCAGTATTCCGGCGACAACGACCAGAGCCGGAAACGATTGCCAGCCAACCGCCAGTGCCGCGACCACCAACATCGCGATCAAGTCCACCAGTCGCGACGTCCCCTTGCCCAGCGGATCCAGCTTTAGATCCGCTGTTGGACACAAACCTTTGGCGAGAACTCGTCCGACAAAGGCCGCCGCAACGATCGCCGTGATCACCCGCATCAATGCGTCAAAGTACAGCCCCTCTGGGCTCCAGTGAAACGGTCGATTCGCCTGCCAAGGGACAACCATCAGCATGGGATAGGCGAGCACCGGAATGGCAACCGCGATCGCCGCGAACGCCAGCAGTTTGTTCGGCAAGCGAACACCATCGATACGGATCAATGCCATCGCCCACAAGGTGCTGACGACGACCGCATGATAGGAAAGGATCGTGATCAAAATGGGTCCAATGCTTGGTGCCCACATCGGACCGGAATGGGCATGCACAAACTGAGCCGGCAGCGCCAGTGAATACAGTTCGGATATCCCCACCAGCGTCAGCGTCACGCCTACCACCGCTTCCACGATCGGGTACCGCCGCGAGATCGGCAGCGAACATGTCCGGCAGCGTCCACGCAAAGAAATCCACCCCAGGATTGGCACGTTGTCACGCTTGCGAAGCGTCGCGTTGCATCGTGGGCAATGGGAGCGACCACCGATGCCTTCGCCACGCGGCATCCGCCATGCGACCACGTTTAAGAAACTGCCAATCGAGCTGCAGAAATACACCAACCACGACGCCATGATTACGTCAACCAACCGCGGCCGGATGAGGTCTTCGAATTCGTAGAACGCGTAGACCTTCGACTGCACGTATGCGAGGCCCACGACATAGGCCACCGCACTTAGCCCGATAGCGAGCAGTGTGATGAGCAGCGGTAGTCTTTTTCGCAGCTGATTTCGCAGTCGATTTCGCAGTCGATGTCGTGTCAAAGTTTGGGTCCGTTCTGTCAATTGATGCAGGGATCGCGTTCCCCACTACCATCGTTACTGGTCGGCTGATATTAACCGATAGCTTTTCAAGCTTGGTTGTCGCCATGGAAGAATGGTGTGCGACGACTTTAATTCAAGCACGGACCGCAGTGATCACGCCGATGAATCCGATTCCAGAAATTCGACTGACCCAAGCCAACGACAAGGCGATCAATCCGGATGCCCAGTATGTGTTGCACTGGATGACGTCCGCCCGGCGTATCCGCTACAACTTTTCTCTCGAACACGCGATTTACCGGGCCAAAGAGCTGTCGCTTCCGCTCGTGATTTTTGAGCCTGTGCGTGTTCGCTACCAGTGGGCCAGTGATCGAATTCACCGATTCATCATCGAAGGGATGCGTGACAATGCGGCCGAGTTAGAAGACAAGCCCGCGACGTACTTTCCCTACGTCGAACCGAAACCGGGTGAAGGATCACCGCTGCTACTGACGCTGGCAAAGTCCGCCGCGACGGTGGTGACTGACGAGTACCCCTGTTTCTTTCTGCCCAACCTGATCACCGCCGTAAAAGACCGGTTGCCTGTGCCGCTGGAAGTCGTCGATACCAACGGCGTGGTCCCGCTGCGGATGCCCGATCGAACATTTACCGTCGCGCACAGCTATCGCCGCTGGATGCAAAAAAACATCCTGGATTGCTTAACCGAGCTCCCAAAATCCACGCCGCTTTCGCGAATCAAGCTACCGACGCTCGACAAGTTGCCCGCAGAGGTGACGAAGCGTTGGAAACCTGCTGATTTCAAGGAGCTGCTGGATAAAGACGGGCTGTCCAAAATCCCGATCGACCATGACGTTGCCCCAAGCCCGGTGCTAACCGGTGGCAGCGACGCGGCAGGGAAAAGCTTGGATCGATTCCTAAAACGTCGGCTGGGCGACTACGGCGAACAGCGGAATCATCCTGACGAGCACGCGACAACGGAACTGAGCGCGCACTTGCATTTTGGCCATATCGCCGCGCACGAAATCGTCCAGCGTGTGCTCGATCACGAAGACTGGACGCCGGACCAGACCTCCAAGGCGAACGGCAAAAACCATGACTTTTGGAACACCAGCGAATCCACCGAAGGCTTTTTGGACCAAGTGCTGACGTGGCGTGAAATGGGGTTCAACATGTCATTCCGCGAGCCCGATCGGTACGACAAGCTGGACTCATTGCCGGACTGGGCCCGAAAGTCCATTCGGGAGACAGCCGATGACGAGCGTCCGGTGACGTATAGCCTTGAGCAGTTCGAAAACGCTGACACGCACGACGAGCTATGGAACGCCGGCCAGCGACAGCTCGTCCGCCAAGGCATGATGCACAACTACATCCGCATGCTTTGGGGCAAAAAAATATTGCACTGGACCAAGTCGGTCGATCGGGCCTTGGAGATCATGATCCACTTGAACAACAAGTACGCGCTCGATGGTCGCGACCCAAATTCATACAGCGGCATTTTCTGGGTGTTGGGGCGATACGATCGAGCCTGGGGGCCGAAGCGACCGGTGTTTGGCAGCATTCGCTACATGACCAGCGACAGCGCTCGAAAGAAGCTGCATCTCAAGGAATACTTGCGCGAGTTTCGGGCCGAGAATGGATAGCCGCGCAAGGCTTGAAGATGCGTGCGGGGTAGCCCCCTTCACATTGCCAGCATTTCCCTTGATATTGATTAAATCGATAATGTCGAGCGTAATTCTGTCCGAAACGGATAGTGAATTGGGGGGCGTTCGACGCTGGGATCGCGATCTGGTGGTGTTTATTTCGCAAAAAGCCCTTGCCGATCCGAGCATGGGTCGATACCCTTCCGAATTCTCCGCCCGAGGCCCGAAAACCGTCGGTTCCTGTGGCGGATCAGCTCCGGTTCGACAGGCAAGGCACCCCTCCAAGGCGGTCGCTAATCTCCCGTCGGTCGAACTGTCGCAAGCGGCGTCTGCGTGATAGATCGAAATCAATTCGACGCGGACACTCCATGGATCCGGTCGCGATGGCGATGCCCTGATAAGCAATGCCCAAGCACACGGGCCTTTGCGATCCGGGATGAGCTGGCCCCCGACCCGTGCGGTCAACCCGATGATGGCTGAACGCGCGATTACCGTATACCGAACATTAACCGCAGAACAATTCCGTGACCGTGCAACGTTCCTACGTGGCCAAACCGGGCCAAGTCGAAAAGAGCTGGCATGTTGTCGACGCCAGTGACGAGGTGCTCGGACGACTGGCAAGCGACATCGCTGTCATCCTGATGGGCAAACACCGCCCCGAGTACACCCCGCACGTTGATTGCGGCGACTTCGTGATTGTCACCAATGCTGACAAAGTCGCGATGACCGGCCGCAAGATGGACGTTCGTCACTACACCTGGTACACCGGCTACCCAGGGCTTCGCCTGGAAAGCTATGGCGATCGCCAAGAACGCAAGCCAGAAGATTTGATCTACCACGCGGTTCGCCGGATGCTGCCGAAGAACAAGCTGGCTCGCCAAATGCTGAAAAAGCTGAAAATCTACGCCGGCACCGAGCATCCACACTCGGCACAAAATCCCCAACCGATGAAGCGCACCAGCAAGAAAGTTGGTTAGTGCTGCGGCATCCAAACGATCCACTTACCTTTTTGACGAACTGTACTGATGACCCTGGTCAAAAAAGACAAAATTAACGGCGATTCGTTGGGTACCGGCCGACGCAAAAGCAGCGTCGCTCGCGTCCGTGTTCGCCAAGGCGATGGCAAAGTCACCATCAACCGGCGTCCACTCGACGAGTACTTTGTGAACGACCAAGACCAAAAGGCCGTGGTCGAAACGTTGGCCGCTGTTGAGCTGGCTGACAAAGTTGACGTGATCGTCCGCGTCAGCGGTGGCGGCTTGACCGGCCAAAGCGGTGCCGTCCGCATGGGATTGGCCCGTGCACTGGTCAGTTTTGACGAAGCACTCCATGACGCACTTCGCGATGGTGGCTTCCTGACCCGCGATTCCCGCATGAAGGAACGAAAGAAGCCTGGTTTGCGTGGTGCCCGTCGCGGCGTCCAGTTCAGCAAACGATAACCTCTGGATAAACTCTTGGGTAAAAAAGAAGAAGCTTTCGAGGTCGAGGGTACTGTTACGCAGGCCCTCGCAAACACTCGGTTCCGAGTCCAACTGGAAACCGGTAATGAAGTCATGGCGCACGTCGCAGGACGGATGCGCAAACACTTCATCCGTATCGTCCCGGGCGACAAAGTCCGCGTCGAGCTTTCTCCTTATGACCTCACCAAAGGTCGTATCACTTACCGAGAACGTTAGTTCCACCGGTCTCTTTGACTCATCAGCCTAAGCAACACCGGACCACCACCTGATCGGTCCGGTTGATTGCTTTCGCGTCTCAGTCGTGTACGCTTTGGGGCCCTCCATCCCCGCCCCAACTTAAGCGTGAACGCCCATGCGCATTGTCACTGCCGCAGTGATGCTGGCCGCCGGTTTGTTAGCCACCGCACTGCCAACAGTTCCTTGCTGCGCCGCACCAACGCCAGAGCAACTGCAACCTGGCCAACAGCAGCCTGGCCAACCGCCGAACATCGTTTTCGTGCTGTGCGATGACCACCGTTTCGATTGCCTTGGCGCAGCCGGGCACCCGTTCATCGAATCGCCGCACATGGATGCGATCGCTCGCGAAGGCGCGATGCTGACTCGGGCCTATGTTACGACTTCACTGTGTTCACCCAGCCGGGCTTCGATCCTGACCGGCCAGTACGCGCACAACCATCACGTCGTCGACAATTATCACCCAGTCGATCCGGGCCTCGTTTTCTTTCCGCAGCAATTGCAACGGGCTGGCTATCAAACGGCGTTCTTTGGCAAATGGCACATGGGCGGCGACATCGATGATCCGCAGCGCGGGTTTGACCACTGGGTCGCATTCAAGGGCCAGGGGACCTATTGGCCAGACGGACATGGCACCACGCGTGAGGTCCCTCAAACGACCTACGATGGGCTGAACGTCAACGGCGAACGTGTTGAACAAAAAGGCTACATCACTGACGAGTTGACCGACTATGCACTTGAGTGGTTACGAGGGCGCGGCACCGACAAGCCGTTCTTTATCTATGTCAGCCATAAAGGCGTGCATGCCGATTTTGTTCCCGCCGATCGTCATCGCGGTCGCTACGACAACCAACCTCTGCCGATCCAGATCCCGAGTGTCGATGCGATGCGACAGGGCAACTTGCCGATGTGGGTTCGCAATCAACGCAATAGCCGCCACGGCGTCGACTTTGGCTACAACCTTGCTGACTTTTCACCCGAGGTTTACTACCGACGCTACTGTGAATCGCTGCTGGCTGTCGACGACAGCGTTGGCGCGATCGATGCTTACCTGAAGGCCGAAGGCATTCGCGATAACACGCTGTTCGTTTACATGGGCGACAACGGGTTCCAGTTTGGTGACCACGGTTTGATTGATAAACGCGTCGCTTACGAAGCGAGTGCGCGGGTTCCATTGCTGATGCGGATGCCGGGAACCATACCGGCTGGCAAGCCCTTCGGCAGTGTTGTCGCCAACATCGATGTTGGCCCAACGCTACTTGAAGCGGCCGGAGCCCCGTCGCTTTCGAAGGCCGATGGGCGAAGCTTTTGGCAAGCGATCTGTAACGGCAAGCCGGACGTTGCCGACGGCGAGCGGGAGTTGCTTTACGAGTATTACTGGGAACGCAATTACCCGCACACGCCAACGCTGCACGCGGTGATCGGTGGCCGCTGGAAATACATTCGCTGCCACGGGCTGTGGGATCGCGACGAGCTGTATGACCTGACGAGCGATCCGGCGGAGATGCACAACCTGATTGACGATCCCCGGCACGCTGATCGCGTCAAAGAAATGAACGCCAAGCTATGGGCGTTGCTGGAGCAGTCCGGCGGCAAAGAGATTCCACTGCTCGAAGATCGCGGGCCCGTGTTCCCGTGGCGGCACCCGAAGCATTCCTCGCAGGCCCCGTTCCCTGCGGAATATTTCCGCAAGGGCGAGAAGCCTGATTAAGCCTCGTGATGCAAGCCAGTGGCTTGAACTAGGCGTCGTAGGCTGGCGGTGCCCACGCGGCAGGATCGAAGTCCGTTTCTGCAATGAAGAGCTTGCCGGCGTTCGAGCAAACTGCCTGGTCTTCCTTGGTCATGTGCTCGACAGCGGTGGTGATGATCAACATCAGCTTGCCCTGGTACTCGACCAATGCCGGGCAAGTGTTTTGCGTCGACAATGGGGTACGCCACACGCGCTCGCATTCGCCAGTCGCCAAGCAGTACTGCCGAGTTTCGCCGAACGGGCCAGCACTCGGAAGGAACATCGAAACGATGATGC
Source organism: Rhodopirellula sp. MGV (assembly GCF_002251265.1). Taxonomy (NCBI): domain Bacteria; kingdom Pseudomonadati; phylum Planctomycetota; class Planctomycetia; order Pirellulales; family Pirellulaceae; genus Rhodopirellula; species Rhodopirellula sp. MGV. The sequence goes on along the minus strand of NZ_NPDI01000005.1, from coordinate 99,015 downwards.
TCTTGCCGTCTGGTGTCAGGATCGATCCATCAGGTACGGCGGGATCTTCGGTCAGGTCCAAAACGACTTCTGGCTCGCCAAGCGTGCCGGCCGCGATGTCCAGCGCGTAACGAACGACGGTGCGCGTGGGCGAGTCGGTATCGATCAAGAACAGCTTTCCGTCTTGCTCGACGACGGATTTACCGTTGCTGCAGATCTGGTCGTCGCGGAGGCAGATCAGTTTCGAATCGCTGCCGCGGTACAGATAGAGGCCAGCTTTCTTGGTGGCGAACTCCAGGTCTTTGCAGCCGAAGATCAGGTTGTCTTTGTATGCCAAGCCGTCATTGATGATGGTGTTTTCAACCGCTTGGTCGACGCCTTCACAAAACGGTTCCCAGCTGCCGTTGGAAACGTCAAAGTAGCCGAGGGTCCGTTCGCATCCGACGACATATTTGTTTTCCGTACGACACGGGAACGCAAATCCGGGGCGTCCAGGCAGGTCCATCGAAACGTTTTCGCCGGTGGTGAAGTCGTAACGGTTCAGGCTGCCAAACGTCACGTCGCTTCCGTGTTGAATCCCGACCCAGGAAAACTTGCCGGCACCGTTCTGGTAGGGGCCTTCGGGAAGGAATCGCAGGGCATCCGTCATCGGGAAATCCAGCGGGGATGCTTCAATTACGGTAGCCACTTCAGAGACCTCGGCGTATTTCGGTTGGGGAAAGTCTGACGATCGTTAAATCATCGGAGGGGGCACGATAGCGGGAATCAAGTTTTTTCAAAACACCCCGAACTGCTCCAACAGGCATTTTGGGACACCGATCCCAACCACGTCTACCTCGCCCAAGACACCTGCAGCATCAGGGTTGGCGAAACCCTCTTTGGCGGCCACGAAGGTGATTGTCAGGTCGGCGCGAAACGTCGTCTGGCTCGGCACACCGGTGTCGCAGTCGAGGCCTGTGGGGATGTCGATCGCGACACGATAGCCTGGCAATTGATTTGCCAGCCGAACCGCATTGCCGAACAGCCCACGTGGTTCACCGGATGCCCCGGTGCCCAGCATGCAATCAACGAGGCAATCGCTGGGCCGCAGCAAGTCTTTTAGCTCGTTTTCGTTGCGGGCCACCTCGATTTGGATCTCCGCCTTGGATGCGATCGACGCGTTAATCGCCGCGTCGCCACGGAGCTTTTCCAGTTCGACGAGCGAGATTACCCGTACCGTCCGGCCGGCAAGTTCCAGATGGCGGGCGATCACGTAGCCATCGCCGCCGTTATTCCCCCCGCCGCAGAGCAGCCCAACTGGCGTTTCGGGTGGCGTTCGGGCGAGGATTCTCTCGGCCGCCCCGCGCCCGGCGTTTTCCATCAACACCACACCAGCGATCCCAAATTCGTCGATTGCAATCTTGTCGATTTGTCGTACCGCGTCACGTTTCATTTCGGGACCTTGTTTGATTTTCTGAGCTTGCCAGCCTCGTCCTGTCGACAAAAATACTGGGCGTCTCATCACCTCGAAGATTGGATTTTGCAATGCCACTGTACGAATACGAATGCCCCGAGTGCAATCAAGCCGTCGAAGTTCTGGTCCGCAATCCCGATGAAAAAGCCGAGTGCCCCGATTGTGGCAGCCACAAGCTGACCCGGCTAATGAGCGCTACGGCAGCTCCCAACATGAACGGCAGCAAGAGTCTGCCGACCGCCAGCCCAAGCTGCGGTGCGCCACGCTGCTGTGGCGGCGGCATGTGCGACATGTAGGACACGTCAAACTTGTGACGAGGCTCCCGCCTCGCCACACCATGTCTCGCAGGCTCCGCCTGCCCACTCCACTGCCTCTCGTAAGCAGAAACCGTCCCAGCCCGCCAGGCTGGGCGAGATAGCTTGCATGGTGCCTCCGTAAGAGCCACCCCGCGTGAACTCTCCCCGCGATCCTTCGCCGGCCAACGGCTAGTGCGCTTCCAGCCAGTTTTTTCCGGTACCCATCTCAACCAAGATCGGGACTTCCATTGGCAGTGCGTTCTTCATCGCCGCTTCGATCACGGGCATGACCTGATCGGCTTCACTCTTGAGCATGTCGAACACCAATTCGTCATGCACGGTCAGCAACATTTTGGTTTCGAAGCCTCCGGCTTTCAATCCATCGGCGACGTTGATCATTGCCAGCTTCAGCATGTCCGCGGCGGTCCCTTGGATTGGGCTGTTCATCGCCAAGCGTTCGGCGGCCGCTTTTGAATTGCGTGACCGGCTCGTAATGTCGCGCACAAAGCGACGGCGTCCCGTTTTGGTTTTGACAAAACCGTGCTCTTGAGCGAACTCGATGGTCGAATCGATGTATCGCTGCACGCCGGGGTACTTTTCAAAGTAGTTGTTGATCAAGTCACTTGCTTCGGCACGCGGGATGTTCAATCGCTGCTGCAGACCGAATGCGCTGATGCCATAGATGATCCCAAAGTTCACCGTCTTGGCTTTCGCACGCATCTCACGCGTGACGTCATCCGGATCGACCTTGTAGACCTTTGACGCGGTCACCGTATGGATGTCTTCGTTGTTGATAAACGCGGACATCATCGCCTCGTCCTGGCTGAGCTCGGCCATGATTCGCAGTTCGATTTGCGAGTAGTCAGCTGACAGGATCAGGTGATCTTCCGAACGCGGGACAAACGCGGCTCGGATTTCACGGCCGCGTTCTTTACGGACGGGGATCGTTTGCAAGTTCGGGTCGTTGGACTGCAGTCGCCCCGTCGCCGTCCACGTTTGGCTGTAATGAGTATGCAGTCGCCCGGTCTCGGGATTGACCGCGCCGGGCAGTTGGTCGACGTAGGTGGACTTCAGCTTGCGGGCGTTGCGGTAATCCAGCACGTCACGAATGATTTCATGTTTGCCGCTCAGCCGTTCTAGCTCGGCTTCACGCGTTGAGTACTGTCCCGTCGCGGTTTTCTTGGGCTTTTCTTCGAGCTTCAATTCTTCGAACAAAACCACGCCAAGCTGCTTCGGCGAATCGATGTTGAATTCGTGTTGGGCAGCGGCATAGATCTTCGTTTGCAGGTCGTCGATTTCTGTTTGCAACAGTTCCGCGTACTTGCCGAGCGATTCGGTGTCCAAAGTGATCCCGTTGAATTCCATTTCGACCAAGACGGGAACCAGCGGGCATTCGACGTCATTGCAGACCTGCTGCACTTCGTTCTCTTCCATCACCGTCCGCAAGACCTCTGCCAATTGCAGTGTCACATCGGCGTCTTCGCAAGCGTACTCGGCAAGCTGTTCCAGCGGCACGTCCGCCATCGACTTCTGCTCTTTGCCTTTGGGGCCGATCAAGTCGCTGGTAGGAATCGGTTTGTAATTCAGGTACAGCTCACACAGTGCGTCCATCCCGTGTGGCATTTCCGGTTCGGCGATTGTATGCACCAGCATCGTGTCGAACAAAGGCGGCGCGACCTTGATGCCTTGCCATCGCAGCAGCGAGACATCGTATTTCAGGTTGTGGCCGATCTTCGTGATCTTGGGATCGCTTAACACATCGGCGAACTCTTCAAGCATCGCCTGCCGCTCGTCGGGGTCACTCGGGCAAACAACATAGTACGCTTCGTGCGGGCGCAAGCTAATCGCGATGCCGAGTGGTTCGGCCGTGCGTGGATCCAGCCCCGTTGCTTCGGTGTCGAAGCAAAACGCGTCGGCTTTGCGGAGCTGTTTGATCAGATCGGTTCGGGCTTTCTTGGTCGTTACCGTGTGGTAGGTCTTGGTGACGTCGGCGAGTGTTTTTTGATTGGCTGGCTCGTCGAACAGCGATTGCTGGATCTCGCTTTTGCGTTTTTCCTGAACAACCGCAGTCCGGGCGGATGCGGCGGAGAACGAGTTTCCGAACAGCCGCTTGCCGACGGTTTCGAATTCGAGGTCGACCAGCAGTTCACGTAGCTTGGCTTCATCGTTCCCTTTGCAGCGAAGCGATTCCAAATCGACTTCGGTGGGAACATCTAGCTGAATGGTGACGAGCTTTTTGCTCAGCAAGGCTTGTTCGCGGTTTTCGGCGACGCGTTCCTTCTGTTTGCCTTTCAGTTTGTCGACGTTGTCGAGCAATCCTTCGACACTGCCGAATTCGCTGACCAGTTTCTTGGCCGTCTTGGGGCCGATGCCGGGAACGCCAGGGATGTTATCGCTGGCATCACCCATCAAGCCGAGCACATCGATCACTTGCGTGACGCGATCGATCTCCCAGAGCTTGCAGACCTCATCGACGCCGAGCACTTCCGCTTGCCCGCCTTTGGATCCCGGTTTGTAAACGTGGATCTGGTCGGTGACCAGTTGGTGGTAATCCTTGTCCGGAGTCACCATCCAGGTTTCAAAGCCTTCCGCTTGGGCTTGGTGTGCCAAGGTGCCGATCACGTCGTCGGCTTCGTAACCGGGCATGCGAATGACGGTGATGTTCAACGCTTCGAGCAATCGATCGACCAGCGGAATCTGGCTCGCCAAGTCTTCGGGCATCGCATCACGGTGTGCCTTGTATTCCGGAAACGCCTTGTGACGTTCAGTCGGTTCGGAGGTATCGAAGGCAAACGCGATGTGAGTCGGTTCGTGCTTGGTCAGAATATCGGTGACGGTGTTCAACATGCCGAACACGGCCGACGTGCATTGGCCGCCCGAAGTGAAGCGTGGGCTGCGTATCAGTGCGAAGTGTGCGCGATAGAGCAGCGCCATCCCGTCAAGCAAATACAGTTTCTTGCTGGGTGCGAACAAGTCTTGTGTTTCGTTGGCCATCAAATCGTTCGCCTGACGTGGCAAAGTTGAATGAGAAATTTTTGAATCGCGATACCGGCAGTTGCCGCCAGCAGTCAATCCTTTGCGATCGGCGTGATCCCGTTGCCCATTGAGACAATTGCCTGTTGAGACAATTACGGCGCCCCGAAGCTGGATCACTTTGTGCCCTTCTGACACCAGCGAATTTAAGCTGCAACGCGATCGAATCCTACCCGCAGGATTTCAAGCCGCCGTTTCACCTCGGAAATTGCGGGATCAAATGCCAATCGGCGGCGGATCCGACACTGCGGCAGCCCCAATAACTTCGGTGATTTGTTAGATTACGGATGATTCCTGGCGGTGGTGTTTGATCGCCCGTCCGATAGAATTTTCACCGACTGGAATGAACGCTCGGTTTTTGCAACCGAGCCACTTTGAGTCCCCTTTGCAAAGTGAATGAAACACCATGGGCTTGTTTGACCGGTTACGTCACGAACTGATCGACATCATCGAGTGGCTCGATGATTCGCACCACTCATTGGTTTGGCGTTTTCCACGCTACAAAAACGAAATCAAAAACGGCGCACAGCTGATCGTCCGGCCGGGACAAATGGCCGTGTTGGTCAAAGGCGGCGAGATCGCTGACGTGTACGGGCCGGGGCATTACGAACTGACCACCGAAAACATGCCCGTCCTGTCGACGCTGATGGGCTGGAAATACGGTTTTGAAAGCCCTTTCAAAGCCGAGGTGTACTTTGTCAGTACTCGCCAAATCACCGATTTGAAATGGGGCACACCCAACCCCATCATGTTGCGGGATCCCGAATTCGGTCCGATCCGTATTCGCGCGTTCGGCACCTATTCCTTGCAGGCGACTGACCCCAAGGCACTGCTGCAAGAAATCGTCGGCACCGATGACGATTTCCGCTCCGAGGAAATCACCGACCTGCTGCGTTCGATGATCATTTCGGCGTTCAGTCAAACGTTGGGCGAACTGCAGATCGCGGCGCTGGATATGGCCAGCCGCTATCACGAAATCGCTGCCAAAGTCCGCGAGCATGTCGTCGAACAAATCGATGACGAATATGGACTGGATTGCCCGCAGTTGGTGCTCGTTAACATTTCCCTGCCCGAAGAAGTCGAAAAAGCTCTCGACACTCGCACCAGCATGGGCGTGATCGGTGACATGGGCCGTTACCAACAATTCCAGATGGGCAACGCGTTGACCGACGCCGCGTCCAACCCATCCGGTGGCGGCGCGTCCGAAGGCATGGGGCTTGGCATGGGAATGGCCATGGCCAACCAAATGATGGGCGGAATGATGAACGCGGGAAACGCCGGTGGCCACGGCGCCGCTGCTCCCCCACCACCTCCGCCAGCCGGATGGCACATCGCGGTCAACGGCCAAACCCAAGGCCCGTTCTCGATCGCACAGGTCACCTCGGGCATCGCCAGTGGCGAAGTCACTCGCGAAACGATGGTCTGGAGCGCCGGCATGCAAGGCTGGTCGGCTGCCGCGACGGTTCCCGCACTGGCGAACCTGTTTGCGTCGCAGACCCCACCGCCTCCACCCCCGCCAGCTTCCTAAACGAGTCGGACTGTTTGCGTGCAGGATCCGCGCCCCGAACTATCGAGTGATTTTTCCGGCGGGACGGAATGGCTGGTCGACGCCCAAGGTTGTCGCGTCGACTGGCTGACCGATCTTCGTCGCGTGCGCGCGGTCTGCGACGAAGTTCTCGCGGATCTAGGATTAAACGTTGTCGCCGAACCGCTGTTCCATCGCTTCGGTGGGCCCGGCGGTGTAACGGCAATGTACCTGTTGTCGGAATCCCATTTGGCCTGTCACACCTATCCCGAAGTCGGCTTTGCAACGTTCAATTTGTACTGCTGTCGACATCGTCAACGTTGGCACTGGGAAGACGCCCTCCGCCAGCACCTTGATGCGGCGGACGTGACGGTTCGCATGATCGAACGTCATGTCGAGACCGGAGTGAAGCCACGATGAAAGGATTTAAAACGAAGTGCCCGGCTTGTGGTGGCCCCACTGTCTTTCGCAACAGTTGGGCGCTGGTAACGGTTTGCGATTTTTGTGGCACGACGATCGGACGCACCGATCGTGATGTCGAAGACCTTGGCAAATTCGCCGAAGTCAGCGACCCCGCATCCGGATTGCGGCGTGGCGTCAAAGGACGCTGGAAAGGGCAGCGATTCACGATCGTCGGTCGCGTTCGTTATCGGCACTCCGGCGGCGGAAGCTGGGACGAATGGTACCTCGAATTTCCCGGCAATAAGGTCGGCTGGCTAAGCGAAGCGCAAGGCCAGTTCGCACTCACCAGCCAATACCCGCTTCGCGAAGGCACCGACCTTCCCACATACGATTCCCTGGACTTGTTGCAAACGGTACCGATCAAACGCACCAATTTGACGGTTCGTGAAAAAGGCGTCGCCACAGCAGAAGGCGCCGAAGGTGAAATCCCTTGGCACTTCGTTCCGGGTGCAGAACACCACTATGTCGACTTGCAAGGCGACACCAACCAAGTCGCCACATTCGAATACGGCGAGGGCGGCAGCAGCGCAGGACAAGCCGCTTTCTTAGGCACCACGGTCACGCTCAGTGATCTGCACATCGACATCAACGAGCTGAAACCCGAAATCGTTGACAGCGTCGATGCGGTACAGCTGCCTTGCCCCAAGTGTGCCGGGCCGCTTTCATTGCATGCCCCTGACGACACGTTGCGGATCGCATGTCCAAACTGTTCGTCGATGCTGGACGTCAACGACGGCAAACTTTCGCTGTTCCAGTCGCTGCACCAAGAAGCGTCGAAGGTCCAGATTCCCCTCGGCAGCGAAGGCGTTTTCGGTGACACCAAATATGTCGTCATCGGATTCATGGAACGCTATGCAAAATGGGAAGGCAAGATTTTTCCCTGGTCCGAATACCTGCTTTACAACCGTGACGCCGGCTATCGATGGTTGATCTGCAATAGCGGCCACTGGTCGTTGGCCGCCCCCGTGACGTCGACACCCAAGGGCAAAGGAACCCACCTCGGTTACGACAAGCAAACCTTTCGCCTTTATGACCGGGGAACCGCCCACGTTCGCTACTTGCTCGGTGAGTTCTACTGGAAAGTCAACATCGGCGATGTCGTGCAAACGTCCGATTACATCTGCCCGCCACGAATGGTTTCGTTCGAACAAGCCGGGTACGGCAAGTCGAAAGAGGTGACGATTTCCGAGTCGTTCTACATCACGCCCGAAGAGGTCGAATCGATCTTCGGCGTGAAGGATTTGCCGCGACCTTGGGGCGTCGGCGTGATCCAGCCCAAACCGTCGATGGGGAAAAGCTTTTGGCTCATGTGGGCGGGCTTCTTGGTCTATCTGTTGCTTGCGGCGATCACGGTGAACCGCAACAAATGGGACGGCGGGCTGCTGACGTTGGCCGCGATCGGAGTCTCGATCATTCCCGGCCTCACACTGTTTTACCTGCACAGTTTCGAAGTGCAGCGGTGGCAAGACAGCGATTACAGCCCCTATGCCTCGGACGATTAAGCGATGAAAAAAGCGATCTGGTTCACTTACTTGACTGTCGGCATCGTCATCTGTTCTTGGTTCACGGTGGCGACCGCGCTGGGATGGAAGTCACCGAGCTTTGGCGGCAGTGGCTATTCCAGCGGTCGGCCTTATGGCACCAGCTACCTCGGCGGCGGGCGATCCTATGGCGGATCGTGGGGCGTCGGAAAATAAACTCAAGCCGCCAGCGGCGATTCATCCAACAGCAACGGAGAAGCGAAACATGCAACCTCTTCAAGTCCTCTTGCCTTTGGCGCAAGCAACGTCATCCGGGCTGCCGGCTGCGCAAGAAGCGGCATCCGGAATGAGCATCCTCGGCGGCCACGTCCTTGCCGCGGTGATCTTTTCGGTGATCGGGATCATCGTCTTGGGCGTTTGTATCCTCGTGATGGAAAAGCTGACGCCTTTTTCGATCTACCATGAGATCGTCGAGGAACACAATCAAGCACTCGGGACAATCGTCGGCGCGATCGTGTTAGGTATCTCTCTCATCATCGCCGCAGCCATCCTCGGATGATCAATCGCGCGCCGAACTACTTGCTGTATCTAAACGTTCTCGTCATCGCGACGTGCGGGCTGATTTACGAATTGCTCGCCGGGACGTTGGCCAGCTATCTGCTTGGCGACAGCGTCACTCAGTTTTCGTTTGTGATTGGCGTTTATTTGTCTGCCCTCGGGATCGGCTCGTGGCTGTCGAAATACGTTGACGAACGTCTCGCCCGCACCTTTATCGAAATCGAACTTGCGCTCGCCTTGCTGGGCGGACTGTCGACGCCGCTACTGTTTATTGCCTTCGGTCACATCGCGTGGTTCCAGACGGCGTTGTTCAGTTCGGTCGTGTTGATCGGAACGCTCGTGGGGTTGGAATTGCCGCTACTGATGCGGATCATGCGCGAACATCTGGACTTTCGCGAATTGGTGGCCCGCGTTTTGACGTTCGACTACATCGGAGCGCTGCTGGCGTCAGTGTTGTTTCCGGTCTTGCTGGTGCCGCGTTTGGGTTTAGTGCGGACGTCGCTTTTGTTTGGATTGTTAAACGCCGCCGTCGGACTTTGGGGCACCTACTTGCTGCGACCATTGCTTTCTAGTCGCGGATTGGCCGGGCTTCGCGGACGTGGTTTTGTTGTCGTCGGGATCTTGGCGGTCGTGTTTATTAAAGCAGACACGTTCACCCACTGGTCCGAAGAAGCGATCTTGGATCATCCGATCGTTTATGCAACGCAGTCTCAATTCCAACGTATCGTCGTGACCGAACAACGCGATGATTTCCAGTTGCATCTCAACGGTCACTTGCAATTCAATTCACGCGACGAGTATCGCTACCACGAAGCCCTCGTGCATCCGGTGATCGGTGCGGCAAAACGCTTCGAAAATGTCCTGGTACTCGGCGGCGGCGACGGTTTGGCCGTACGCGAGATCCTGCGTTACCCAGACGTTCGGTCAGTCACGTTGGTCGATCTGGACCCGGCGATGACACGCTTGGCGACGGAGTTCGGCCCTCTGGTGGAACTCAATCAATGGGCACTCTCCGATCCACGAGTCAGCGTGATCAATCGCGATGCCTTTGTCTGGATCGGTGAAGACGACGAACAATTTGACGCCGCGATCATCGACTTTCCGGATCCAGGCACCTATTCGGTCGGAAAGCTGTATACGACGCGGTTTTTCGCGATGTTACGAGAACGCTTGACTGCGGATGCGATCGTTTCGGTCCAATGCACCTCGCCATTGGTCGCTCCCAAGTCCTACTGGTGTATCCTGGAAACGATTCGCCAAGCCGGTTTTGACGTGCGCGGTTACCGTGCGTCGGTGCCGACGTTCGGGGTCTGGGGGTTTGCGCTCGCCGGCAAGACGCCGCTGCAAAGTACAACGGATGGGCGTTACTTGGCGTTACAAACACTGCCCGGCGGACTGCGTTACCTTGACGAATCCAATCGTGCCGCGATGTTCGATTTGCCTGTCGATGTTCGGCCGATCGAAATCGAAGCCAATCGCTTGAACGATCAGGTTTTGGTCCGCTATTACGAACAAGAATGGTCGCATTGATTCACGGAGTCTCACATGTCGAAGCGGTGGCAACGTTTTCTTTGGTGGCTAATTGCGACGTTTCTATTGAGTCTCACCCTTCCTGCTTCCAGCGTGACTGCTGCCGACGACGATTATCGCGAAGTCATCTATGGTCACAAAGACGGATTGGCGCTGACGTTTGACGTCTTTGAACCCACGTCACCTGCAAACGGATCGGCAGTGGTGTTCATCGTCAGCGGTGGTTGGCATTCAAAGTGGAACCCACCGCAGCAGACCCGATTCATTCTCTCGCCCTTCCTTGCCGCAGGTTACAAAACCTTCGCCGTCCGGCATGGCAGCAGCCCTCGGTATTCGATCGCCGAAGCGGTCAGCGACGTCCGGCAAGCGATTCGGTTCATTCGTCGCGATGCAGAATCGTATGACATCGATCCGAATCGAATCGGCGTGATCGGGATGAGTGCCGGTGGGCATCTGACGTTGATGCTGGCGACCACCGGCGATGACGGTGATGCCGAGTCCGACGATCCGTTGGCAAAGACAAGCAGTCGCATCACCGCAGGCGTCGCCTTGGTGCCGCCAAGCGATCTGACGAACTATGTCTGGAGCACTCCAGGGCTGGCCGACCAGTACCGACGTTTCCCAGCTCTGGACATTACCAAAGACGAAGCCAAAGCGGTGTCGCCGCTGTATCACGTGACCGCTGACGACGCCCCCTGCCTGATCATCTCTGGCGGAAAAGACACGTTAGTCCTGCCCGAACAAGGCCGCATGATCCACGACAAGATGGACGCCACTGACGTCGAAAACCAATTCATCCTCTATGAAAATTCGGGACACGGCTTGGAAAACGACATGCCCCAGGCGATCACCGAATCGCTGGAGTGGTTCAAGAAACAGTTCGACGCTGCGAAGTAAGCATCAGCGACACAAGCATCAGGGCCGTCGAACTGCGAAAGCGATTTCGCGTTCACGTGAAGAATTCGCGAAGGACAGTCCTTCGACAAATCTGGGTGGTTGTTTGGCGATGGCGGCGTTGATTTATAATCTCGGCCCACACCAATAGACCTGCCTTCCAAACAAATCCCCGGTCGAATTCACATGCCGTCGCTCGCCATCATCCCTGCGTCCCTTGTCCGAACGTCGAAGTCTGCGTTGTTGGCCGCTGTGGTGCTGTCAGTAACCTTGGCTGCACAGGTTGCCGATGCCGGTGACGATGCGTCGAAAGTTTACTGGCAAGCCCACCGGGGTGGCGGTGCTCACGAAGCACCTGACAACACCATCGGCGCCGCAATGTATACCTGGGGCCTTGGCGGCATCCCAGAGTTTGACATTCGCACGACGAAAGACGGTGTCGTTATCTGTTTGCATGACGCGACGATGGCGCGCACGACGAATGCCCCCGCATCGATCAGCGGAACCAAAATCAACAAGCTGGCGTTCGACGAAATCCGTCGTTGGGATGCCGGCGTCCGCTTTAGCGAAGACTTCAAAGGAGAGATCGTGCCGACTCTCGAAGAGGTCTTTCAAAAGATGCAGGAAGACAAGCAGCGGCTCGTCTATCTGGATCTCAAGGATGTCGATTTGGCCAAACTCGGCAAACTGATCGACCAATACTCTGTGAACGAGCAGATCCTGATTGCCAGCCCGCGACAGTCCGACTGCAAGACCTTGAAACAGATCACCGAAGGCCTGCGGACGATGATTTGGATCGGCGGAACCGCGCAAGAGATCAAAGACAAATTCGAAATTGTCGTCGCATCCAATTTTGACGGTGTCGATCAAGTGCAATTGCACCTGCACGATCAAGAGCAAGCGGGTGACTTTCGCTACCAAATCGAGCGTGAGTATTTGGCTGATGCACTTGCAAAGACTCAAGCCGCCGAGATCGACTTGGAAGTTTTCCCATTCCAATTTGACAACGAATCGATCGCCGAACTGATGGCGATCGGAATCCGCTGGTATGCGACCGACGAACCGAAACGGTTCACCGCCGCGGTCAACAAGGCATCGGCAAAACGCTAACGCCGAGCATGAGTGCTATGAAGGCCTGTGACGTGGCCCCTGCCTTGTCACACACCTGGATTCAGGCTCGGTCAAACTCCCGTCGCTCACCAATCCGATTTCAACACGATTCGGTAGCGTGCTTTTCCATCGGCGAGGTGCTGCATCGCTTCGTTGACCTCGCTCATCGGAAACGTTTCAATCATCGGTTTGATCGAATGCCGGGCACAGAACTCAAGCATTTCCTTAGCGCGGACAATCGCGCCGGTAGGCGAACCGCTGATCGACTTTTGCCCCATCAGTAGCGAGAAGCCCGTCGCTTCAATTTTGGGGACCGCACCAACCACATGGAAGATACCGCCGGGACGAAGCGTGCTCAGGTAGGCGTCAAAGTCCAGGCTCACGTTGACCGTGTCGAGCACCATATCGAACTTGCCAGCGACCGATTGCAAGGCATCGGGGTCACGCGAATTCAAAAAATGGTGAGCGCCCATTTCACGAGCTTCGCTCTCTTTGTCAGGCGACGTACTGAATGCGGTGACTTCGCATCCCCAAGCGTTCGCGAATTGCAACGCCATGTGCCCCAGCCCGCCGATCCCGATCACGGCGACACGACCGGTCGGCTTGATATCGTTTTCGACGAACGGATTGAACACCGTCAATCCGCCGCAAAACAGCGGCCCACAGTCAACAGCATCCACACCCTCAGGGATCGGGATCGTCCACGCCGCTTGCGAGCGTAGTCGGTTGGCAAAACCGCCGTGACGGCCGACGATGGTGCCAACTGCCTCAGGGCAGCGGTTTTGGTAGCCGCTTTGACACTGGTCGCAACGCAGGCACGACGACGCAGTCCAGCCGACACCGACCAACTGGCCGACGTCAAGGCCTTCGACGCCATCGCCAAATTTCGTAACGCGTCCGACGACTTCGTGACCGCCGACAAACGGATAACTGGTCATCTCCCAATCGTTTTGCTTCATGCTCAAGTCGCTGTGGCAAATCCCACAGTAATCGACATCGATTTCGACTTCGTCCAAACCCAAAGGTCCAGGATCAAACTCGATCACTTCGAATTTGCTGTCTGGACTGCTTGCGGCGTACGCTTTGAACATTCGTTGCCTTGTTTTAATCGTGCTTGTATTTGAAAAGTGCGTGGTAACTTCGTTGTCCCTTCATCGTAGGGCCAAGGCTAGCTCCCGACGCCTTGATTTTGGTGCACGAGCACGCCAGACTGAATGCCCCTCCCAAGGGCTGGCGACCGTGCTTTCTTCCGTTCCCAGCGACGAGGAAACCTCTTTGACGACCACGCTGTCCTTCATCGTTCCCGCTTGCAACGAAGCGGCCTTGATCGCGTCGACGATCTTGGCGATCCGTCGTTCGGTAGCTGGCTTGCTGGACGCTGACGACTACGAGGTCATCGTTGTCGATGACGATTCGAAAGACGCCACCTTAACCATCGCCCAGACGCACGGTGCGATGACGGTTCAATCCGGCGGTGGTGATATTGGCGCTGCTCGCAATCGAGGTTTCTCTGTTTCCAACGGACAACGATTGATCTTTGTCGACGCCGACACCGTGGTCGATCCGCTGCTGCTGAAGGAAACCCTGACCGCTTTGGACCAAGGCGCCACATGGGGTTCAGCTCTCGTCGCGCCCTCTGACGAGTGCCCTCGATGGGCGTCTTTCCTTGGCATCTTTTACAACTTCTATTACGCACGGTGGTGCAAGTGCGCTTACGGGTGCTACTTTTTCGTCAGACGCGACGCATTCGAAGGTGCGGGCGGTTTTCCCGAGGGCCTTTGCGAAGGCGAAGACATGGCGCTCAGCAAGCGACTGACTGTCTTATATGGTCGGTCGCACCTGCTACGAAATCGCATCCATAGTTCGGCTCGCAAAGCACGCGAGTTTGGGTTTTGGTACCACATGCGTCTCCTGTGGATTGGAATGGCTCCTCGCAACTCGCAAACACCACACCCTGACGTCGTGTCCTATCGTGACGGTGATCGACGACTCGCACCCGGACAGGATGGTCCAGCCCGTTCATAAGCTCAATCGAATTCCAAGAAGGCACGCTCAAGCTGTCGGGCTTCGAACGTTCGATACTTACCCAAGTATTCGCAGCAGCGGTGCCATTTCGATTCGATCCCCGCAACGACTGTTTTCGGTGCGACGCGATCTGGGCCGATGAGATTCGAAACGGCCTGGCAGCACTCTACTTTCAACCGCCGCCACGTTGCAGTTCGAAGCGCTCGCCGAAGACCGGCAGGCAATTTATTTTTCGGATCGGCGACGCAGTGAATTTGCCATTCGTCCTCTTCGATAAAAGTCCGATCCCAAAACATAGATCAACACAGCTCTACACCAGCACTCCGCCTCTCCCGTAGTGGATCTTGTTAAAGATCCGGGAACAGAAACCAGGGGATTTTTAACAAAATCCACTACGTCGAAAGCACTCAAACACCCCGACTGCAACGACACCAGCACCCCGACTCCCCGTAGTGGATCTTGTCAAAGATCCGGGAACAGAACCCAGGGGATTTTTAACAAAATCCACTACGAGGGCGGAAGCTAGCCGACCAAATCGGCGGCTCTCCTATGGGTTAACGCAGTCCGATCCTCGAACAGGAATTCGCCTAGCTTTTCTAAAAGCGACGTTCGGTCGGCGTCTTGGAAATTGATATTGGCCAAGGCTTGAACATAATTTCGAAAGTTCAGCGCCGCGTGCTCTCCATTGTTGGAGTAGCTAAAGCCCAGCTGATGCCAAGAGAACTCCGGTTTGTAGCCAAACGTGCAAAGCCCAATCAGTTCGCGAGCGAAGACCCTTGGGTTACCGTAGTTGTCGTCAAAGAACATCTGGGTTTGTTGCTGCAGGAATTCCTTCCATGCTTGTTTGCACTCATTCTTGTCGAATGTTGATCGGGCGACGGAAAACTTGTTGAACTTGCCGTCGTGCTGCAACTCCCATGCACGTTGCTCGTTTTCTGTCAGGGCCAACACGAAGTGCTGGCGGCCGGTGATCGCACCGATGATCAACGTGTCGTTAAGGATCGGGCTCCAGCGTCTCTCGCTCAGAATGCTGCCGACCTTGGTGACACGATTGATTCTTCTGAGTCTCGGCGGCATACGGGTGGCCGCATCATTTCTTGACTTCGCAAGAGAGCTGCGACGAAGGAGTTCTTTTTGCACAATCTCGCGTGTTTTCTCGTCCTGAATTCCGTTGGCGGCGGTCACGCCAAAGGAACGCACCAACTGCGAATCCATCCGGATCTCTGTCCCGCCCAGCACCGTCAATTTCAGTGCGTTGGACGCCGTTGCCACATACAACTTGTAGGCCGCATTGATCAATTCCGTCAGAATGTCTTCCTGCGTCCAGTCTTCACACACTTTGGCGAACCATTGGTTGTCCCTCAGGTAATCACGCTTGAGTTCGGTGGTGAACTGGCGAGCAAATTCGATTTGAGAGATCATTGGACATCTCCTTGTGAAACGTGTTGGCGGCGGTCTGAGTGGCAGGTACTTCCGCGACGTTTGGAAAACCTAACGGCAGATCGATCCTTTTTTTGAAATCGTTATCGGTCGCCGACGGCGACGCACCAGCATCGCGATGCTGCCAGCCATCAAACCGATCGCAGATGTCGGCTCGGGAACCGCAGAGGTTCGCAGCGACAAGCTCGTTGTATCGAGTGCCCCGATCCCGAAGATCGATTGGTCCAACTCCGTGCCAGCCGCTGTCAGCCAGTTCGCATTGATGCTACCGACGCCCGGTTGGATATCGCCGAAACGAAATGTGGTCGTCCCTTCGCCAATCGAATCGAAATCAAATTCGCCAAGCAAAAGTCGAGGGCCTGCGGGCGGAACGTTGCCGAACGCGGCGGCTTCCCACGCGAACGATTGCCCTGTGAAGTCATTGGTCGATATAAAATCGAACGCGTCCGCGATCGCCGTTCTGGAAATCGCTCCGGCTGATTCTGAGGACACCACTTCGGCAACCAGTCCGAATCCCAACAGCCCTTGATCACTCAGAATGCTCTCTGGTGAGATTTCGGCGAGGTAAACTCCGACGGACGTGCGAGAGTCCTTTTGGATGTCGAATGAGTTTCCGAAGGTATTCCCGTTGTCGATTGAAAATTGCAAAATCACTTCGGCGCGGCAAGTGAATCCACCTGCGAACACGACACCGGAAAACACGAGCAAGCGGACACAATTAGAGAAAATCATCTGTTGGGCTTCCCTGAAAATTGAAACGATCGGTTGTGGGTTACCGCATGCTTTCTCGCGTGATTTGCGAACTAGAACGCGGCACTGTTAAACACTGGAACTGAAATGCCAGACGCGATTAGAGCGTCTTTCCGAAACGGCCTCGGAACTGGAAAAAATCAAGAATGTTGATCACGCTATCTCCATTCGCGTCGAAGGCGTCGTCAAAGGCAGACGGGTCATTGAAGGCCCTACGGAAAAACAAAAAGTCGATGATGTTCACGGTCCGGTCACCATTGATATCGCCGTAGAGACGAAAGAATTCTTCAAACCTTGCACCACCGGGGGTTCCGTCGTTATCGCCGTCAAAGCGGTTGCCGGAACGGTCTTTGATCGCGTCAGTGATGACCAGTTCATAGCGGCCGTCAGCAAGGGAACCGCCAACGAATTCTTCGCCCTCGAACGTTAAGGTGGCGACCGTTTTTCCGGAAACGATTGTTGTCGAAAGCGTCGGGATGATCGGGACTCGGCTGCCGAGCTTTTCGATCACAAAATCGGTGGGTTTCAGATCGATCACTTCGTTGAACGTGACTGTGATTTCACGGACCGAACTGCGTTGCGCCTGACCACCATTGATGGAAATGGATTCCACTTGCGGTCCAGAGTTGTCCGATTCAAATGCACCGATATCGACGGTATCGCCAGACACGCGTGCAAATCCCTCGCCCCGTTGATCAAAGTTCAGTGGGACGCCGTTTGAATCCACCGCCAGGTCGTTGTCGCCCGCATTGATCGCTGGACTATTCGCCATCAATGCGTGTGTCGGGGTCGGGCCATTGTTATCTGCTAGCGGCGCGAGCAACGGATCCGTCCCTCGCATGTCTCCGGTGGCTGTGGCATGTGCAGCGTCACCGCTTGGCGTGTCGTCCAGTAAGTTGTGGCCTTGCGAGACGATCGAAACGCCCGCGAGGTTATTCCCACGAGCAACAATGTTGCCGCCGCTATTTCCGGCGAAAATCGTGTTTTGATACTCCACCAACATCTCGCCCGCATTGCCGACGATTTCGATGCCTCCGATTTGGTTATTGGCGATCGTCACATTGGTTAACGAAAGACGATCCGCACCGCTGGTAAACGGGCTGAAAAGACTGATCGCACGAGTTCCATTTCCACTGATCGTCGTATTGGTAATCGTGCCTTGAGAATCTTGCAGTCGCAGTGCCCCGGCACCGCTGCCAAGATTGTTTACAATCGCACTGTCGTTGATCGTCAGCTTTCCGAATGCAATTTCCAGGGCTGAGGCATTGTTGCGGGCCGCGTTTCCGGTCATGACAACACGGTTGAAGGTCACGTCACTGCCATTGGAAAAGAACGCGCCCGCCGCCCCGGTCAAGTTGTTTCCGTCGGCCAGCGTGACGTCATTGATCGTGATGATGCGTTTTCCGCTGCCAACTTCAGCAAAGATCCGCGTTTGGCCACCGCCACTGATTGTCAGTTCTTTCGCCCCGAGTCCTTCGATCGTGACGGAGCCTCTGATTTCGAGCTGCCCGTTGGTCAACGTGATCGTCGAACCCGACAAGCTTTGGTGAAACGCAATCGTGTCGATCGCGTCTGATTCATTCGACAAACGAATGGCTTCTCGCAGCGACAGATTCCCGGTTGAAAAATCACCGTCGTCGATATCCGTGGCGGAGTCGACTCGAACGACGTTGCCAACTTCGGCTTCCAAGTTCGCAAACGCGAGATCATTGACGCTGCCCAGCGTTGCAGTCATGACCTTACGGTTTTCCAGCCGTTCGAACTGACCGACTCGACGTGAGCGTGCGTTCCGCCGCGAACGCGTCTGAAAAGCGTCTCTCATTTTTTGATACATTGTTTTGAAACTTCCCAAGCATTTTGGCTGGTGATCGTTTGGGGGCAGTTGTTCACTGAACGGTGTCGCGTCGCCCGATTCGAATTTGCTCGCCCGTTTCCTATACTGGAGCGGGTGCCAGTGGTCTTCTTGGCGGGTACTTCTGCGATTTTTCGCAAACCTAATGGCGAATCTCCTGTTTTTTGAAACTTCGTTTTCGGGCAACTTTTGTGAGCGAAGAATCCGACCTTTCCACCAGCCCAACGCTGCTCGGGCAGCTTCGATCAAAACCCGATGACGCAAGCGCGTGGCTGCGTTTCGAGGCTCGCTACGCGCCGCTGGTGTCCGCATGGTGTCGCCGCTGGGGCATGCAAATGTCCGATGCGGACGACATCGTCCAAGAGGTTTTGTTAGCGTTCTCGCGACAAGCCGCCTCGTTCGAATACGATGACCAACTTCGCTTCCGCGGCTTTCTCCGCACCATCGCTCGCCGCGCTTGGTCGGACATGTTGTCCAAACGACAACGCCAAGCGATCGCAACGGGCGACACGGTGATCCACGAATTGCTGCAACAACACAGTGATGGCGACCAGTTTGCCGAACAGCTCGAAGCCGAGTGGAAACGGGAACTGCTCGAACAAGCGATGCTGCGCGTCCGCGACCGTGTGCAGCCGAAAACTTGGCAAGCCTTCGAAGAGCTAACACGCAATGGCCGCAGCGGCGAACAGGTTGCCGAGCTTTTGGAGATGAAGGTCGGCGCGGTCTGGGTCGCGAAGAGCAAGGTTAAAAAGATGTTGCAAGAAGAGGTCGCGATGTTGGAGCAAGCCGAACTCCTGCCGCCACAGTCGCGATGAGTGACTGCCCTCCCGACCAGTCCTTGCGGATGCTGTTGAGCGGTGATGAGTCGCAAAGCGATGAGTTGCTCGATCACATTGGCGAGTGTGAGTCTTGCCAGAACCGGCTGGAACGTATGGCCGAAGCCGGCACGGCGGATGCTGACCGAGTCGAAACGCTGCTCGGCGAAGGTGACTTGGCCTGGCCCACACTCGCATCCGACGGCGCGTTCAGTTTCGATGCTGCACCTAAATCGCATTCCGGCGACGATCCGACGCTGGCCCAAACGCAAGACCATGTGCTTGGCAAACAAGCTAACGCGTCCGCGCGTGGAACTGCGGCAAAGGACAAGCCCCCAGTCAACTTTGTTGGCGAGTTCGGTGACTACGAACTGCTGAAGCAAATCGGATCGGGCGGCATGGGGTTGGTCTACAAAGCCCGTCAAAAGAGTGCCAACCGCATCGTCGCTTTAAAATTGATCCGCCCCGATCAACTGTCGATGTTGACGCCGGAGCGTGCGGAGATCTGGAAGAAGCGGTTTCGCGTCGAAGCTCAAGCGGCCGCCCGCTTGGATCACGATCACGTGGTGACGATCTATGATGTCGGTGAAGTCGACGGCACGCTGTACTACTCGATGCAATTCATCGACGGACCCAGCATGGCGAAAGTTGTGCAGGAAAGCCCGATCGAAAACCGTCGTGTCGCCGTGCTGATGTCGCAAGTCGCTTTCGCGATCGACCATGCCCACGAGAATGGAATTCTGCACCGCGACCTGAAACCACAAAACATCTTGCTTCGCGAAAGCCGTGCGGCGTCGTTTGCTTCCGCCATCACGCTCGAGTCCTCCCATCGTACCAGCGACGATCACACCAACACGAAGGACTCGCAATCTGCTGATGCCACGGGTGTAACGAAAGAGCTTCGCGGTACAGGCCGTGTGAACACGGAACGACGAAGCGTTGATCGCACTTCCGACTTTGCCGAACGCCCCTACGTCGCCGACTTCGGCTTGGCCAAAGCGACCGACGATGGAATCGCCAGCAGCACGCACACCGGCGAGGTCATGGGGTCGCCTTCGTTTATGTCGCCGGAGCAAGCCCAAGACGCATCACGCTGTACCAAGTCTAGCGATATCTACAGTTTGGGCGCGACGCTGTATTACTGCCTCACTGGCCGGCCGCCATTCAAGTCGGCCTCCGCCATTGAAACGCTGCGCCAAGTCATCGATGAAGAACCCGTCGAGCCTCGTGAGTTGAACCGGGCAATCGATGCTGACCTGCAAACGATCACACTGAAAGCGTTGTCGAAGGAGCCTTCCAAACGCTATGCGACAGCGGCCGATTTGGCGGATGACCTCGATCGATACCTTCGCGGGGAACCGATCCTCGCACGTCCCGTCAGTCGCGTGGAGCGTTCAATTCGCTGGTGTCGGCGGAACCCCGTTGTCGCGTCGATGGCAGGCGGGATCGCACTCTTGTTAGTATTGATTGCGACGATCTCTTTGGTTTCGTCGATTCGCCTCCGTCAGCTTGTCGAACGCGAACGTGAAGCACGTGAAGAAGCCGAAGAGTTTTTCGCGGTCTCGTTGAACGTGATCCACAACATGGTCACCAGCTACGCCAGCGATTCGTTGGAGCACGTGCCGCAAATGCAAACCGCGCGGCGCGAACTGCTCAACCGAGCCTTGTCGCTGTATCAACAACTCTCGCAGTCTCGCCCCAGCAATCCACAACTCTGGAATCAATACGCCCGGACTCGATACCGCATCGCATTGCTGCACAGCTTGCTTGGCGAAAGCCATGAAGCCGAAGTGGCATTTCGCGACTCAATTGAAGTGCTCGATTCACTGTTGAAGGAGTCACCGGGGGACATCGAACTCAAGGTGCAATGGGCACGTGCGCACACGATGCTGGGGGAAACGCTGCGTGTGACTGATCCTGATACGGCGCGTGTTTACTTTGGTCGTGGGCTAGCGCTGCAAACAGAGCTTCAAGAACAATTCCCCCGCAACACCGATTACAAACTCGAACGCAGCCAAACGCTTAACAACCTCGGGCTACTGCTCACTCAAACCGGTGATTTTTCGATCGCAGAAGAACGCTTTTCGAGTGCGATCGACCTGCTAAAACAATTGACCGACGAGCCGTCGCTTTCGAATAGGATGCGGGCGACGTTTTTGGCTGATCTCGCGCGAGCTCAAATCAATCGAGGCGTTCTGCTGCGAAAGGTTCCGGGCCGAACCGCGAATGCACGCCAGTCCTATGAACAAGCGATCGAGCACCTTCAACGAACGCTGGCGCTGGAACCAGACAATCGCGATCACCAGTTTCGCTTGGCAGTCGCCGAGGTCGATTTGGGGAACCTGTTGCTGACAGACGCGGCGGGCGGAAAAGAAAAGGCGTTGGACTCTGCCCAAGATGCCGTCGAACGGCTGACGACGTTGAGCGATCAGTTTCCCGGCATTCCAATCTACCTCTATGAGTCTGCCAACGCGTCCAACAGTGTCGCCGGTGCGTTGGCGATGCTCGGACGCAACCAAGGTTCGATGGCGGAATTTCAAGCAGCTTTGGAACGGCTGGATCAGATGGCGGTGAAGTTCCCCGAGTTTGCGAACACCGAAGCACGGTTTGACAGCCTAAGGGGACGACTGCTGGGCGGGATCGGATTTTTGCATTCGCGCGACGGCGACTGGGATGCCGCCAAAAAATCTGTCGATCAAGCGATCGAAAGCCAGAGTGCGGCGCTTCGCCGACAGCCCCAGAACCCTGAAATCCAAAGCTTTCTTGACCAACACCTCGCCTTTCAGCGGTCGGTCTTGGAAAGGTTGGACGATTGATCGGGTCGTGCCGATAACGACGATAAGTTTTCCTTTGGCGTCCATCGACCCTCCTTTAAAAAGCCGTCGGATATGTGCAATCGAGGCAGTAGCCGCGTTGGCCTGATTCCCATTGCGATTGTTCTATCGTTGGCGCTGTTGACGTCACCAGACGCATCTGCCCAGATCGTTGTCGGTGACAGCGGCGTCGGCTACATCGATTCGGCGGTGCCTGGCAATCAAGTTCGACTGCGATTTGATTCCGCCTCGTCCAGCCGTTTCGCCGACCGTGCCGAATTTGTCTACGCCCAGTACGGCGTCGCTGGCGCGCCAAAGCTGGAACGTGGCATCGACCATTTCCAAGAGGTTGCGGCATACTTGGAGTGGCAGCGTTTTGAGAACCTGTCGCTGTTTGCGGAAGTCCCGTATCGCTGGATCGATCCGGTGGTCAATGACAACACCAGCAACCTGTACGACATGCAGGCCGGTCTCAAGGCATCGTTGCTCGAAAGCGAAAACGCGATTCTGACCGCTCAGTTAAAAGGCTACTTCCCAACCGGCGACGCCAGCAAAAGCTTGAGCACCGATCACGTCAGTTTGGAGCCGGGGTTGCTAAGCCTGATGCGTCCGAGCGAGGACCTGACAATCGAATCAGAGCTGCGGTATTGGATTCCCATCGGCGGTTCGACGGCACCACCGACCAGCGGCACCGGTCCGAGCCGTGACTTCGCTGGCGGGGTGCTGCGTTATGGAATCGGCGCCAGCTACAAAGCACACCAAGGGCCGGCGCTGAATGTCTCCCCGGTGGCCGAGATAGTCGGTTGGCACGTCTTCAGCGGTTTGCGAAGCGACGCGAGCGGCCAAAGGAACAGTGCCACCAACGACGCCATCGTCAACTTAAAGCTCGGCCTCCGCATCGCCGCTAGTCAGTCTGCATCACCAACCAGCTTCTACGTCGGCTACGGCACCGTCTTAACCGACCAAAACTGGTACAGCAACATTCTCCGCCTCGAACTCCGCCACGCCTTCTAACCACCAAGCGCATTAGCCCCGTAGTGGATTTAGTTAAAACTCCCGGTCTCGCGGCCCACCGTAGTGGATCTTGTCAAAGATCCGAAAACAGAACCCAGAGGATTTTTAACAAAATCCACTACGTCGAAAGCACTCAAACACCCCGACTGCAACGACACCAGCTCCCCGTCTCTCCGTCGTGGATCTTGTCAAAGCTCTCCAACAAGCAACCACTCAAAGCGAGCCCCGAAGGAACTCGACGAGATCGACGGCGACCTCCAAAGAATAGCCCGGCAGTTTGCAGGAAAAGTCATCTTCTCTGTTCAACCGACCAGTCTTTCGCTGCCTGGAAGAACGTCGGCCGCAATTGACTGACGCAGGATCAAACCACTAATTCGCTTCGTTCGCCTTGCCGAAGCCAGCGAACTCGACTGCCAACTCCTGCGTCGGCGAATTCGTTGTTGTAACTTTCAGTGGACTCTTTGAAGTGCGTCCAAACGGAACGCTCATAGTGAACGGGAATGACGGTCTTCGCTTCCAGTCGCCGTGCGCAGCGAGCCGCTTCTCGACCATTGAATGTGCATCGCAACAAGAAAGAAGGCCACGGAGGCCAAAAATTCACGGCTCCGAGATGCAAAATTGCGGTCCCGATTCTAAATCGATTGGCAATTTTTCGAATCCCTCCAAACCACACTGTGTCTCCCGAAATATAGATCCCGCCATTCTCTTGGCCTTTCCATTCCAAAACAAACCCGATCACGTGCCAAGATTCAGGAAGCCACCGCGGCCCGTGCAGCGCTGGTGTTGCGGTGATTTTGATTTCAATTCCTTCCTGTGTGGTAATGGTCGTTGAATCCCAGACATTTAGCCGCTGCGCGCCGTCGCCCGCTCGCTCAGTGTCACGTGTTCCAGTAAGTACGCGCGGCGCTGTCTTTACAAATTGTTCACCCAATACATCTAAATTGTCTAGGTGATGAGCGTGCGTCAGCAAGACAAGGTCTAACGGCGGAAGTGATACCGGTGCCAGCGCCGGACCGATAAATCTGGTCGCGTACGCCGCTGGCCCCAAACGATACCTTTGCCGTCCGATGTCGAAGACGGGGTCTGTCAGAATCCTGAAGGAACCGATTTCCAGAAGGATACATGCGGTAGACAAATGAGTGACGTGAATCTGCATGCTTCGCTCTATCGCGTTGGACGCAGTTGGGTCTTCGGATCGTTCCGGTCCGTCCGCCATTTTGGATGCGGAAAATGGACAACAAAGTCTGCGTTGTAAGATGCCACTGCTTCGGTGAATTCGATACGTCCGATGTGTTTCCAGCCACGAAATTGCCAGCGTTGCTTCAGGAAACCATGTCGCACGCCATCGTCGGTGACCTCAATGTTGAAAACCAACTTTCGACCGCTTGGGTTTGAATTTCCCCGGTCGTAAAGTTGTTCCAAAATCTCGTCTCGAAAGTCGATGTCGTCGCCCCGGATGTACGGCTGATCTTGAGAGACCGTCAAACGCATGAATTTTGGGGCTCGGGTTGATTCACCCTCCGGCTTTCCAAGTTCTGCAATGGTATGCAATTGCCGAATTGCGGGCTCTCGATCGACGACTTTGAACACGATCCCGCTGAGCAGGAGGATGGGTAGCGCCAATCCTCGCCGCCAAGGAGTCACGTCTGGAGCGTTCCGCAACTCAGCTTCATTAATATAGACGGTGTTAGTCCCGCCAATATCTTCTTGAGTATAGAAATTCGCGGTACGCAGCGGCTCAGGATGATCTGGGAAAGTTGTCGGAAACAATTTCCCAACGAGTGACAAAGAACGTGTAAAGCCGCGGCGTGTTTCGGTGCAACAGGTTGAATAGCGCGCGACAATCAGTGCATTGCTCCCTTGCTCGAAGTAGCCACTGTACTCGCTCTCAGCATCGATTTCCCATCGCCCGAACAGACAAATTCCATTGGGGTGAAGCAGACGGCGAAACCCCTGCTGATTTTCGCCCCAACGCAAATCTGCATTTGAATCGACAGCACGCTTTGCTGCTTGCTTGAACAGCCAAGGCAACGCGCCTGGCAAGATCCCACGTATCACACGGCCCAACGTTACTTCGTATGTTGGCAGTGGTGGATCGCCCTTTGTGCCCCAGTCCAGATAGTAGGCATTTCGGAACATGGCGTCCTTCACTTCCGAATAGCGTGATCCATCACTATTGTCTTCAGGGCCGCTACCTTGACTTCCAAGAAACGATGAATTGATTTTCATTACAGGTACCGCCGACGAAGTTTGCGTCGATGATACCACCGAGCGAATGCCCAATGAGTGAAGATCAGAATCGCAATGAACAGCACTACGATCCCAATGATTTTCAAGAAATTCGCCCAAGTCAAATGGCGAGGACCGGGCTGCGCCGAATCAGGATGTGGCGCAAGCAAATAAGGAAACGTTGGTTCAAATGCCCCGGGGGTATTAGGGTCAGCACTTCGATCATTCGTCGAGGTTCGCGGCCATCCTCCCTTCCGATCCTGGAATGAAAGCTCATACAACAACGTATCACCATGCTGGGCCAAGATTGCGGCAACATCATCAGTTAACAACCGTCCGTTGGGAAATCCGACCGGGTACCTTGTGCTGTAACACATCACATCGGGGACGAAATCCCACTCGCGAAACGCGAAGTACGATGTGACGTTGAATTGCAACGCGATGTCGCGCATTAAGCTCGGATGTTTTCTTTCCTGGAGCAACGCCGCGACATGTTCGCTCGGCTCGAGTGTGTTTAAACAATCAAAGCGAGGATTCTGTGTTCGCAATGATCGCCCAACGTGGTCGATCCGCGTACCGCCCTTGTGGGAAGTCGCCCAAATTAGCAGATCCAGCTTTTCGCGAGGAAACAGATCCAACGGAATTCGAATTGCGATTCCAACAACATTTGTTCCAAAGAAGCCAGGGAAGATGAATGGGTCATCAAAAACGCCTGATGTCGCGACAAGCCGCTTGTCTTTTTTCTTCCATGCAGCCTTCACTGCAGCGGATCCAACGCCATCAAAATTCACACTCTTGAGCACCGCTTGATTGTCCAAGCGGAATTCAATGGTCAGGTCTTCATGGATCGTTGTTGGTTCACTGATTTTCCCACCATAGCGAGCAAACGCTTCTACAACCCCCAGGTCCGCAGCATCATCATTGTGATGGTGATGACCGTCCGGAATCATTGGACGCATAAGACGCTTTTCACGATCACTTTCAAGGTCCTTCTGAGTTGGGAACTCGACCGTGCTATCCAGATCAACCTTAATCCGATAGGTGTAGGGTTCCAGCTTCAATTTCGTTGAGTCCGTGAGCTGTCGACGAACACACAAAATGAAAACGAGTGAATCAATTTGTTTCTGTTGGTCGTCATCAAGCGGTTGCCGAACGATGTCGGCGAGCGTGTCATGAAGTGGCAAACCGGCATTTCGATCATACGGGAATGCTGGAGATTCATCCGCAAGAACCGGAAAAACAAACAGGTCAGTAATCGCGCCTTCTTGTGGTTGCCTAAGCAGCAACTCCATGGGATCCGCATGATCGGAAGCCCACGCGTGACTGCCGATCATCAACGAAACCAATGCGATTATCGAATAGACCAATCGGCTCATGATGCGTCCTCCTTGCTGAGCGGCAACTGAATTTTCCAAAACCAGTCACCTTTGAAAATGCGATTACCGCAGTGCTCACCAAGTTTGCGGTAGCTTTCCCACTGTGCTTCGTCAAACACTTGGTCGGCGGTTGATTCATGTGGAAATTCAGGGTGCTCTGCTTGATAGTTGCGTACATCCTTGGGCTCATCCCCGGTAACTGATGCTTTTAGTAGTAGCAACACGGACCGCCGTGATCCCGGCAATTGGTTGTAGTGAACCCAAAACAAAGCCGCATGCTTTGTCGAATAGCCTGTCTCCTTTTCAGGAGCGAGTTCTTCAAGTGTGCCCACGAATTCTCGGATAGGAACCGGGACATGGGTATTCAGCTCATTCGTTGTGAACGGCTCGATTCTTGCGTCAAAGTCGATTCGTGATTTTCGCACCAGTTCTGCGAAATCACTGAACTCGTAATTGGGGTCGGCGCCCCCGTCGCTGACAATGATTCTGGGTACCTGCCGACGAATCAGTTCATAGCAGGCCAGGTTTTCGAAGAAACCGCCATCGGAAAGATACCAAAATCGCTGCCACGGCCCGGGGTAGCGAGCAAGCCATTCGAAAATCAACAGACTTTGGGTCGCAAAGAAACGCGGTACGAGATAGAGGAATCGACGCATTGCCGAAAGATTGGGGAAACCACTTCGTGCCGCCTCGGCGATTCCGCTGTCCCACCAATAGCCAGTGCGCAAGTTAACAAGGCCCATCAACAAAGCCGTTCCCATGTTGGTCGTCCGCCCACGTCCGGGATCGACCGCTGCGCCAGAGATCCCAATCCATTGGCGTAGCGACAACATTTCGGCTCGATCAGCGTCGCGTCCAAGCTCGTCGACTAACGGATGCTCCGCCCCTGCCGCTAGCCCGTTGGCGGACAATCCCGATGGTACTTTACTCGATTCGCTTCTGCATGCCGCAGAAGTATCGCTCCACTTGCTATGCCATTTCTCGCCAATGGTGACACCCAAAGGACTGATGGCCATGTTCATTCCCTGCCGATCTCGCTTCCGCAACCTCGAACCATCATCAAGCGTTTGATTGATCGTGACGTTGATCAAATGCAACGGCCCGGTCGCTTCGTATGGCTTGTAGTTGCGGATCGATGCCACATCATCGCCAGGTACAACTTCTGTCACATTCAAACCCTCGGGACGATGACGAGCTGGATTGGAGGCACCCAGATAGGCCCTCGCAAGCCGAGCCGAATACGTTTGTGCGAGAGACGATCGGTTCACAAAGGTCAATGCATCTGGCAACGCAAATGCGACGGTAACGATGCATGCAAACACCGTCACAGCCAACCCGATTCCGATCGCATTTCCGCCACGGTAGACCGCGTGTGCGGCAAAACAGTACAGCACCAGCGGCAGAGTGAAGAGCACAATCCCTAATACACCAGCGACCATATCGCGGTAAAACAGATGAGAGATCGTCGATTTCCCTGTCGCATTGTCACGAAACAATCCGGCTAGCCAGCGTGCCACGGGCGTCAGTGCGGCAATTGTCCCGCCAAGCGCCGCAAACGCTTTTGCATAGGTGACATTTCCGGAGATCTTCCATTCCTGAAGTGCGTGGCCAAGCGAATCAATCAATGTGAAAGCCAGAGCAACTCCCGTAACTGCGAATGCCAACCCCAAGTCGTACGTCAAATAGTTACGAGTCCTCAATCGTTGTGCTTCAACGCCACCGGTCCCAACAGCAGCTTCACGTTTGCGTCCACGCGCCCATGCTAGTTCAACTTGTATCAATGAGCTGAGAAGTGCCAATCCAAGGATGACGAGGTCCAGCTTCAGTCCGTTCGCGACACCAAGATAAAGGAAAATACCAGATACAAAAAACACAAGCACAAGTGAAACGGACTTGAATGATTCGTGTCTGTCCTGTGAGACGATCCAATAGCCAATGATCCGTGGCAAGGCAAGAAACAGTAGCAATGATTCCACCAGGATAAACCACGGACTAAACCACGGACCTAGCCAAGCTGTGATCAAGTGTCCGATTGGCATTTCGGTACGGCTGATCAAGATTCCCGTTCCCGCCCAAACTTGATCGAAAAAGACGTAGCGAATCGCATTTGCGATCGCGAATACGGAGAAAAATGCGAAGCCGATGACCAAGTGGACACTGAGCAAATTTCGAACAAAGATTGCGAAGTTCAGGCGACCATCTCCTCGGCCGCTCGGTGCAATATAGTTCCCGTGGCTACGCAGCCATTGCAGCGTTGGCGAGTCGGGCGATACGAGCGTTTGCTCAACCTGGTCAGCGATCGATGATCGTGTTTGGTCGCTTGCCCCATCGCTACGAAAACGGTCATAGAAACGTCCTAGGAACGCACCGATATAGCCACCACCGGAAACCGTTGACATGAAATCGACTCTACGAAGCAAATGCTGCCTCGCGAGGCTTTGCAAAACGCCCAGTGAGAGCGTCGCACTTCGAATACCGCCACCAGAAAGTGCCAATCCAGTGACACCAGAGTTCCAGTCACCTGAATCGGCGAGTGGTTTTGGAAATGCAGTTCGGTTGGGTGGTTGTGAGAAAGAGGAACTGCTGTCGGTACCCGTCGGATGCTGCGGTTCTCCCGTTTCTTGAGAGGCGTGATCTATGGAATGCTCACTTGGGTCATCAAGTTCGATGAAAAACTCTCCACGTCGTCGCTGAGCGATCGCAGCCGCCTCGTCACGCCGGACCGACAAAGGATAGACTGGCGTGTCTGGCCCCAAGTGCCGCTTGGCATCATCCAGAATGACGTCGGCCGCTTTTTCGCTGGCCATATAAAGATTGCTGACGATGAAGTATCCGGGGATCTTCGGAAAAATTGAAGCATCTACGACACGAAGTCCGTCGACACCCCGCACTTGGAATCGACTGTTCAATACCGCGTTCGGATCATGGTCTGGGCCCATCTTGCAAGTCCCACATGCATGATGCCCCCACGCATCGCGGCGAATCCAATTCATCGCGGCAGACTCACTCAGAAACTCATTTCCCGGATGCTCTTCCGCGACAACAACTGACTTGGCCGCGTCGGCAATCTTGCGAACGAACTTCACCCCGTGCAGCAAAGCGGCGACATCAGACTCACCAGCACTACGTTGATGGATATCGCCGGTACCGAAGTAATTGAAGTTGATCAGCGGCGTATCGCGAGGGTCGAGCGACCGAAGCTTGACCCATCCTGATTGGCTATGCGCCGTGTGCGACTTGAGGATTACCCAAGTGAAAAGGTTGTGTCGGTCAATTTTCGAATAGCCCGTTTGATATCCTCGAAACTGTGATGGAATCCCAAAGATGAACAAGTCTGGCTGCGGAAGTTCCGGTCGCGACCGTTTGAAGATGCCCAACACAGCGCCATTGCTCGTATACAGTCCAGTCCCCTCTTCACGCCAGCGACGTAGATGGGGATCAGGCTGATCTGGATTTGGAGGAATATCGAACGTCGCTCCTTCAAGCAGCGAGAAATCCTTTTTCATCTGACTGACGACCGAAACTTCGTATCGGTCTTGGAGATTTCGTCCGACTCCTGGCAAATTTACTCGGCAGGGAATTGCTTGTCCGCTGACGTCTCGTAGCTGTTCCGAGTCGCCAATCCCAGAAAGCATCAACAGCTGTGGAGTATTAAAGGCACCGCCACAGAGTATGACTTCGCCATTACTGACAACGCGAACCTGTTCGACTTGGCCGTCTTGTTGCTCGGGTTTTACATGTGCGCGGTAAAGCCGTTCACCCCGCTGTAGTTCGACACCAACCACACGCGGTCGTTCCGCCTCGTCGAACAACACCTTCGTGACCAAGCAGTCGGTCCAAATTGTTAAACGATTCGGAAACTGTGCGAGGGTTTCCAATAGCAATTCACGAGGACTGCTACGGTGCCCCAACCTAGCATAGGGCGTTGCCCGATTTTGATGGATCGTCGTTTTCCCGCCGTAAACGGCCAACGGAATCATCACAACCCCTTCGGGGCTGTCTGCTTGTGTGTCGGAGTGATTCGGATCGAGCGAACGTACGATGTTCCCTTTCAAAAACGTTCGAACGAGCGACCAAGCGTTCTCCAGACCTTCTTTCTTTGCGACCCACAGGGCAGCCTTGAGCATTTTGATGAGTTGCTTGTCCTCCAACCCAATCGCCAAATCGGTAAAGCTTGTATGCAACCATCCGTCGAACCCGTGTTTCCCTCCGCTCGTATCCGGACGGCGCCCAATCAAGAATCGGATGCAGTTTTTGACATAAAGCCACCGCGCTCGCCACGGACGCTCACGTCGACGATCCGGTGGGGTCAAATAATCATTGTGCTCCATTCGTTGGAAGTAAGCTCGCATCCGCTTACCGCTCCAAGACGGATCACCGAGGTAGCTGGCGATATCGTCCCAATCAGAATCTGGACCGGCGATCGTGATCATCGCATTGTGGATCGTACAACCACCGACCCCCGAGGCTCTTGGGTAGAAGATCCCTGCGTGCGACTCGTTTTCACCAGCTTCGAAGTCCGGAACATGTCGTTTCGGATCTTCGGGGAGATCATTCGGCAATCTGCCGTTGGTCCTGTTGTAGTGCTCAACAAAAAATCGCCACGATAGGTCCGGGTGTTCTGAAGATGCACCATGTAACAACGGGACACGCGAGACTTCATTGCCTGGATCGAGCGGGCCACGCTGTGTGTGATTTGAACCGGCTTCGATCACCAACACCCGTTTCCCCGCCTGCACGAGCCGAGCAGCTAGCGGAGCACCTCCTGCACCGGCACCGACGATGATGTAATCGAACTCTTGATTCGTCGTCGTAGATTGATAGTCGCTCGCCATTACCCGATACCCACGTAGTAGCCGCTAGAGTGTCTTTAACAGTTCGATCAACGCGTTCTTGTCGTCATCCGTCATGTTGCGGAACCAAGGGAAATAATGCCCGCGATCCATTACGAAATCTGGACATTTGTTGATACTCATCAACGTTGGCGCAATCTTGCTTTTCATCACTTCTGTCGCGGCTTCGGTATCAAGATGTCTCGATTCGATTTCCGCGAGTCCTGCGGTGAGCATTCGCGCTGCCGCGATTTGATCGGCACGTGGGGCATCGGGATTAAAGTTGGACAACAAGTTCACTGGAGTACCCGCGGGGATCGGCCCCAATCGCACATCACCGAGACTTCCTGCATTGAAATAGATCCCTGCTCCAATAAGCAGCGCCGCGATGAGTTGCAAATAACTGATTCGTCGCATCCACCATCGAGACAGTGGTAGCCAAATTAAAACTGCAACGAAGACAAGCGTCGCAGGGACTAGCCACCATGGATAGAACTGGGCCAACCAGTTTGATAGCCAATTCTGCGGATATGCCTTTGCGAACCAGAATCCGATCACAAACAAGATTGCCACCGCAGCAATACCTATCGCCACCTTCTTTTGTGACTTGTGGTTCCTGACCAAGAGCAGTACCAGCGATCCGAGAAAGAGAATGAGGCTCGGCAGCCAAAGAGGGCGGACGGAATGAATCCAACCGAGAAACGGCTTTTTATAAAGCCGATCAATCCAAGGCAGTCGACGGGCAAAATACGGGACTCGTTTTGCGTCGATTGCAAGATAGGTTTCTTGTGTGGTGCGCCAGATCAATCCATGGTCACGACGCAGTCGCTCTTCAGTCGCACCGTTGTAACTGCTGCTCTTCAGGCGTCGTTCGGGCCAAAGGAGTTTTCGAATGCCATCATCGAAAGCTTCGAGTCTCCCGTTGACAGATGGATCGTTGTTGAACAATCCGAGGCTGTTGTTGTGCAAGAATGGCGCCGTCGCCCAAATGGACATCAAACTTGGAACACGATAAAAACCGGTTCCACCACCACCGCTCGGTGTTCCCTTCGACGTCTTGTGCCGGGGCATAAACGTCTGGTACTCGCCTGATTCCCCAGCATATGGATTGAAAAAAGAGATCGCACCAGGTGACGGTAGCATGCGATAACTCTCGGAGGCAAAATCCTCCCACATTCGACTCGTCAGACCATTTGTTCCCATGGCCCTCGACGAGTTCGTACCAACCAAGCTGATGGGAATGCGATAGTCTGTCGAGAGATAATTCTCTGACCAAAACGCCGAGACGTCGACCACCGCACTCGCCCATCTCGCATACTGCTCGTTCTCAAACCACTGCGCGGGGTCATGCTCCCAGAATTCGCCGGAAGTCTCTGCGGACAGGCGAACTCGTTCGCGTTCACGAATCAATTCATCGAAATCGCCTTCTGGAGCATCCTCACCGAGCAGAAATTTCATGCTCTCCGGTTGAATACTCGAATGACAGACGATGCAGTTTTTGGCAAAAACTTGGCGCCCTCGCTCCAGTTGACTCAAGTCGACATGCAGGGCTCGCTCCTTCTCATATTGCTTGCCAACGGGGAGATGATTCGAACTGGCATCGCGTTTCGCTTTCTCGTGGTCAACCGCGATCATTCGATTGCTTGCGTTCGGTGTCGAAAGCAGCGGCATCGTCGGGGTAATCTTCAAGAAGTAGTCGCGCAAGCCTGGAACGCGCTGCTTTGTCGCATTCCAGTACACGGAGTTCGTGTCGCAGTCATTTAGCTTGAAGGGCTTTTGTGATTCGAAACCGATGACAACTTGGTGAAGTTGATTCCATTGCTCCCAGTAGGTGCCGATATTGAGATAGACGCGGGCGAGTGCGCCGAAAGTTCCAATCGAATCCGAACCATCGAGCAGGATACGCGGCACATGGCGTGGATTTTCGTTGGACTGCTTCACTCGATCGTAAAGTCCAGCCTGCTTTAGATCGTCGACGATCTCTTCCGGAATTGCGTCCGCCGCACCTCCCGTTGACACTTGATCCGGTGCCCCCCACAGCGATGGAAGCTGTGCGCTCGCCTTCGAAATTTTCTCTTTCGGGTTGAACAGCGACAGATATGCACGCTGCTTCAACCCAAAGACCGCATTCATGGTGTTTGGATTATTGATACTGTCCGATGCGATCAGAGAAGTATCAATCGTGCCCCGAGGTTGACTTTCAAGGAGATGGTAAACGAATTGGTCGGGAGTTAACTGCGCACCCACTGTTGCCCGCATACTCAGGTACTGTGCACCGATATTCCCTGAAAGGTTCTTCCATTGTGGATAATTTTCGTCGGACGGAGGTCGTAGGGGATGAAACGAAGTGTGGCAAAACGCGCAGCTCATACCGACGCGAAACGGACGTACCAATTTTGGATCGGAGTAGTAAGACTTGTCGTTGTAGAACCGTTCCGAATCCCAATTTGCTTTCGCTTGGGAATCAAAGAATGGATTCGGAAACAAACGCAACCCGATCACTCCGCTAGAAATGCCGTACATATCTGGCGGCGGGATTTTGCTGTTTAGAAACGCGGCTTCGCTTTCGTCGAGTTCCTCACAATACTCCGACGGATACTCATAACCGCGTCGCCCTTCGTATTCTTGCGGATCCCCTTTGTATAAAAGCTCGCCACTGTAATCACCGTTCGCGACCCGCCGACTGAGTCCGATTTGTGATTTGTGCCGTCCCTCTGAAATCTGTTGAAACGTTTTGCTGAGGTACTTGGATCGCCATTGACGAATACGTGGATCCTGGGGGGTGTCTAGCCAAATCCCAAATTCACTTGGCTCACCACGACGATCCATCTCAGGTTCGTTGATCAAGCCCGTCTCACGAAAACGCAAGTTGCGTTGTCGAGTGTCGATCAATTTAACAAGGTCGATAAAGCCGAGACTGTCAGTTGCCAACCAATCCCAGAATCCTTCGTTTCCGGCACACCAGGCCATCCAGGTGTTCCGCCCCACCATTTCGCTTTCGTTCAATTCGACATCGACAACCTTGGAGTCTCGCTGGGGTAGGGCACCTTCTTCTCCGTATGTTAAGAGAGCGTCGTGAACCGTTCCTTCGCCGACTTGCTTGCTGATCGCATCCATCCCACGAAAGTAGTCATAGACGGCAAGCCGACGTTTGCTAGGCACGCTCTCCCCGGAAGCCCCCGATGATTCACTCGAATCGTTTCCGTAACCGTCTGAATCCGCAGTTACATCCGCTTGCTCATCGTCGATTGATCGATAGCTGAAATAGGACGCCGCTGTTTTAACTGATACACCTTCCTTTAACGCCCGCTTCATGGCTTCGTCGGTTTCGGGCTCTACCGAACCGGAATCAGTGCATCCCGCCGAGAACAAGAACATCACGAACACGATCGGCAGACATTCAATAGTAAGCGAACAGCGTTTGCAGGCGCTGCCAAGCCGTTTGTATGAATCGTGCATTGCATGTCTCGATGATTGATCAGTCATGTAAGCATCCGCAATGGTCACTTGCTAAACTCCACAGCGTTCTCTCACGCAGCCAGAGTTTTCGACGTGGTTTTCGACGTGTTGAGTCAAGTTGGACTGATACGCGGCTTGATTGCGAACAAAGATTGCCGATTGCATCACACCACGTGATCGCGGGCGCCATTCGCTCAGTACCTGCCAAAAGCCTGGTCGTTCATTGCGTTCGGCAAACATTGCGATCGGCAAAAACTTCGGTGCGACACCGCTTACCCGGCGCAAGGCCAAGAAGGGACGCAGTGCTAGATTTTTGTAGACTACCTGCCGACGTTCTACGGACGACAAGGGGAATGAAACCGGTAGACGATTTGCCCCGTATTGAACCTCAGGACTTCAATCAAAAATCGTTGGCAATAACTGAGCGTCCCGAAGACGAACCCCGCTCGTGATTCGCTGACTGTCGAGATCGATAAAGACGGCTGAAGCCGAAATGACAAACAAACGCATTGCTTGGCGATATGGTTCCTGATGCTTTCCGTAGCAATCCCCCTTTCGGTTGCTACTCCGCGGACAGTGAGCATCGCCGTGATTTTTCGAGGCGATTTGGGCTGTATGACGGCAGTTTCCGACCGGCACGAACCGTTTTGGCCGCTCGACGGTGGCTCGGTAGCAAAGTTTTTGATTTTTGCGTGACAGTAAATGAAACCTGCGCGCCTTAAGATGGGGAGGCTGTTCTGCCTTTTGATGAATCTGCGACGCTGGCCGGCACCATGAATGATGAAGCACTCGAGGCGATCGAACGTTTTCAAATCTCGCAGGAGACTCTGCGCGCTTTTGCGAAAGGTCAACTTGACGAAAAACAAGAACTACGCGTCCTTGATGCACTGGAGAAATCACCCGATTTGGCTGCCCAGGTCGCCGCGATTTCCGTTGACTCGGTCATCGCAAAAATGCGTGACCATGGCCAATTGGTGTCCGACAAATCATTGTCGAGCCAACTTGCTGGCGAACCGCTTGGAGAAACCGAGTTGATCGCGGTGCCAGCCCAACTCGACTCGAAAGTCCGCAACGAACTCGAAAGCCTATCGGATTTCACCGACTTGAAGGAAATCGGCCGCGGAGGAATGGGGGTTCTCTATCTCGCACGGCACACGCTGACCGGTCGAAAAGAGGTCTTGAAGGTTCTTAATGAACGACTGATCGTCAATCAGGAGGCCCGAAAACGGTTTGAGCAAGAGATCAAATGCATCGCCGCAACGAACCATGAATCGATCGTACGCTGCTATTCGGTCATGCAACTTCGTAGCACGATCGTTTTATGTATGGAATATGTCCCCGGCAAAAACCTGCATCAAGTCATCGCAAACAGTGGACCACTGCCAGTTCATATCGCCTGTGCGATCGCGATCAAGATCTGCCTCGGACTACAACATGCGATGGACCATGGCCTGGTCCACCGCGATATCAAACCTTCGAACATCATGCTCAGCAAGGCAGATGGAAAGATCAAAGCCAAGATCCTCGACTTTGGGCTCGCCCGCCTGACCAATTGCGGCGGGACCCAAACAGGCGAAATCGGCAAAGCGTTAACAGACGATGGGATTTTATTAGGGACCTTGGAATACATTGCACCGGAGCAATGTCGCGACGCCGCGTCCGCAGATATCCGGTCGGATCTCTATTCGCTCGGATGCACGCTCTATCACATGATCGTTGGACATCCGCCTTTTACAGGCTCCACGGGCGAATTGGTGTTCGCGCACTCGCAAACCATCCCGCCCGCAATCGATCGCATTCGCCCAGAAGTCCCCAAGTCATTGGCAGATCTTGTCGCAAGATTGCTTCACAAAGATCCCAGTAGCCGCTTTAGAACACCAATCGAAGTCGCCGAGGCACTCACACCGCATGCCCGACGCGAGACTTCGGCAGATGATTCATCAGCGTCAAGAATTGGGCGAGAGGATTCCATCGACACTCAAGTCGAACCGCGAGACCAAACGAACAACTCGGTCCTCTCATCCGCTGACAACATCCGTCGCTTTGACAATCGGAGTGATTCAAAAAAGCGAACTCGTGTCATCGCACTCGTCGCTTGCTTGGCAGTCCTGGTGTCGCTCTTGGGACTGAGCCGTAGTCTCTCAACGGACCAGAAGGGGACCGTTGTGATCTCCAACTTGCCTGCCGAAGCAGTCGTTTTCGTGGATGGTGATCCGGCGGTCGTCAAGCGATCGGGAATCCAAGGAACCGTGCAAGTCGACCAGGGCGAACGCGAACTCACGGTGGCACAGTCAGGGCAAACGCTGCTAGAGACAAGCATTCGCATTCCTGACGGAGGCGAAGTAACGCTGTTGGTCACAATCGACGAAACTCGCAGTCTTGCTCCCAGTGGTGTTTCGCCTGAAGTCGTCTCGTCCGCGACTGGCGATCTTGCCAAGCTTCCAGAACTGGCTGTGATTCAGCCCACACGATCACGCGAATACATACTCGGTGGGGGCACTGGGATCAACGAACAACGCGTCATTTCAAACCTAGAAACCGACGGCCTTGACTACCACATTGACGCCAACAACGACACCTTCGTTTTACGCGGCAACGCCAGTCCCAACATCATGTTGCAGACCAAACGCAGGGACTTTCGCAACTTTCACCTGCGAATCGAAATGATGATCGATTCGGCGGATGAGGCGTCCAAGTGGAACCAGCATTTCGTGCTGCGTGCGAATCAAATTGGTACTGACAAGATCGGCTGGAGAGCGATGCTTGGTGGCCATCGACCACACGCGGGAGTCTTGCATCAGGTTGTGCCGTTCGGCCTGATGGGAATCTTGGTGCGTCCCTTTCCCGGATACCCGGATGGGAAAATCGGGGTTCCGTACTTCGACCAAAATCGACTGGTGTACCACCAGCACGCTCCGGGACAGAGTATGACACGGGACGAATTCCACATGATCGAATACATCGTCTACGGCCCCGCGATTGAACTGTTTCTCGACGGCCGATTCATCTGCTCTGCAACCGATCCGCTTGACCGCGTCGATCACGGTGGGATCTTGCTTGCCAAGCCTCCTGCAGCAGAAGACGTCTTCCGAGAGATCTCGATTTTGGAGCTCGGCAATGACGAAGAAGCAGAGCGATATGCCAAGGCTATGGCACTCGCAATGGCAAAGGACTAGGACGGACATCATGCAAGAAACATCGATCAGCCTTTTGCAACGGATCGCGGACGATGCAAGTGACGACGATTGGAAACGACTGATCGAGATCTATCGGCCGTTCATGTATCAGCGAATCTCAAGCTACCCGATTCTGGTCAATCAATCTGAAAATATCGTCCAGGAAGTCCTGTGTGTTCTGGTCCGTGAGTTGCCGGACTTTCAGCGACAGCGAACGGGATCATTCCGCGCGTTTCTTCGTGGCGTCGTTCTCAACCAGTTGCGATACGCAATGCGACGAGCGCAAAAGACACCACTTGCCGCTGGGCAAATCGACAAACTAACAGAACATATCGAGCAGTTGGCGGATCCAAACAGTCGAGAAACCGCAGACTTTGATCGTCACCACGACCACGCGGTCTTTTTTCACGCCGCCTCGATCGTCAGAGCCGAAGTCAAGCCTGACACTTGGAAGGCATTTCAAAAGCACGTACTCGAAGGCATGCCGGCTGCGGCAGTCGCACAGGAACTCGGTGTCACGGTGAACGTCGTGCTATTGGCCAAAAGCCGACTGACAAGACGGATCCGTGAAGAGATCCGTGGCCTAGTCGAGTAGATCGTTCACAACAACGTCGATTTTGATCACTCCGTTCTCAAGTTCTCACACCTGACATCCTTCATGAAAAACACATTCATCCCGATGCAGCATTACCTTGTATGCTTGCCACCAACAGTCACACGATTCATCCAACGAATGCTGGTCGAAAGCATCGTCTTATTTACTGTGATTTCTTTTTCGGCATGCGGAGCCGTTCATGCAGACACAGTCACGCTGATGTCGACCACAGAAGTGAGACTTGCGAACGCATTGTCGACGGACCGAGATAGTGGAATCTACGGCGACGTTTTTGGCGACACCCTTCGCTACTTCACCTCGGTACGCGGGACTGATTCAGGAATGGGTGGGTTGCAAGCGTTTGCAGTGCTTGATTTTCAGTTTGATGAGCCTCTGTCAACGGTCACAGACGTCAACATACTTTCGATGCGGTTGATCGAAGAGACTCGCTATTGGACCAAAAGCGGTGACTTTGAGTTTTACTTGCTGAGAAACCGCAGCGATCAGTTGACCGACGCATCCATCAATGTTGATGGCACGCCAGTCTATCAACGGGGGCAAAACGGCATCCACGCCATCGACCCCGCATTCGACCCGAGTACGAACCGACTAGCGACCGTTTCGTTTGTTGCGGCGCAAGACAACCATACGCCTTGGGACGTCGACTTGACATTTAGTGGCGACAACCAAACTCGATTGTTATCCGCGATCAATAATGGTGAGCGACTTCGCATTGGCATCGCAGCTGCCGAATCGACACCTGATGCCGGGATGCAGTTCCTAGGCTCGGACGCCCTGACACCCGAATTCGCGCCCACGCTCAGTTTCAATGTAACAGCGATCCCGGAACCTTCAGCTCTGCTACTCCTATTCGCCGGAAGTGCCGTAGCGGCAACACGTCGGCGAAGCCGAACGACGACAGCAAGCGTCCATGAATGATTCCAGGCGGAGTGATAAGTCGCCTTGAGCACATCAAATGTAAAAGGAACAATCGCGACTTTCACACAACGAGAGTGGACGACGCCGCGCTCGCTCAGGGTTAGATGAACAGTTTGCGCAAGAAGATGCGTGAATGGCCTTTGGGATAGTTCGGCAACTCACCGAATTTCTCGTACCCCAAGGCGAGATAGAACGTGGGGACTTGAAAGGTGAAGGTATCGACCCAGCTTCCGCAGCAGCCGCGTTCACGTGCGATCTCTTCCGCTTTCATAACGAGCTGTTTTGCAAAGCCTTGCTTCTGAAATTCGGGTGCGACCGCCAGCGTTTCGATGTAAAGCCATTCCCAGTTCGTTGTCCCCGAAAGACCTCCGACGACCCGATCAGAATCCATCAGCGCCAGCGTGATCGCACGCGGTGAAAACGTCTGACCGGATGCTTCGGTCGCTTGGGAAAGCAACCGTGAAATCTGCTCACGCACTTCGGCGTGGGAATCGGAAACTAGGATTTCTGGCATGGGAGGACGAGTCTGCAATCTCGAATTGAAAACAACCTTTGAACGCCTTGTGACGCCCACTAGCATTTTGCGTTCCAAAACCGTTCAGACCAATACCTCAACTTTGCCATTTCGATTGCGACGACTAATTCGCGGCAACGTCATAACAGAGTAGCATGCCTTGGTCGCGGAGGTACAACTTCCCATTGGCGATGACCGGGTGAGGCCATGCGGGACTGCGAGATCGATCTGGTTGTTCGAACCGGCCACGCTCGATGTATTTGTTTCGGTTCGGCTCAATCAAGATCATGGTGCCATTCTCGACACGCTGATACAGACGACCGTCGGCCATCATCAACGATCCCTTGGGCGCTTCACGCTCCGCCCAAAGCCTGTCGCCCGATTCGCGGTCAAGGCAGACGAGGAACCCGCCACGATTGCCTCCCGCCGCCCCGTATAGGCATCCATCTGCGATGATCATGCCTCCGTGATGGTTTTTCATGATCGGGTTGAACCAAACTTCGTCGGCAGTGACACCGCCCTGGCCATCGGCAGCAAGTTTTGCTGCGCCTCCCCCAGCGTCGTATGCCGTCGCGGCAAAGAGACTCCGTCGAGATAGATTGGCGTCGAGCATGGGATTCGATGGGTATTCGCTGGCTTATCATAGCGCCACAGCAGCTTTCCCGTTGAAGCTTCTACTCCTGCCAGCGTTGTCGCGGTGAACTGGGCGTATTGCCGGATTCCAGCAAATTCGAACACGATTGCCGAGGAATAGCCTGCTGCGGAATCATTTCCATAACGTGGGTTGAACTCGCCAGCCGGAACTTGGCACTTCCAAATCGTTTCGGCCGTTTTCTTGTTGATGGCGACCATAGTCACCTCTGATCCACCGGGAACACACAGTATCTGGTCCCCATCGACTAAAGGCGATTCACTGTAACCCCATTTTGGCATCACCCCGCCAAAGTCATCCACATAGTGTTTCCGCCAAACCTCCTTGCCGTCCAACGTGAAGCAGACGAAGTCACCATACTGCCCCAAAGCGTAAATGCGATTGTCTTCGATAGTCGGCGTTGCACGTGGTCCATCGGGTTGAAAGATAAAACCGGGGTTGCCGCCACTGCCGATCTTGGCCTTCCAGATTTGGCTGCCGTCATCTTCACGAAGCGCAATCAGCCAAGCGGTCCCATCAATGTCGCCTGTGGTGTATATCCGGCCTTCGCTAACCGCAACACCGCCCATCCCTTCGCCAATCCCGGTGGTTTTCCATACGAGTGGAGGTCCTTGCTCTGGCCATTGTTGTAGCAATCCCTTTTCGTCCGAGACGGCGTTGCGATTGGGACCACCCCAGCGGGGCCAATCGTCGCTATGAGCCGATCTTGTGACCGAGAGACCGCAGCAAACCAATGTCGTGATCAGTGCAATTCGCATCAAAATCTCCTTTGGATAAATGCATTGATTGAACAAAGTCGGAAACGACTTTCGCAAGGCGACTTCGCTTTAACCGACGGTCGTCCGACCATCGATCATTGCTTCGACCTGAGCTTCGTCGCTGATAGCGGAGTGAACCGCGATCACCTATGCCCCGATTCATTGAGATCCTTTTCTTCTTGACCAATTAGCTCTTCGCGACTGTCGGCCAGAACGACGATAGCGCCGGCTTGGGAACAGGCTTTGGTCGTTGCGAGCCCCATTCCGGTTGCCGCACCGGTTACCAAAGCAACACGGTTTTCAAAATTGGTTTTCATTCCACCGCTTCTCAATGATGAGCTTGGTACAGTGCCTCAATCAAAGCTCTTGCTTTGTCGGTCGGTAGAGGATTTCGTTGATGTCGACGTCTTCGGGTTGTTCGATGGCGAAAGCGACTGCACGAGCGAACGATTCGGGAGCAACCGCGACTTGGGCATAGTACTCGTTAATGCCTTCGTGCGACTCTTCATGTGTGATGTGTGTCGGCAGCTCCGTCGCGACCGCCCCTGGCGAGATCACGGTGGTACGCAAGTTGTATGCCTTGACCTCTGTTCGAAGGCCTTCTGAAATCGCGCGGACGGCGTGCTTTGTTGCACAATAAACCGCTCCCGAAGGCGTCACCTTGTGGCCGGCAACCGACGAGACATTGATGATCTGACCCGAGTGCTGTCGCTTCATATGCGGCAATGCGGCCGCGATACCGTACAAGACGCCCTTGATATTGACGTCAATCATGTTATCCCACTCGTCGACCTTAAATGCCTCCAGTGGCGATTGCTGCATCAAACCCGCGTTGTTAAGCATGACGTCGATGCGACCGAACGTATCGACCGCGGTGTCGACCAAATGTTTGACTTGTACGCTATCGGTCACGTCGGTCTTCACCGCAATCGCTTTTGCGCCGCCATCGGTTAATTCCTTGGCTAGTTCGTTGATACGGTCTTCGCGACGGGCCGCGAGAACGACGATCGCACCGGCAGCAGCGAGGTGCCGCGCGGTGGCTTCCCCCAGTCCGCTGCTGGCGCCTGTAATCACGACTACTTTTCCACTGATATTTTGATTGCTCATCATTGTTTACCTATTGTCAGATTCGTTTTCGTATTGGTCGTCGGTGACATGTTCCATCCATTCGACGACTTTGCCATCGAGCGATTCTTGAATCGCGATGTGTGCCATTGCGGTATTGGGCGAGGCACCATGCCAGTGTTTCTCCCCAGGCGGGAACCAAACGACGTCACCGGGGCGGATCTCTTGAATCGCTTGCCCCCAAACTTGGACCCGGCCGACGCCAGAGGTTACGATCAGTGTTTGCCCCAGCGGGTGAGTGTGCCACGCCGTGCGGGCCCCCGGTTCGAACGTGACGCATGCCGCTGCAGCTCGCGCCGGTTCATGCGGACTAAACAGCGGATCAATGCGGGTCGTTCCGGTGAACCAATCGGAAGGTCCCACTGCCGAGTCCTGCGTGCCATTTCGTTTGATTTCCATCGTTTGCTCCTTGGGGTCTTTCGTTGGTGTTTCTAATTCGACATGCAATAACATGGCGATCGCGGTGGCTCCCGTAGCTTGGGAAAATCCTCGACGATCAATCATTGGTTTTACTCCACGCTTTTACTCTCCATGGTATGCCTGGGGCGAAATCAGGCGATAGAACGATCCTCCCAGCTCATTGCCTAATCCTACGTGGCTTTCAGATTTCGCGTTTTTTCGACGCCAAAGCATCGCCAGAACCGGGTCTAATCGCGCCGCAAAAAACATCGAAAATTGCCGCGTCGCCGCTTTCTGTAAGCATTTCGCTTGATAGAGTGAGTGTAACGCGTGCAACTTATTGACGATCACCCGATCGTGCGACGCCATTGCCTAATCCTACGCAACTCTGATCAGAGCTTTGGAGATGGAAAAATGGGAAACCAAACGATACAGCAGTTAGCTGATGGGATTCGGCGACATTCAAAAATGGGCCAGTCGATCGGCAGTCCGATTCCCGAACTACATCTCTCGTGCTTCAGTTCGGCGACAGAGCTGACGTCGCTCCTTTATGAGCCCTGCTTGTGCATGGTTGCGCAAGGTTCGAAGGAAGTCCATTTGTCTGGCGAAACGTACTCGCTTGACCCGGCACAGTTTCTGCTCGTGTCCGTTGACCTGCCCGTTGACGCTCGTGTCTCAAAAGCGACGGCAAGCAAACCGTATCTGGGGCTGAGGATATCGCTGGACCCCAAAGTCGTCGGAGAGTTGTTGGCCGATGGCGCGGACATTCCATCGGTGGGCCCATCGGAACGTGGTCTTGCGGTGACGCCGGTCGAATC
Organism: Rhodopirellula sp. MGV; assembly: GCF_002251265.1. Lineage (NCBI taxonomy): Bacteria > Pseudomonadati > Planctomycetota > Planctomycetia > Pirellulales > Pirellulaceae > Rhodopirellula > Rhodopirellula sp. MGV. The sequence continues at coordinate 55,113 of NZ_NPDI01000005.1, read as the reverse complement.
ACGATTATTGGATGCGGCGACGCGGTTGGTGGAGCTGCTTGATGAGCCGCAAAGCGTTCGTCCGCTTGCGCCGCTCGTGTTGCAAGAAATCACACATCGGGTGCTGACCAGTCCACAAGGCTTGCGACTGCGCCAGATCGCACTTGCAGGTGCACCTGCCCATCGGATCGCGAGAGCCATTCGTTGGCTGAAAGATCACTTCGCAGATCCATTGCGGATCGAGTCTTTGGCGGAGCAAGTCGGACTGAGCACGTCGTCTTTTCACCAACACTTCAAAAATGTGACGACGATGACGCCGCTGCAATACCAAAAGCGGATGCGGCTTCAAGAAGCACGTAGCCTGATGATCGGCGAGAAACTCGACGCGGCCGAAGCGGCGTTTCGCGTGGGTTACGAAAGCCCGTCGCAGTTCAGCGAGAGTACCGGAGAATGTTCGGTGCCCCGCCGCGCCAAGATATCGACACGATCTTGTCTGCGAACTGAAGTGATACTAGGCGACGCATCAGAGATGACTGACCAGTCGCAATTCAATGTCTTCGGCGCTGACGTCATGGAGACTTGCCAGTTGCTGATGCAACCACTCCAAGATCGTTGCCATCGCTTGGCCGCCGCCCCGAACAAAATTGTCATTCGCGAATTGGGATTGCCATCCGATGCACTGTTGGCAACTTGCCTGGCGAGCGATGACCCACAGCGAACCAGAGGTCCCTTGCCGAAACGTTCCCGGTTTCTCGCTCCGTACGTCCAACAAATGTTTGATCGTTCCTAGCGTCGAAACAGCGTCAAACGTAGGCAAATACCTAGTGACCAGGAAGGGATGACGCTTGTGATCGGAGAGCGTTCTCCCCTCGTTGCCTTGGTCGTTGACAAGTGATTCCAATGTGCGAACGGTCTTTCCACGCGTCCGCTGCCCGGCGGTGATCAATTCGCCGGTGACCAAGGATTGGCGATGGACGAGAATCAGAGCGGCGTCGACACCATCTTGATCGTTCGAACAAATAATCAAGCGACCTTGAACTTCGCGGTTGCGAGTCGCTTTGATCCGGACGAACTTGTCCTGTTCGGGAACTTGCGTACGATGGCGGAATAGATGCCCCGCCGTAAGCACACCCCAGTGAAACTGTCGACGTGAGGCCGTTCGCCAAACGACCACCGCACCGGCGGTCGCCGATTCGTTGCGTTTTAGATGCCGGATCCCGCGTCCAGTTGGCACAATTAATTTCGGCGGAGATTCAACCACGTCGGTCGGCAACCGGACCTCGACAAACTGCCGCCCGCGTTTCACCCGAATTCGTTCTTCGGTTGGCAGGCAAAGCTGCTGACGAAGTCGCTCCCGTTTCTTGCGTACATAAAAGATGATGCAATCGCGTCGGTCAAAGTCTAACTTTCCGCCGCGTTCTGCTATGCCGAACCCGATCGCGATCACTTTGGCCTGCCGCCGCATGTGGTAGCGCAAACCAAGCGTCTGACGGATACGATCAAGTTCATCAACCGTCAACTGCCTTAGATGACAAATGATCTCCACGCGATCGTGTCTCTAAAACTGGTTGAGCGGCAGATCGTCAATCGGGTCTTCAATGACCGCGGGTTCATCATGAACTTCCTCCGCCGATCGATCAGCGACGGAGGTCTGACCTGGCATCAGGTCATGCAGCGGCCGAAAGACCATGCGCTCGTCTTCAAAAATCAGACCGTAGATCTGCCCTTGGTTGCATGACGTTTGCTCAAGTCCGCAAGATTCGACCGGACAAGGGGAATAGGGCATGAAACCGACATAGCGATATCCGTACAAGCGTTTTTTGCCATCGCATCCTTTTGAAACAACGGCTTCGTATAAGCCAAGAGGCACGTTGGATGCTTTGACCGGTACTTTCTCAGCGTTGCTGGTCGCGATCGGGAGAGACTTTGTCAGATCTGCGATCGCTTTGACGTTTTCGTCAAAATTGGAATCGATGTTGACGTTCAGCGAATCCAATCGCCATCCGTCAGTCAACGTGATTTCGGTCTCGTTGCTCCCCAGGCCGCTACGGACATGAATCGAATATTCTTCGCTGTAGTCTGGCAGCACCGTTTGTTCGATCGTGACATAGCCGTCGACAGGCTCGCCCGCCTTGTTGGTCATCGGCGCGAGCTTTAAAAACGGCTTGGGGCGATAGTACCGCACACCCTTGTCGCGATCACCAGGGTTCTTGATCACACGAGTCGACGGCAGACATCCGGTGCTCAGCAGGCAGAGCGCGATCAGCATCCCGCCATTCAACAGACTCCGGGCATGCGGCAGTTCTCTTGCAGGTAACAACACTGCGAACGATGACGACTTCACGGCGAACCTCAATTTGGCGTGAGACCTTCAACCCCTTCGCGTTATCGCCACCACACCCCCAAGCGGGCCATAAAAAACATCTGCGCCGACAAGGTTTAACAAGCCCTTGTCGGACTCCTGCCACTTCAGATCAACATTGTCATAGGGGTGCGGGGTTCCTAGGATCCGCCGGTTGTGGCAACTGTGGAATCCACGAGCACAACAACACCAACGCCACGTCGAATGGGCAACATTCCGACAGGCCACAAATCACACTGCAAATACACGTTCAATGGGGCAATTGAATGAACGCCGGTTTATTGACACCCAGCTTGCGCGCCCAACTTCGCGACGCTTATCCAGACCTTGCGGTAACCGACGACGGACGCCCCGAAGCAGTGCTGGGACTGGGCGCATTCGGTCACGACGCCGCTGTCGCCCTGGTTGACGCAAGAAACGGATGCGTTTTACACGCAGTCGCCGAAGAGCGATTGAGCAACCGCAAGCACGATTGGCACTTCCCAATCGGCAGCATCAAAGAGTGTTGTGATGTCGCCCGAGATCGCGGGTATGCGGTCCGCTCGATCGCGGTCAATTTTCGCGCCGAAGAGTTCGTTCAAAAGACGCTTTATCACTTCATCGACACCTGTGTTGCGTCGGCATCCATCGCCACCAAAATCAAGAACTTCTTGTATGCCGCGTTGCCGAAGCTTGAATACGTCGCGATCGATCCTCCCAATGAACCCGCGATTCAACTCCGTCGCTTCCTAGACGGCCTGCCACTCGCTGACGACACGACACGCACCTTGGTTCGGCGCATCACATGGTATTGGAACTGGTCCGTCAAATATCGTCAGATCGCTTCCACGATTGACCACTACGCCGAAGGATTTCCGGTCGAGTATTTCAATCACCACGAAACCCATGCCGCGTCGGCATATTTCAATTCAGGCTTTGACGCGGCAACCGTGCTGGTCATCGACGGCCAAGGCGAATCCGATACCGTCACCGTTTATTCCGCCCAGGCAGGCAAATTACACCGAGTCAGCGAAACGCGATGGCCGCACAGCGTTGGTATTTTTTACCTGTTCGCGACCCAGCACCTGGGATTCACGATGGGTGACGAATACAAGGTCATGGGCATGTCTGCGTATGGAAAACCCGTTTACCTGGATGCACTCCGTGACATGGTGACGGTGAATCCCGACGCAACGGTCCAGTACAACGAAACCGAATGTCTGCGGCTTGGCGAGCTCGGCCCGCACGGACACGTTGCATTTCAGTTCACCGAAAAACTGCACGAACTGTTGGCCCCAAGAACATCAGGCGAACCGTTCTTGCAACAACACTTCGACTTTGCCGCTTCTGTCCAAGCTCTGACCGAATCGATCGGCGTCGACTTGGCCAAGCACGCGATCGCCAAAACGGGCCATCGCGACATCGCACTTGCCGGCGGTGTGGCGCTGAACGGTTTGATGAACGAAGAGATCCGCCAAGAAACTGATTGCGAAGACATCTTTATCTATCCAGCGGCGGCCGATGACGGTTGTGCTGTTGGCGCGGCACAATTGGCGATCGCAAACGCCAGCGAACTTCAACCGGTACGAATCCGATCTTGCTACTTCGGTCATGACGTCCAAAACGCCGAAGTCGAAGCGATGATCCAATCTCGCGAGGTTGTCGCGACGCGTCCCGAATCGATTCATGACACGATCGCTGCCGCGTTGATCGAAGGCGCGATCGTTGCCCGCTGTGTCGGGCCTGCCGAATTCGGTCCCCGCGCGCTGGGTCACCGCTCGCTGTTGGCACACCCGGGATTCGCCAACATGAAAGAAATCCTAAACGCTCGTGTCAAACATCGCGAAGAGTTCCGCCCCTTTGCTCCGGCCTGTCTGAAAGATCGCGTTGCCGACTACTTTGAACTCGAAGACGAGTCCCCGTTCATGTTGCTGATCGGACGAGCATTGGCGCACACACAGCAGCTCGCGCCATCGATCGTTCATGAAGACCTCACCGCACGAGTCCAGTCGGTCAGTGAAGACGAGAACACAGACCTGTTTAACGTCATCACGGCGTTCAACAAACTCAGCAACCTGCCGATCGTGATCAACACCAGCTTCAACGTGAACGGCGAGGCGATTGTCGAGACAGCCGAAGACGCGTTGGAATCGTTTGCCTATATGGACGTCGATTACTTGGCGCTGGACGGCTACTGGATTTCCAAACACGATAACCCTAATCTGTTGCCAAAGCTGGATTCCAAAACGTATTTGCAACGCCGAATCGATCGTTTTACAACACGCGATCTTGGACCGCTTGCCGAGATGGACATTTCAAAATTCGGGCCCGAATTTACTGCGTCAAACGAAGCGATCGAACGTTTCATCGGAAAACGTGGTTTGTTCGGCCGCCGACGACGCGTCGCATAACTGTCCATGCAGTTGAATGATCGACCTAGGGCAGATGCCTTGCTGCCTCGTCGATCAATGCGGGGTCCAGCGTCGATTGCGATGCCGGATCAGGACGAAACTCGATCGCTTCGCATTTCGCGATTGTCACTTGAATCGCTTCGCGGTCGACGGCATCTAATTCACGGAGCGCGGAGCGCAGTGCTTCTGCGATCTGAGCCGCGCCGGTTTTCGCATTCATGCTAGCGGCAGACTGAATCTGCTGGCCAAGTTGTGTTGCCAATGTCTTGGCTTGTCGCTCTGCGGGATCGGACTGTTTGCGCTGTTTCCCGACCATCATCCAAATCAGGCACAGCGCAGCGATCACATAGACGGAACCTTGAAATGCCCCGCTGGCGAGTAATCCGCTTGGAGCGGCCAACAAGCGATTGGCGTCGGTCGTCAGACTGAGATCGACGCCGGACAAAACCTGGGACGGACTGATTCCGTCCGAACTGGCGCGTCCCAGGTCGACTGTCTCCATCGTTTGATCGGTCGTGTTCCCATCGGTCCGTTTTCGAGCTCCGGAACTGACCACAGCGTCGGCGGTGACCATCGAAGCCGGATTCACTCGTAGCGCAATCGGGCTCGACAGTGTGGTTTGGTACGTTTCGTTATTTGGATCGAACCACGAGTAGCGAAGAGCTGGCAATTCATCAATATTTTCATCTTCGACGCGGACCAGTACCTCGAACGTTTTCGTCAACGTGTCTGGATCAAAAACACCAGGTACGTCGCCCTCGGGAACTCGGAATTGGTCTTTGGAAAGTCCGCCGTCGGCGAATAACGACGGCAACGTTGCATTTTCCAAGTTACCATCGCCACGGATATCAATTGTCAATCGAATCGGGTCACCGGCGCGCACTACCGTTCGGTCGGCAGCGACATCAAGCGTGAAGCCCGAGCCGACGGCCCCCGCAAAACTTTCGGGACGATCAGCACTTGGGAACGGCTTAACTTGAAACCGATGCGGCTTGCCTTCGGCGCGATAAAGCTTGACTTCCATCGGACGAGACCGACCGCCGAACGCCTCTTCCAAAAGCGATCCGCCAAAGCCAAAGTCATCGAGCCCGGATCGTTGTCGCTGCCACTGTGTCACGACACGAATTGTTGCCGAGATGGGATCCAGTTCGAATTCGCCGGGTCGGTCTGGAATGAGCGTGCGTTCGGCCGTCAACACCGTGAACTCTTTTCCGTCGATCGTTTCTGAACTGACTTCCGCAGGAATCGCGACACTACCTTGCGGCGTTTGCACCGGCAATTTATTGGACTGACGGGAACCTGGCGGATCGGGCGCGAAGCGGAACTGATCAAAGACAGGCGAGCTGATATGGAGCGACTGGATATCAGACAATTCGCTGGTCACCGCCCATCGAAGTTTTACTTTGACGCGTTGGTCCGGATAAGCGATTTCTGGCAACTCCAAAGCGACTCGCATCTGGTCGGTCGCCGGAACAGACTCGAAAGTCATCTCGATCGGATCCACTTGTTTTTCCACGCCATCTTGGCGAATCACAAACGGCCCAACGCTGTACTGTCCAGCGCGACTGGCGATCACCTGCATTTGGATCACGTAGGTGACCTGTTGGATTCGCCGAATGCGACCACCCGATTGATAAACCTGTTGCATGATCCGCGGGCTGATCCCGGCAACCGAAGCCTGAATTGCCGGATCGGCGTTGATGACTTCACAAGTCGGGTCAGGTTTTGTTTCTAGTCCGCGAACAGTGAACTGGATTGTCGTGCCGACGCCGACGTAATAGGGACCACGTTGCTTCGCGGCTTCGACAGTGACGTCGTCTTGCGCTTGAATACCGACGCTGCAGCACAGCGTGACGAGCAACACGACGGCCCAACGGTTCGACGGTAACCAAGATCGTTGTTTAATCATTACCAATCCTTCTCGACCGGAACCTGGCCCGCGTTTTGCGTTCGCTCGCGTTCCTTACGGCGTTGTGCTTCACGGTCCCGAACTGCTTGCAGGACGCGCGAAGGGTCCATTTGTTGTTGGCCTTGTTGCTGCTGTTGCTGATTCTGCTGTTGCTCTTGCTGCGACTGGTCTTGTTGTTGCTGATCATTTTGGTCTTGGTTTTGATCATTGTTCTGTGGAGGCTGCAACAACTGCAACGCCTCAAACAGTTTTTGCAACGCTTGACCTTGCGGTTCGAGCACCGCCTCGTGACTATCTGATTCGGAGTTCATCTCGGTGACAGCCTGATCCATCAACTGGCTACCTTGGCGAATCAACTCGGCGGCCTGTTGTTGTTTTTCCGCCATCTCTTGTTGCTGGGCTTGCTGTTCAGGTTGCTGGGTATCTTCGTCTGGAGACGGCTGTTGAACTTGCTGTTGTGCCTGTTGTTCGAACGCCGACGCCAGTTCGTTTGAAACCTGCGAAAGGTCAGCCTGCTTTTTCCCCAGTTGCTGGAATTGTGAGGCAGAGTTGTCTTGATCGCTTTCTGTGCCTACCGATTCTTGCGTTTCGTCGTTCAATTCCGCCTGCTTTTTCGCAGTCTCACGCAGATGCTCGATCAAGGTGAAAAACAACCGACGAAGTTCATCGAGCGATTCGGCCGCGGCGTTCGCATGATCGAAAGCATCGCTAACGACTGATGCTTGCTCCTCTACTGGATCTTCTTCTGCGGCTGGATCATTCATGGCCGTCACCGCGGCATTCATTTCGTTGGCAACCTTTCCGATCAATTCCGACGCCAACTCGTAGCGTTGGATCTCTTGCTCAGCCGCTTGATCGTCCTGAGCTGACGGATCAGAACCAGGGGTTGGTTCCTGTGGCGTATTGGCAGCCTGCTGGAGTGCTTCGAGTTCCTTGGCAATCATCCCGGCGATACGATCGGCGCGGACAATGTTTTTTGATTGCTTCTCGGAGACAGCTTGCAAGAGTTCCTTTAGTTCCTCCTCGGAAGGCATCACTGGCGACGAGTCAACTTCCTCCGAACTTGTTTCCTCCGACGATTCTTCAGCTGGATCGTTGGCTGTGCCCGTGCTCTCCAACTCTTTGATTTGCCCTAAACCATCACGGAGCATGGATTGATCGGCGCTGGTCAATTCGATCAATGTCCGCAAGTCGGCAAACTGTTCACGAGCTTGCTGCAACGCCGCGATCGAGTTCACTTGATGCTCCAGCGACTGTTGGTACAGGGGCGCGGCAAGTTCGTTTTCCGACTGACGCATTTGATCCACTGCGGTGACCAAGTGTGGCAGGGCACGACCGATCTGTTCAATCATCTCCTTTTGCCCGGGATCTTCTGCACCATCCTGTCCATGATCTGCGGTGCTGACGGAGGACGTGTTTGCTGCATCGACACCGGCTTGCAAACGGCTTGTCAGTTCGCCGGTCCGAGTGGAAAGTTCGACTTGATTCTCTGCCAAGTAATCCTGGTCGATCCATGCGGGCAGCGGTGTGTCGGGTTGATGCAAGGCGATCGCAGCCGTCTCGCGTGCGAGTGGCATACAATCAGCCAAAATCCCGTCCAAGACTTCCAACGGTTCCAGCAATTGCTCGCGTGCCCGTTTCAGCTCTGCCAAGCTCGCATTGGCGCGACGGAAGGCTCGCATTGCTTGGCGGCGTCGGAGTTGATTGCGGGCAGAGCCCAGCCGCTGCCCCGCCGCCCCCAGGTGTTCCAGTGACGCTTGCAACTGCATCTCGCGGACTGCGTCCTCTGGGGTCTTTTCCGTATCGTCTTTGGTCTGCAACGTTTGAATTTCGTCGGCGGCTAATTCGATTAGGCCTTCGAGATCAGACAAGGTCACGCGATGCTCGACCGCAAAGCGATTGAATTCGGCTCGATACCGATCAACGATGTTCGGATCGTCCGACTTGGTGACTTGCTGGACCAATCCACGAAGTTGGTTTAGCTGTCCACGCACGGTCTCGATCATCGTGGTGATCTGTTCCAGCAAATCACCTTCGTTTTGCTTCGTGATTTGATCACGCAGTTGAATAATACGTTTCAGTACGACTTCCAGGTTTTGCCGAGCGGCCTCAGATTCGGGGCGGATGCGAATCGCATCGCGAAACCAAGATGACGCTTGCTGCAATTGCTGAAGCGCCTGTTCGGGTGCATTCTCGACGTTCGCATCTGCCCTTCGAACGGCCACCCAACCCAAGTTGTAGGTCGCCCGATAACGAACTTCGCCATCAGAATCAGAACGATCACGAGCCGCCGTCAACAGAGTTTCCGCTTTGTCGATTTGCTCGGCAGTTGTTCCTTGCAGCAATTCCAACCCGTCGTTGTAAATCTGTCGTACGGGAACCGATTCAGGTACTTCACTTCCGGGCGGCTTGATTTCTGCTTCGGACGCGACCTTGGGCAATGATGCTGTTTCAGGATTCGCCGCAGCAGCTTCGTGGGAAAACAGTGCCACAGAATACAGTGCGACAGTAAACAAGATCGCGCTGACGACTCGCTTGCCATCGCCATTTGCGGCATCAATTGCCGTGGTATCGCTCACAGCGGCGGGTCGAGAGCCGATCATCAGCGCTAGCACTGTCAAGATCAAGCCAGCGACAATTGCCCATTGAAATGCTTCACGGCGAATCACGCGGCGTTCGCTTTCAAGTTCGTCACGTACCAGCGGTTGCAGGTGAGTTTCATAGATCGACTTCAAATCCAACCGCCCCGTACCAGCGGGGATGTAGACGCCTTCGGTCTTGAGTGCGAGTTCACGAAGTGTCTGCCCATCAAGACGACTAACGACAGGACTGCCGTCTTGGTCACGCAACCGCTCGGTCGCACCGGTTTGCGGGTCGGTGATTCGGATTTCGCTTCCTGCTTCATCGCCCAACCCAACGGCGACGATTCGAATTCCGCGTTGGCGTGCTTCATCGGCGGCGTCGAGCGGACGCGAATCGTGATCTTCGCCATCGGTGATCAAGACAATCACTCGCGAGACGTCACCCCCATCACGATAGCCGTCAATCGCTTTCCGAAGCGGTTCTTCCAGACTGGTACCACCACGACCGACGCTATTCGGACCGGCACCGTCTAAAATCAAGCGAAAGAATCCGTAATCCGTTGTCATCGGGCACAACACGCTCGCTCGACCGGCGAATGCGATCAGCCCGACTTGGTCGCCGTCGAGGAACGACAACAAATCTGTTATGTCGGCTTTCGCGCGTTCCAACCGGTTGGGCGCTACGTCCTCCGCCAGCATCGACTTGCTGACATCCAAACAAAACATCAATTGGGCGCCGACGTTTGGCGTGCTGATTGTCGTCATCCCAAATTGTGGTCGCATCAACGCCACAACAAAGCAGACCGTCGCGGCGGCATACATTCCCGGCACCAGGATGCGACGCAGCATTGACGGCTGGCGGACGAGACGGGACTGCATCAACACCGAGACCAATTGCGACAGCACCGTCGCACGTCGTCGCAATAGCCAAAACAAAAGCGTAAATACCACCAGCACCACCCAGAAGGCGGCGGACCAATTCGGCGATTCGAATCGAAAATTGTTCATGGTGGTTTCTGGAATTCAGCAATCAACGCGGCGTTAGGGAAGCGTTCGAAAAATGGTTGCCCGGGAGAGCAGCGACGCCCCCAACAAGATTACGCCGATTAACAGCGGAGTCCGATAGCGTTCATCGTATTGTAGGTAACGCTGTTCGGTGACTTTGGTGCGTTCCATCTTGTCAATCTGTTGGTAGATACCGACCAAGCTGTCGCGATCGGTCGCCCGAAAGTACTCGCCGCCTGTTTTATCGGCGATCATTTTTAAGGTGTCTTCGTCAAGCTCGACCGGTATTTCGGCCAAGATACTGCGACCGGTAAACGGATCGATGGTAGGAAACGGCGCCCGGCCTCGGGTCCCAGTTCCAATACAGTAAACCTTGACCCCGCTGGCTTGGGCCACATCGGCGGCCTGTTCGGGATCGATGACCCCGGCATTGTTTGAACCGTCGGTCAGCAGAATGACGACTTTGGATTTCGTTTTGCTCCGCCGAAGGCGTTCGACAGCGAGTGCCAAACCGTCGCCGATCGCGGTACCGTCTTCTTGACGCGAATCGGCGATCTGTAACTCGTCTGCCATGGATACCAAGTTGCCATGATCCAGCGTCAGCGGGCACAAGCTATCAGCGAATCCCGCAAAGGCGATCAATCCAATCGCGTCATCGTCACGGCCTTGGGTGCCGGAATCAGAATCACCCAAAACGAACTGGCGAAAGACTTCTTTGACGACCTGTAAACGGTCAACACTGTAGTCTCCTTCGACTAGATCACGTGCCTTCATTGAACCCGAGCGGTCGACCACCATCATGATGGCGATCCCTTCGCGGGAAACTTTACTTTCCGCATTCGGCGTTCGCGGTCCAGCCAGCGCGACGATGATGCACGCAACGGCAAGTGACATCAGCACAGCGGGTAGTTTCGCCAACCAAACTCGAATGGCCCGTGAGCCATGATCGGGAATCTGCAGCGACGAAAAACGCAGCACGTTCGGATTCGCCACGGCCATCGCATAGATCAGCGGCAAGAAAAGCAGTAGCCACAAGAATCCAGCGTTTCGGAATTCAATGTCCGGCATCCTCGCCTCCTTGTCGGGTTTCAAGAAGAAACCGTCGTGCCGTTTCGATCGAACGATGGGTCTCGTCCGATGATGGCTTTGCGCCGGCGAATTTGACGAGGTCGGCGTGTCGCAAAAAGTCGTGCAACAATCCTTGGTGCTCTGACGAAAAGTCAGGCGAATTGCTGATCGACGCGAGAAACTCGTCGGTGGTTAATTCGGGAGCTCGCATCTCGAAACGGTCTTCGATGTATTGCCGAATGATTGCGGTCAGCTGGACATAGAATTGATCGATTTGTTGCTCGGTCTCACGCGGGCTTTGCAGGAGTTGTTCCAAGCGACCGTTGGCGATTTCAAATGCCGAACGACGTCGTTCGCGTTGACGCGATCTCACCCACAACACAATCGCGAGTGCGCTCACCAGCGTCATCACGCCGATCGCAAATCCCCAAGCGACACCCGAACGTTTGTTGGTCGCGTTTGGCAATGGATCCAACCGTCCCAGCGGCGGTACCAGCTCGTCAGTCGATTCCGATGGCAAGACGCTCTGCACGTCGAACTTGATGCGATCAGTAAGGATTTCGTAAGCGTCCAAATCCTCTGGCGTAGTCTGTTTACCTTCGCGACGATCGATGTACTCGACCAAGATAGGCGGGACCACTTGCGGCCCCGAAGATGGAAGGTCCAACCGATAGGTCTGTGTCGCAATGACGCGTCCTTCGTCATCGATCGATTGTCGCGGTGCGAAGTCGACGATCGAAAAACGATTGAGCGCCGAACCGAAATCGGGCATCAAGACTTCGACATCTTTTTCGGCTGTTACCGCGATCGTCAACTTGACCGTGTCACCAATGATCGGCGACTTTGGTTGAAGCGACACACGCACGGTTACCGGTCCGGAAACTCGTTCGCTGGTGATCGTCTCGGTTTCATCCGCGGCGGCAATGACGAAACTTGCGTGCTGGCAAAGCATCAACAGCAGCAGGCCTTTGGCTACAAGATTACCGTTCACCCTCGCATCCTCCGTTGACGCATGTGAAAGAATTTCACCAGCGGGTCAACGACATCGCCTCCGGCATCGATGTGAATGAAGTCGATCCCAGAAGCGGCGAATTGACGGCGAAGGCGATCGATGCGTTGGTTGCAGTGCGATTGGACTTTGTCACGAAAAGCAGAAGAGGAGGTGTCATATTGCCGGACTTCTCCGGTTTCGGCGTCTTCCAGATTGACCAAACCGACGGCAGGTATCTCAAGCTCAGTCGGATCGGTCACCAAGACCGCGATTACATCGTGCTTTCGGTTCGCACTTTGCATCGGTTTAATGTAATCGTCGTCCAAGAAATCACTGATGACAAAACAGATCGTTTTGCGAGTCGTCACCGACATCAGGAATTCCATCGCACCGGCAATGTTGGTGGCTTGACGTCCGGTGCGCCACCACGCCCGTCGTCCAAACATCGGCAACCACCGCCGCTTCGAACGCGACGGGGTTTTCACGGCGTCTTGCTTGGCTTCGACCTGTCCATGGGCGAGGACTTCGCGGATGACTCGCAGCGAGTGCTTACCGCCTTTGCGAGCGGGAATGTATTGTTCGATGTTGCCATGAAAGAGCGTCAAGCCGATCTTGTCGTCACTCTGGTTGGCCGAGAACGCGAGCAGGGCACTGAGCTCCGCAGTGGCTTCGCGTTTGCTGCGTAAGTTGGAACCGAAGTCTTGCGAAGCAGAGACATCTGCCATCACCATCAGCGTCAACTGACGGTCTTCGATGTATCGTTTGACATACGGCTCACCGACACGCGCGGTCACATTCCAGTCGATCGTACGGACATCGTCACCGGGGACGTAGGGCCGAACTTCATCGAATTCGATCCCACGACCTTTGAAAACAGATTCGTACTGACCGGCCAAGACGTCAGCGACTTGGCGACCGGTTCGAATCTGAATGTCGCGGACACGGCGGATGACTTCGCGTGGCAGCATGGTGAATGAGTTTCGGATTCCTGGAGACAGCTTCCCAACGACGCGCGATGACAAAACGGCAGCGTTTTGTCGCTGAACCAAAATCAGGGAACGGGGACGTTGTCCAAGATGTCACGCAGGATGCTGTCGACGGTTTTACCTTCTGCTTCGGCTTCATACGTCAGCACGATGCGATGCCGCAGCACGTCCGGGGCGAGCGATTTAATGTCATGCGGGGTGACATAGCTGCGTCCGTCCAAAAACGCATGTGCCTTGCCGGCTTTGAGCAGGAAGATCGAAGCCCGTGGACTGGCCCCCATCTCAATCATATTCTCAAGCGGCCCGCCGGCCCCATCGCCGAGCTGTCGTGTCGCCCGGACCACATCGACGGCGTAGTCACGAACCTTTTCATCACACCAAATTTTTTCGACCACCCCACGGATCTCCATGATCTCTTCGGGCGTGGCGACGGGGGTGATTTCGGGGACCGGTTTACCACCCGCGATACGATCAACGATTTTGCGTTCGTCGTCTCGACTGGGGTAATCGACAGTCGCTTTCAGCATGAAGCGGTCGACCTGCGCTTCGGGCAGTGGGTAAGTCCCTTCCTGCTCGATCGGGTTCTGCGTCGCCATCACCAAAAAGGGTTCGCCGAATCGGAACGTTTCGGTACCGATGGTGACCTGTTTTTCTTGCATCGCTTCGAGCAGCGCCGCCTGGACCTTGGCCGGTGCACGGTTGATTTCGTCGGCGAGGACCAAGTTGGAAAAAATCGGTCCCTGTTTAACGCTGTAGGTTGCGTCCTTGGGATTAAAAATCTCGGTGCCAATCACGTCAGCCGGAAGCATGTCCGGGGTGAATTGGATCCGTGAAAAATCGGTCCGGATCGCTTTGGCAAGGGAGCTAACTGTCAGAGTTTTCGCCAAACCCGGCACGCCTTCGAGCAGCACGTGACCACCGGTAAGCAGTCCGATCAAGAGCCGCGACACCATTTTGTCTTGGCCGACCAACAGACGCCCGACCTCGTCGGTCAAACGGCTGCAAATCTGCGCGTACTTTGCAATCTGTTCGTCAAGTTGCGGGGCGTTCATTCGATTGAAAACGGCAAACGTTGATGGGGATTCAAATCCGGTCATTGTCAGCCTAACCGGTTTCACTCCACAAACGAAGGGCGGGAAGGGTTCGCCCGTGACACGGCAAGATGGATGCGGTGCCACGGGCGAACACTTCCCGCCCTGAAAACCTCGTCAACGGACTGTCTGCGACAAAGCGTTCCTGCGAGAGTGCGACCCTCCCGCAGGGGCTTTGCTACAACGACAGTTCTATCGGATCGATTGGGAGCGGCCTGTTACCGCGTCTTGATCTCGATTTTCTTTGGCAGCACCTCGGGCCGCTTGGCCAAGGTCACCGAAAGCACACCATCGACGTACGACGCCTCGATGGAATCGGGATCGACCGAATCGGGCAACGGGATCACGCGGCTGACTTCCCCCCAGTGGCGTTCGTCATGCAGATACTTGCGTGACTCCGCGTCGTCCCGTTTGCGTGTCGCGGTGATTGCCAGCTGGCCATCATTGAACGACACGTCCAGATCTTCGTGGCTGAAACCTGGCAGGTCCATCTGGATGTGGAATTGCTCGCCTTCTTCCCAAATGGAAACGGGCGCCGACCACTGCCGTCCGTTGCTACGTACAGCTTGACCACCGACGACGGGTTGAAACAGACGATCGAACAACTCATCCATCTCGCGGCTCGCCATTGCCAAAGGGCTGGGACCGAGCGAGCGAGACAGGGACGAACTTAACTTACTCATGGTTGCAATCCTCCAAATCACTCGTTGGAACCGAACGTTACTTTCCGAGGTTCTGCAATTTTGACAGACGCCTCAACGAACATTCCAACAATGCAAGCAGTATGCCAATTCGTGATCGTTCCGCTGCCTCGGATGCACGACTTTTGACTCCAAGGTTAGAATTGATCATCTGGTCATCATTGTTTGGTCTTGAGAGCAAACCGTCACGTGGCCAACCCAGCCCCCTTTCAGCCGACCGAAGTCAGTCCTTGGACGATGCAGATCAAGTGCCCTCATTGCCAATCAAAGCTTACGCTTGCGTCCCCCAAGCCAGGGCGATACAAGCCGAAATGCAAACGATGTGGTGAGCCATTTGTGCTGCTGGTTTCGGATGACGATCCCCCAAAGATTCGCGTCGGCATCGCCAAGTCGGACGGCAAGCGAAATCCACAAACCGGGTCTTCGCAATCGTCTTCTCATGCCAGCACAAGCGGGACTTCCAAACTGACCAATCCGGTCGTCGATCCCAATCGCACACGATCCGGGTCCGAACAGACACTCGACCAAACGATGGAAGCACGGCACACCACATCACGTGCCGAATCGTCCGACCTTTCGTTTCAAAGCGACAAGCCGCAAACGCGAAGCGGTAAGAAGCTGCCAGCGGCAAGCCCAATCGACGCGTCTAATGCTGCCGATGCCAGCGACGATGATGACTTCGGCTCGGACCCGTCTGACATCCCAGCGCGACTGGGCGGATACCGGCTGATCCGCATGCTTGGGCGAGGAGCCATGGGCGCGGTCTATCAAGCCAAACAGATTTCACTCGATCGCGACGTCGCGTTGAAAACCATTCGCGGACGCTTTGCGAAGAACCCCGCTTCGCTGGCACGATTCACGCGTGAGGCCTATGCGGCGGCACAACTGACGCACCATAACGTCGTCCAGATTTACGACTTTGGTGAAGACGCCGGCTTGCATTACTTTTCGATGGAATGGATCCGCGGCGGTTCCCTCGCCGACCTCGTTCGCGAGAAAGGACGCATCGCACCAAAACTTGCCGCGACGTACATCTTGCAAGCGGCACGGGGACTTCAATATGCGCACCGCAATGGGATGGTTCATCGCGACGTCAAACCGGCAAACCTGCTGCTTGCCGACGATGGCGTCGTCAAAGTCGCCGACCTCGGCTTGGTCAAGATTCCTGACCAAGTCGACCCGGAGCCGATTCAAGACGCGACGCTGTTAAGCGGATTGCAGAGCGGCACCCAAGTCACCATGCAGGGAACGGCCGTCGGCACGCCAGCCTACATGGCCCCCGAACAATCAGCGGATTCCAGCACGGTGGATCACCGCGCCGACATCTACTCGCTCGGATGCAGCCTGTTTTACTTGCTCGCTGGACGGTCGCCCTATTCCGGCGAAGAACCGGCCGATGTGCTTGAACAACACGCCAAGGCAGCCTTGCCGGACCTTGCCGAAATCAATCGACACGCGCCCAAAGAACTCGTCGCAATTGTCTCGCGTGCAATGGCGAAACGCCCCAGCGAACGCTATGCCTCACTGGCGGAGATGATCGATGACTTGCACATTTTCTTAGGCGTTGACTTCACCGTCGGATTTTCGCCCACCCAAACACAAGCCGACCGCTGGGAAGAGTTGGCGGCGGCCTATGCAAAAACACAGCGTTTGCGAAGCTGGAGTGGCGTGTTGTTCGCGTGCTTTGCACTGCTGTCACTGGTCGGAACAGTCGCCGTTCCCTTCGCGTCACTTTCGCTGTTGCTATTGTGCCCGACGATGTTCGTATCGGCTTGTGCCGCAGTCGTCTTCTTTGGCGGGATAGCTGGCACCGACCCGTTGGCGAAGTCGCTGCGAGCCTGGTTCGAAACCCTGTCGTTATTCGAACTGATAGCGATGGGGGTTGTCGCGATCGCGATTCCTTTTGTCATGGTGATCACGGGGCTTTGGCTGGGCGTGATCATTGGGCTGGCACTTGGGATCGGGCTGGGAGCGGCGTATCACTTTGCGCTGGTCGCGACATCGATCAAGTCAGGACAAGCATCGCTTGACGAAGCCAAACGGTTCATCCGTGACCTGCGAATCGCCGGCGTAGAAGAAAACGGTCTGCGTGACTTCGTCGCTCGTTTTGCCGGACAGCATTGGCAACCGACCTACGAAGTCTTGTTTGGGTACGAGGCCTTACAAGCGACCCGCACTCGCTTGAAGGGCGATCACTCATTCACCGGGCCGATCGATGGCGGCACGATCCGCGATCGCTTGTATCGCAACCTTGCCGAGCGTACGAAGTCGAAACGCGAAGCCAAGGACCGCAAGAAGCTCGCGGCTCTGGAACAACACGCACTCGTCAGCCAAGGTGTGTCTGCCAAAGAAGCCCACGAACAAGCTTGGCAGGTCGCGTCGGCAGTGATGGAAAGCGTTCAAAAAGTCGTCGACAGTTCTCCCGGAAACGAGCGTGTGCAAGCCGAAGCCAAGCGTCAACGGATTAAGGCGATGTTGGCCGACGCACGCAGCGGAAAATACAAACGACCGCGTGACAAACACGCCAGTTGGAAGCTCGCTTTGTCCGGATACACACGGATGCTGACGGGATGCCTGTTGCTAACCGTGTTTTCGTTCGCGTTGCAAGCGTCTGAACTATTTGACCAAACCTCTGGCACTGAAAACTCGGCGGCCTTCAATCCCGTCAGCGCGTTTCGCCAAGGCAAACTATCGCTTCACGAGATCCCCGCTGACCTCACCACGAATGCCCTCGGCATCACAACAAATCTGTGGTCGATCGGAATGGCCGGGGTGCTGCTGTGCATGTCAGCCTTTGTTTCTGGGTGGCGGATGTCGCCGTTTGCACTCGTGGCAACACTGGTAATCCTGCTTGGCCCGACACTGGGAATTCCGGCGATCGAGATCCCAGGAATCGTGTCACTTCCCGCCTGGATTGTGGCGGTTGCCGCTGCCTTGGTGATCTATCTTCCCGGTGCGATTTATGGCGAAGAGCCGGAGCGATAGCACAGTCGCTATTTCTTGGTCGATAGGCCGAGCTTTTGCATCCAGCGCGTCGTCACGCCGTTTTCGGTGTCGAGCGCAAGACGCTGGGCAAGATCTTCGACTTGGCGTTTCAAGTTGTCGTTAACCTTTTCAAGTTCGACGGTGCGACGAGAAAGCTTTGCCCGCTCAAGCGAAGCACGAATTTCGACTTCGCGAAGCTTCTCTTCCACGCCGTGCTGCAACTGTGTCAGCCTCTCTCGCTCTTGAACGACGAGTTCATCGGCCGACAAGATCGCTTCGACCTTGGGATCGGAATGCACAATGTCCGAGTGATCCGTTGCCGGGCTGCCGGCATGACGCGCCATCGATGCTTGATCTTGACCGAGAGCTTCGAGTGATTGCTCCAACGACTCGGCAGAGTGTTTTAAGCCTTCGATCTCGGCAACATAACGCAACGACTGCTGCTGCGATTGCTCTTCGATTTCGCGAAGTCGAGTGATCTCGTCATACAACTGCTCGATGTATTCGATCGCATCTGCAACTGTCAAACATTTGGCGTTGGCCTGTGCTACCGATTCTGGCTTTGCCAGGCTTGGTGCTTTCGGCCCGGACTTTGATCCATTGAGATTGGAAATAAATTCTTCCGCGTCGAACGAGCCGTTCTCCAACTGCTCGATGATCTGCTGCTTTCGTTCTTGCCAACTGGTTGCCGAACTAGATGCCGTCGCGGAGAGGGACGGTGTTGGCGTTTTCGCGGGAGCGCGTGACTTGTCGGCGTCGGCGACTTTGGACGCCAGCTTGGAGTTTTGTTCTTTCAGGAGGCTGATGTCGTCGTAGGCACCTTGTAACTGCCGACGCAGCGATTCGTTCTCTTCACGCAGGCGATCGTTTTCATCCAAGACAGCCAACGTGTCATCGCTCACGTCACTGATCGACTCATCCGAGTCAGCGTCCACTTGCTCCAATGCGGCAGACATGACCAGCATGTCACGTGGAGACGGATCGTCTAAATGCCCCTCTTGGCGAAGACGCACGATCAGACGAGAGAGCAATTCTGAGTTTTGCTCGATAGCCGACAAGACACCATCGACCGCGTCAACATCGTACGAATGGGCTGCGGTAGCAACCTCAGACGACGATTCATGCGGTGACTGTAGGGCCTCGTGTTCAGCGGTCATGGTGAAAAGATTGAGAATCGCGACAGGGCGATTGCGTGCCCCGTGGTGCTTGATTTGCCTTGGAATCGAGCTCATCAATCAAATCGACAACTCGACAAACTGATTTACGTCGCGACAATAGGTTCGTCAAAAAAGTAGAGGGCCGAGAGACGCCCTGGTGAAGGGAAACCCATCCCTGCTGCGGGAATTCAATGGCCAAAAAGAAGCAACAATCGACACAAAGCGACACCCAAACGATCGATTTTGAAACCTCACTTCAGGAGGTGGAAGCGATTGTGGAGCAGCTCGAAAGCGGAAATCTCGGCCTTTCGGAGTCTTTAGGGCAGTACGAGCAGGGAATCGCGAAAATAAAGCTCTGCCATCAAGTTTTGGAACGAGCGGAACAAAAAATTTTACTGCTCACCCAAGTCGACGAGGACGGCACGCCCCACACAGAGTCTGTCGAGCCCACCGAAACGAGCGGCGAGTCGACTAAAACGACTGGCACCCGAGCGAAACGAAAAAAACGCGATTCTGACAACGTGGACGACTTGGGAGGGCTTTTTTAGACTCTACCATGCTCGCGAACCAGTCTCGCCCCTCCCCAACCCGTCTCTGATCGCTTGGCCTCTTCCTCCACCGACCACCAAAACGACTCCGCTGCCGGCTCCCCAGCCGCAGTGGACTCTTCTACACCGATCAAAAGTCAGTTCGAGCAAGCGATGCGTGAATTCCGCCCGCTTGTCGAACAGGCGCTTCATGATGCAGTCGACGAAGCCTGCAACGGGACCGCCGAAATGGCACCGTTCACACAACACCCGCTCAACCGCTGCCCCGACGTGCTGGCAGATGCGATCCGGTACGCACTGCTGGCCCCCGGGAAACGCCTTCGGCCGGCACTGGTTTTGATGGCAGCTGAAACCTGTGGTGGCGACATCCGCGACGGACTTCCAGGTGCTGTCGCCGTGGAAATGATCCACGCCTATTCGCTGATCCACGACGATTTGCCCGCGATGGACGACGATGACCTCCGGCGTGGCCGCGCGACTGTCCACATCGAATTTGACGAAGCCACCGCAATCTTGGCGGGTGACGCGCTGCAGCCGATGGCATTTGCACACCTTTGTCGGCACATCGAAGACCCCTCTCGGCTGGCAACCGCTGTCAACCTCCTGGCGGTAGCCGCCGGCCCGGCAAACCTAGTTGGCGGGCAAGCGGACGACTTGGCAGCAGAAAGGGAATGCAATGAACATCCGAATGCCGATGAACGTAAAATCGATGCTTCGGCTGCGGAGGATGGACGGCTCGAGAAATTGCGGGCAATCCATCGCCGCAAAACAGGGGCGTTGTTTTCCGCTTCATTGCAGCTTGGTGCGGTGCTAGCCGGCGCAAATGACTCGATGCGTCAATCGCTCGCGGACTACGCGTGTGACATCGGCCTGGCATTCCAAGTGGTCGATGACCTGTTGGATTACACTGCGGACGAAAGCGAACTCGGTAAACGAGTGCAAAAAGACGCGGGAAGAGGCAAGCTGACTTACCCGGCGATCATGGGACTAGACGGTGCCCGTCGCCATGCGGGTGAGCTAATTGAGTCTGCGAAGCAGCATGTTTCGGTTTTCGGAAACGCTGCTTGGCGGTTAAACATATTGGCCGACTATGTGTTGGCCAGAACTCATTGACCCAAGACACTCAACAACACCAACGGATTGGTGCACAAGCACGCGAACCATGAAGAAGGATGGGCAATTGACAGAAGCTTATCACCCGCACTTGGCCGACCTGAAGAACGCCAGCGCCCTGAAGAATTTTTCCAATGACCAATTGGAAGCGACCGCGAGCGAGATTCGCGACGTGCTGTGCAACCTGCTCGCCACGCGCACGGCTCACTTCGCGTCGAACCTGGGGGTCGTGGAACTGTGCTTGGCGCTGCACTGCGAGTTTGATTTTCGCACGGACCGTTTGATCTGGGACACCGGCCACCAGATCTATCCACACAAGCTGATCACCGGTCGCTATCACGAATTCCCTTCGATTCGCACCCAAGGCGGATTGATGGGATATCCGAACCCGGCCGAAAGTGAATACGACCTGTTCATGACGGGCCACGCCGGCTGCAGCGTCAGCACTGCGGTCGGCTTGCGAAGCGGTGACATCCTGGTTGGCGAAGAGCAGCGTCGCACGGTTGCCGTGATCGGTGATGGCGCCTTCCCAAGCGGAATTGTGTTCGAAGCGCTCAACAATGCGGGAGAGCTGGAAGACGATCTGACAATTGTCCTGAACGACAACAAAATGTCGATCTGCCCACGCGTCGGTTCCGTCGCGGGCTACCTCGATCGCCTGCGCAGCAATCCGTACTACACCGGACTGAAAAGCGAGATCGGCAAGCTGCTGGAACAGATCCCGATGCTTGGCGACCCGGCCGAGCGTTTTCTGGCACAGATGAAAGAAGGTGTCAAAGCCGGCTTCCTCGGTGGAATGTTGTTTGAAGAGCTCAACATTCGCTATGTCGGCCCAATCGATGGCCACGACATCCCATTGCTACGAAAGTACATGGCGATGGTCCGCGAGATGAAAGGGCCAGTGCTGCTGCACGTCGTCACGGAAAAGGGACACGGGTACAAACCCGCTGCCGCCGACCCTGTTTACTTCCACACGCCACCGGCGTTCGAAGACTGCGACGGCAAACCGGTTGCCCGCAAAAGCGACGGGTTACCAGCGTTTACCAACCACGCTCGCGATTCGATCAGCAAAGCGATGGCCGCCGACGA
Organism: Rhodopirellula sp. MGV; assembly: GCF_002251265.1. Taxonomy (NCBI): domain Bacteria; kingdom Pseudomonadati; phylum Planctomycetota; class Planctomycetia; order Pirellulales; family Pirellulaceae; genus Rhodopirellula; species Rhodopirellula sp. MGV. The sequence continues at coordinate 33,157 of NZ_NPDI01000005.1, read as the reverse complement.
AAAGGTCTCGGTCATCACCGCGGCAATGTGCCAGGGCAACAAGCTGGAACCGGTCCGCGAGAAGTTCCCCAATCAATTCTTTGACGTCGGGATCTGCGAATCACACGCTGTCGCTTTCGCAGCCGGTCAATGTAAGTCCGGTGCTCGGCCGATCGTCGATATTTACAGCACGTTCTTGCAACGCAGTTATGACCAGATCTTCCAAGAAGTCTGCCTGCAAGACCTGCCCGTCGTGTTCATGATGGACCGCGCAGGACTGACCGGTCCAGATGGCCCGACGCACCACGGCGTTTACGATATCGGCTACATGCGAATGTTCCCGAACATGGTCGTGATGGCACCAGGTTACGCGCAAGAGCTGGACATGATGCTTACCGCAGCACTGGGGCACGAGCATCCGTGCGGTATCCGCTACCCGAAAGCTTCGGCGATGCAATTGGAAAACACGCCGGCTCCGATCGAAATCGGTAAAAGCGAAACGATCCGCGAGGGCGAAGACGGCACCATCGTGGCCTTCGGCGCGATGCTGGAGAACGCTTTGGCCGCCGCAGACCTACTTGCCGGCGAATTAAATCTCCGCGTGATCAACGCCCGGTTTGCCAAGCCGATCGACCGCGACATGGTTCGCGACACGATCGAAAACGGACGCTTTGTCGTCACGCTCGAAGAGCACACCGAAGTCGGCGGTTTTGGCACCGCGTTTCTGGAAGCAGCCGTCGGTGACCGACTCGATACACGGTCGGTTCATGTCGTCGGTTTGCCCGATCGCTTTGTCGAACACGGTGACCGCAACGACTTGTTGCACCAATGTGGCTTGAGCCCGCAAGCGATCGCGGATCGCTGCCGCACGGCGGCAAAGGAAGCGGGACTCGACCATGCACTCAGTTCGTCGTCAATCTCCGCAAAGTAACGACGGGCAATCGTTCTCAATCGAGCACTATGTCTGACCCAATCGAATCCACGGCGTCACACGGTAAAACTTGGCCGAGTGACGAAGGTACGGTCCCTCGCGTTGTCATTCTTGGTGCTCCCGATCGGGATCGTGTTCGTACCGAATCGATCCGTCTTCGGCCGATCATCGCCGCACATGCGGAGATCGTGGCCGAAGACTATGAATTCGAGTATGCCTTTGGCGATCCCGGTATCGATTTGGTCATCGTTCTCGGCGGTGACGGATCGATCTTGCAAACGGCGCGACAACTCGAAGGCCGTCCGATCCCTGTGCTCGGCATCAACTGCGGCAGCCTCGGTTTTCTGGCGGCGCTTTCCCCCGACGACTTTTTGGAAGTCTGGCCGAAGGTGTGCAACGGCATCTTTCGCGTGATCGATCACCTGATGTTGGAAATCAGCTTGATCCGAAAAGGCAAAACGATCGCCAAGCAACTTGCGCTCAACGAGGTCGCCGTGCTCGGCGGACCACCATACCAGATCCTAGGCATCGACCTGTTCGCCGACGGAAACCTTGCCACTCGATACCGCTGCGACGGATTGATTCTGGCAACGCCGGTCGGATCGACAGCGCATAACCTTTCGGTGGGTGGACCGATTTTACGCCGCAATTTACAAGCGGTAGTGATCTCGCCGATCAGTCCGCACACGTTGACCTATCGTCCGCTTGTTGATTCGGCAGATACGGTGTTTGAGCTTTCCGTTGGCGATCCAAACGAGTCGACCAGCGTGGTGGTCGACGGCCGAATTTTAAGCCAGCTACTGCCAGGTGATCGCGTGGTTGTGCGTCGCTCCCAAAGTTCTTTCGAGATGCTTTCTGTACCGGGGCAGAATGACTATCGCACCCTGCGTGAGAAGCTCGGTTGGGGCGGTTCGCTGTGATCCGCTAGACGGCGAATTCTCTCAAACATCGCAGACCTGATACGCCTGCTCGAGTGATTCGATCGGATTGTCACCGGTCGGGATAAATTCCTGTGCCACGTAACCATCGTACCCGGTATCCAAAATCGCCTGCATCACCGCGGGATAGTTGATCTCGTTTCGCTCGTCCAATTCACGACGTCCCGGATTCCCGGCGGTATGGTAGTGCCCGATGATCGATTGGTAGCGTTGCAAGTTGGCAATCAAGTCACCGTTCATGATCTGCACGTGATAGATATCGAACAGCAACTTGAACCGTTCACTGCCGACTTCGTTGATTAGCTCGGCGCACAGGTGAACGTCATCACCCCAGTATCCGGGATGGCCTTTCATCGGGTGAATGCTGCCGTCGGGATTGCGATGGGCTTTGCTGTTGAGATGCTCGAGTACCAGCGTAATGCCCTTTTCCTCCGCATAGGGCACGACACGTTTCCAGCACTCGACACAGTTTTTTCGTGCGGCGGCGTCGCTGATGCCTTCCTTACGCATGCCAGTAAAAGTGATCACGCTCGGTGCGCCGACCTTCGCTGCCAAATCAATACCGCTGCGCAACTTGGATTCCACTTCGGCATGATTGTCAGGGTCGAGTGGACCGTTTGTAAAACCGTGACTGCTGACCAGAGAAATCTTCAACCCAAGTTCACGCACTTGGTCATAGAGTTTGCTATCGATCCCCTCCATCGCTTCAAGCCCGATGCGTTTGCAATGCTTGGCAAGATCGATCATATCCATCGGCTGAAAACACCAGCCCATAATCGATTGGCGGATTCGCCTCGACGACACATCGCTGCCTTCTTCGGCAAACATTGACGTAGGACGCAAGAAACCGGACGCGGCAATCGCGGCAGCTGAGGAAGTGAGAAAGCGTCGGCGTTGCAGGGTGGTAACTCGCACGATAGAAACCCGAGGGAGAAAGGGGGAAGGGAAGAAGCGGATAGTTGTCGGTGTGAGCGACCTTTAGGCCCGCTCGAAGCCGCGAACGCCAGCGGCAGTACTGCTGCCGAAGGTGTCGATTTCGACGCCCATCCACTGAGCCAACGAAACGAACAGGTTCGCGAGCGGTGTATTGTCAGCCGAATCATGGGCGGTGTAATGTCCGTGGCGAAAGCCGCCGCCCGCCAATAGGATCGGTAGGTTGTGCCAATCATGTGACGAGGCGTTGCCAAGATTGGATCCGAACAGCACGGTCGTCCCATCAAGCAAACGCTGACCGCTTTCCTGGGTTGATTTCAGCAACGCCAAGAAGTTTGAAAAGGCTTCGAATTCGGCTTCCTCGATCAATCGCAACTCGGCGATTTTTTGTTCGTCTTTCCCGTGGTGGGAGAGGTTATGCCAATCGGTTTTCACACCGGCGATGTTACTGGGAACCGAGTTCATTCCGCCGATCGAAAACGTGATGACTCGTGTCGAATCGGTTTCAATCGCTAACCGCATCATGTCGTACATCAACTGCTGCTTGGCGATAATGTCTTGTTTATCGACGACATCTTTAGGCGTCTCGTAATCGACGACCGGCTTGGGACGAGTCGCCCATTGCCTGGATTCGCCGAAACGATTTTCCAGGTCACGGATCGATGCATAGTACTCGTCAAGTTTTTGTCGGTCGCGTGGCCCAAGCGTTCGCTCCAAACGTTTCGCGTCTTGGCGGATCGTGTCCAGAATGCTGCGTCCACGCTGCAAATCAACGAGTTGCGATTCGATCTCCTTAGGCGTTCCATTGACAAACAGTTTTTGGAAGACCTTCGCGGGAGACCGCTCGTCGGGAATGTTGACACCGCTGGACGTCCACGAAAGCGAACCATGACCGCTGGAGAGACACAGATAGGGCAACCGCGTCACACCGCCAAGACTCGACGCGATCAATTGATCCAACGAGATCGTGTTTTTAAATCCAGCTAACCCGGGACGCTGTGCCGACGTCAGCCACGTCATCTCCGAAGCGTGCCCGTTGTTGCCATTCTGGTTGGGATGCGATAACCCCGACAACAATGTCATGTCCGACTGATGCTCTCGCAGTTTCTGCAGATACGGTGTGCTGCCATCAAGCTTGCCTTCGTTTTCGGGAAACAGGTGCTCGCTATGAAACCCCAGACCGGCACAGATCGCGACCATACGTTTCGGCACCTCATCATCCTTGGCCCCCAACGCCGGACGCATCGCGGTCAACATCGGTAGTGCAAGTCCGACTCCCGCACCGCGCAAGACGTGCCGGCGCGACAACGTTCGGTTTCGGAAAGCGATCTTTTGCGAAGAAGCGTTTCGGCGTTTCATGAGAATCACTTGGAAAGAAAGATGTCGCTGGTGATCACAGCTTGTAGCAAGTCTTTGGCACAGTAGCCGTCGGCGGCGGCGGAATTGACCAAGCGTTCGATTTCGTCCCGGTCGGAAAATCCCATCTCGCGCCCGGTGGCAAAGGTCAGCAACTTGGTCGCAAAGGTTGTCGCCAACATTTTATCCTGTTCCGCCAACAGAGTTTGAAACTCGACATACCCCGCAAAGGATTCACCGCTGGCCAATTCTCCGGACGCATCGACAGGCAACCCAAGCCGGTAATGCACACGCTGACCACGTACCTGTGTTTCCGGCCGATCACCTTCGCCAAGCGATCGGTATCGCTGGCGAAACCCGCCGATCGGATTAAATGATTCCAGCGCAAACCCCGGCGGATCGATTTGCCGATGACAGGCTCGACAGTTTTCGGCGTCACGATGACGATCGAGCAACTCGCGAAGCGTTGTCGCACCGCGGATATCAGGCTCTACTCCGGGCACGCCGGGTGGTGGTGGCGGGGGCGTGACCCCGGCAATCCGCTCCGACACCCAAGCGCCTCGCTTGACCGGCGAGGTATTGGTTCCATTGGCGGTGACCTTCAAAATACTCGCTTGCGTCAGCAAACCGCCGCGTATGGATCCGGGTGGCAATTCGACTTTGCGAATCTCGGTGCCTTCCACGGCCGGCAGGTCGTAGTGCTCTGCCAAACGGCAATTCAGCATCGCAAAATCGGGTGCAATCAATGTGCGAATCGGTAGATTGGACTCCAACACCTCTCGTACAAAGGCCAACGTTTCCAATGGCATCGAATACCGCAGAAACTCGTCATACTCGGGGAACAGTTGCTGATCCGGCGCAGTGAAATCGAGTTCGCGAAGGTCCAACCAGCTCTCTGTGAAATCGACCAAGAATCGTTGAAAGTGCTTGTGCCTCATCAGTCGATCGGCTTGATCGACAAGCGACTGAGAGAGCACTCCCGCGACAGCGGCCGCGCGGAGATCTTGATCAGGCCGCGTTCGGTTCAAGAAATAGGACAACCGATTTGCGATTGCGAATTCATCCAGGCGTCCCCGCGATTCTTGGAAGTACAAGAAACCGGGGGAGCACAGGACTGCGGTAATCGCAGTACGGAGTGATTGCTCAAAGGAGTCACCCTCACGAAGCCGCTGATCAAACAGTTCTCCATAAGGCCGCAGTTCACCGGACTCACACGGCCGACGCAGAACCGCTTCGGCGACACGTTTGATCGCGGCCTCCGCCTTTTGCCTCGGCATCTCTTCGCTGACTTCGAATTTCGGACGGTACCAAGGTCGCTCGCGATCTTGAGGGTTGTTCGGCATGATTTCATGGCGATCGATCCCGGTGAAGAGCAGTTCGTGTCCGGCGGTGGGAAACCGCTCGACGATTGGTCCGTCGAGGGTGACCTCGCCAATCGCCAAACCGGGACCTTTGTGTTCGTCAATCGGTTTGTTTTTGTAGCGGTCGGGATGAACGATCCCATGTGGCTCAATCGCGATCATGTAATTTCGATCGATCCAAGCATCAAGTTCGATGGTTGTCGCTCGCCAGGAGAAAACTGAACGTAGCCATAGATTGGCTTTTCGCTGCCCGGTGCGAAGCTGGTGCCTCCGATACTGCAAACGATCGGCTTGTCACTTTGGTAGGCGTACCCGGTCACACGAATGCGATAGCGTCCGGCACGTTGAACATTGGCATCACGCAACATCCCCGATGGATAACCGCCGCCTTCGAAGCGTACCAAGAACCCATCATCGAGCACCTTCCAGGCTGTTCCTACATGCGACTCGGCCTCGCGAGTGTCTTTGTACCATGCGACAACATGATCGACTTTGGGGGCGTCAGCCGTTTTGACGATCGCGGCATCAAGGACAGCAGTTGCCGCATCCATGTATCGTTGCAGGTGCACCATCGACAGCCCCAGCGCATCGCCGACGTTGTCAAACTCGTGTGAGCGAGCGTCTTCGGGAAGCATGCTTTCCAATTCGAGTTCGGTCCCGAACACATCATTCAATGTGTTTTGATACTCGCGTCGGTTTAACCGTCTTAGCACCGTGGCATTTCGTGTCCGATGAGCATCGGTCAGCGGCTTACGAATGCGATCCAAAAACTGAGCACGAAGTTCGCTATCTGGCTGGTCGTAATCCGCAGGCGGCATCTCCGAGGCCTGAACTCGATCAAACAGACGAACCCACTTCGCGAAAGACGCTGGATCGTCGAGATCGTCGGAAAGCTGATCGATCGCCAAGCCCCCTTCCGCCTGACCGGCGGCATGACAATCGTTGCAATAGCTTGCGAAGAACCTGTCCAGCGATGGCCGGAAGCCGTCTTGTGCGTAACTCGGTTCTTTGGCTTGCGTTTGTCCCAGCCAAATACAAGTCAAATAGAGAGCCGTTAGCAGAAATCGAGTCGCCATCGGTCGAAGTTACAGCAAATGGAGTCCAAGCGAGAAGAACCACAAGTGACGTAGTTTAGTCACTCGGTGAGACGTTTTGTCGCTCGACTGTAATCCCACAAATGGTGGTCTCACAGAACACTTTCGACATACGTTTCAGACATCGGAGATTTTGTGCGCAGAAATCTCTGAATCGTGATTGGTGGTCGGCCCTCGTTTACGGCGGAGCACATCCGTCTTGCTTGCCCAGTCGACCTCGCGAACATCAATCGTGCTGCTGCCTGCTGCGCCAACACCGAATAACTATTTCATGGAATTCTGACGGGACGCAGTGGTGCGGTTGCCGCAGTGGCTCGGCAGGAGTGCGTGGCTCCTGCCGGGCCGCGAACCACGCCACTCACCAATCCCATCGTGAGCCAAGCAAGTCACCCTGTTCGATCAAATTAAATCGACGGGGGATCCCTGACGAACCGAGAGACACCCCGTTCGCCGACATCAAAACAAAATTTCACTGAATCAACTCACCGCATTTGCGCCTTTCGAGCGACATTAATGAATTTTCTTCGACGACTGACCCAGTCAACTAATGGAAAACTGTTCGCGTTGACGGCGGTTTTTGGGATCGGTTTTTTGGCTTTTGGAACACTCGCTCTATCGACGTTGAATGTGGCCAAGGTCCATGGCCCGCACTACGACCGCGTCGTCCAAAACAAAGACTTGCTCGCTGACGTCCTGCCTCCGCCGAACTACATCGTTGAGAGCTACTTGACCGCACATTTGCTGACGAACGCGAAATCCGCACGGCAGATCGATGAGTTGGTCGTGCATTACGAAAGTTTGAAACAAAAGTATGAAGATCGACAACAGTTTTGGCGTGAGAACCTGAGTGAAGGTGATTTGAAAAAAGAGATCAATGAACTCTCTCGCGTCCCCGCCGAAACATTTTTTTCGATTGTCGACGAACAGTTGATTCCGGCGGTCAAAGCAGGTGAATTCGACTCCGCGAAAACGATCCTCGAACAAGAACTGGCACCGCTCTACAACGCGCACCGCGCTTCCATCGACAAAATCGTTGTCACGACGAATCAAAATGCTGCGTTTACAGAAGCCGAAGTCCGCGACTTGATCAACGACCGCCTGTCATTGATGTGGATCGTAGGCCTATGCCTCGCCGTTAGCGTCTCCACGTTCGCGATTTGGATGTCGTTGGCTGTCGTACGACAAGAAAACGAAAAACAACTTGCGGTCGAAGAACGCGGGGAGATGGCAGCACAGATCAGGCAACAGAAGGATAGCGATCTCATTCGTGCAGAATCGATGCAACAACGGGTCGATGTCGTCTTGAGCCTCGTCGATCGGGTTGCGAATGGAAACCTTGATGTGCAATTTCCCGACCTCGGAAACGATGGCATTGGCCAAGTCGCCGAAGCACTGAACGTGGCCGTCGACTCTCTCCGGCACACGTACAAGCATGACCCGATAAACACCTCTGCAAAAGGCACCTCATCACACAAAACGCCGCAGTCCGAGACGCCAGAGCTTGAGACATCGGGGTCCTAATCTCGCGACTTACACAACGTCACCCGTGTCGCCTTCACGCGACGAGCATCAACGATCGAATCGATCATGAAGCCACCAGGCAGCGAAGTGGTGCGGTTTCCGCGGGCGATCGACTCGGCAGGAACGCACCGCCACCACGAGCCCCAAACGACTCGCAGCATCGTTTTAAGATTGGAGGCGAAAGAACCCGATTGCAGATAGGCTTGTAAGCCGGGTTCTGTACCGCCGCTTGCGCTTCGGTGACGATCATTTATCTGTGCACGACGATTGCTCGTCGCCTCAATCGCGACCTACCCGGGTGTCATCGTGAAGCGGACCGCTTCTGCACCCTGTTTGGTCTAGCTCCGGATGGGGTTTACCAAGCCAATCGAGTCACCCCGACTGCTGGTGCGCTCTTACCGCACCGTTTCACCCTTACCACGCGTTTGACTGGCGAACCAGTAAACCGTTCGGCGGTTTGCTCTCTGCTGCACTTTCCCTAGCCTCGCGACCGGTCGACGTTATCGACCATCCTGTCCTATGGAGCCCGGACTTTCCTCCCGCTTGGCAACGAATGCCGCGCGAGCGATCGTCCCGCCTACTGCAATCGGGAAGCTTCGTAAGATGATCGATTCAGATCGCGGCGACAAGGTTCATTTTCCCTCGACATACTCCAGCTGAATTTCGGTGCCGGGCAACAGTTGCTGCAACTGATCGACACCAGCTTGCGTCACCGCCGTCCGGGTGACGATGAGATTTTCGAGCGACTGTAGCCCCGCCAGCTTTGGCATCCCCGCATCTGTGATTTTGGTGCTGCCAAGATGCAAGAACTTAAGCCCTTCCAGCGTGCCGATGCCTTCTAACGCCGCATCGTTGACGCCGGTTTTGTCGACATTCAACCATCGCAGGTGTTGCAGACCAGAGAGTTCCGCCCAGGGTCCCTCAGCCACCTCGGTGGCGTACAGATTTAACTTCGACAGCTTGCCAAGCTTTGCCAGCGGTTTGATCGCATCGTCGTCGACCTTCGCACAATCACTGACGTCGAACTCTTCGAGGTCACTGAGGTCGCTCAACACGACCACCGCTTGGCTGCTCAAGTCATTTGACGCCAGACGAAGCTTGGCAAGGCCCTTGAATCGCTTGATCGAGTCCGCAGCGGCATCGGTAAGCGATGAGCCAGCAAGATACAACTCCTTGAGATCGGAGAGTTCGCTGAGCGATTTCACTCCTGCATCGCCAATCGGTAAAAAATCGAGAGCGATTACTTTCAAACTTGCGAGCTTTGCCAAAGTCTTCGCACCGACCGCAGTTACCTTGGTTTTGTCGCCTTTGCCAGAAAGCTTGATCGACTTTAATCGTGACAAGCCTTCAAGTCTTGCGAGACCCAAATCGGAGATGGCACAGCCCCGCAAGTCAAGGTTCTCGAGCGTTGTGATTTCGCCGATACCTCCAAGCATTGCGTCGCTTACATCCGACTCTGCGAGCAGAAGGCTGCGGAGTTTTGGCAACGAAGAGAGCTTGCCAACGACATCACCAAGCTGCTTCTCACGAAAATTGACCTCGATGATCTGACCTTGGCCATCACGACGTACACTCGCCGCGGCAGCTTCGATTGCTTGGTCGGCTGCGGCGTCACTTAGTTCTGCTGACTGAACGTCAGCTTCGCTTTGCCCAGTGCTACCACCTGACTCGCTCGACTTTTTGGGGCTGCATCCAGCCCCGGACAAACCAACCGTTGCGACGACAACGATGAGAGACTTTCGTACGAGCGACGGTGTAACAGAAGTCTTCACGGCGGGGATCCGTTTGAAGGTGTGGGGAGGTTTTTCGCTGGCAGTTTACCAGGGCCACGCGATCGCTGTTCAACAATCAGGCGGGATAGAACACGGCTAACCAAACGGTGACTTCCTCCGGCGTTGTCCAATCCACGCGATGTTTTCGATGGGCATTGATCACGAGATGATCGCCGACACGCATTTCCAGCACCTCGCCGTCGTCGAAACACAATCGAGCGGCACCTTGTAAAACCGTCACCCACTCGTGTTCGTCTTGGTCGTACCAAAAGTCATCGGGACTGGCTTGCCCGGTCGACACGATCCGTTTGATCCGCACGCCGGCTTGGCTGGCCAACAGATCGACCAATTCCGCAGGCAACGGTTGCGTCGGCAAGTCTGAGAAAAGGTTTTCGACCGGCATCGCGAAGGACTCCTTTGGCTGCAACATCGATGCAGCGATGCTGATAACGCCACGGACACGATGCAGACGCACAAGTCAAAGTCGAACAGCAATTCCCGCATCGCGCATGACTTGCTTGGTTTCTTCGATCGTGAATTGGCCAAAGTGGAAAATACTGGCGGCGAGTGCGGCGCTTGCTTTGCCTTTCAAAATCGCGTCGGCAAGGTGCTGGGGGTTTCCGGCGCCTCCGCTGGCAACAACGGGGATCGAAACCGCTTCGCTGACCGCGGACGTGACTGGCAGGTCGTATCCGTCGCAGGTCCCGTCGCAATCCATACTGGTCAGCACGATTTCGCCGGCACCGAGGGCTTCGACTTCTTTCGCCCACTCAACGGCTTCCAATCCGGTGGGTTTGCGTCCGCCGTTGATGTGGACTTCCCAAAATTCTTTGCCGTCTCGGATCACCCGCTTGGGGTCGATATTGACGACGATGCACTGGCTGCCGAAGCGATCGGCGGCACGGCGGACGAACTCCGGATCCTTGCAAGCGGCCGAATTGATGGAGACTTTATCGCAGCCGGCGTTCAGCAAATCGCGCACGTCTTCAATCGTCCGCACCCCACCGCCGACGGTCAGCGGCATAAAGACGCAATCGGCGGTCCGGCGGACGACATCCAAAATGATGTCCCGTTCTTCGTGACTCGCGGTAATATCCAAAAAAACGAGCTCGTCGGCCCCCTCGGCTTCGTAACGGCTCGCAACTTGGACCGGATCACCCGCATCACGCAAATTGACAAAGTTTGTCCCTTTGACAACACGGCCGCCGTGGACATCAAGGCAGGGAATTACTCGGGCAGCTAGCATCGTCGCGGAGTCTTGGTGAAGAGTGGGGATCGATTTCCGGGTGCGTTATATGAAAACCCGCAGGGCCTTGAAACCGCCGTGCCGGTTGACCGCATGCCGTGTCGCGAATTTAATTTGCTTCGTAATCCATTGTGGCTCAGATTTAGTAGCGGCGAATTGTCCGCCGAAGCCCGCGGCCGACCGCCGCTTTTCCCCCTCGATTTTGTGGATTTGTATTCCGTGTCAAACGTCACTCCGGTTCGCAATGCCCTGATCAGCGTTAGCGACAAACTAGGCCTCGCCGACCTCGCAGCCGGATTACAACGAGCTGGGGTGAAAATTTACAGCACCGGCGGAACTCGCCGACACCTGGAACAATCTGGCATCGAAGTTCTCGATGTGGCCGAGTACACGGGATTTCCGGAAATGCTGGACGGCCGCGTCAAGACGCTGCACCCCAAGGTTTTCGGTGGCATCCTGGCGATCCGAGATCGCGAAGACCATATGGCGTCAATCGAAGAGCACGGCATCACCCCATTCGATTTGGTCGTGGTGAACCTGTACCCGTTCGCTGCCACCGCATCGCGTCCGGGCGCCAAATTCGAAGAGTGCGTCGAACAGATCGACATCGGCGGTCCCAGCTTGGTTCGTGCCGCCGCCAAGAACCACCAAGACGTCGCCGTCGCGACCAGCCCCGAACAGTACGGCGAAATTCTGGAACAATTGGACGCCGGCGGAACTACTGCGGAGCTTCGCAAGCAACTTGCCGCGGACGCCTTCGACCACACCGCCGCCTACGATCGCGCGATCGCCGATTACATGCGTGGTGACAAAATCGCCGGCGAATTCCCTTCGGCAATGCACCTGTCCTTGCGTCGTAAAACGCAGCTTCGTTACGGCGAAAACCCGCACCAACGCGCTGCCGTGTACGCCGACCCCACCGTCCGCAGTGCGAACCTGGTTTCCGCACGCCAGATCAGCGGCAAGGAATTGTCGTACAACAATTTGTTGGATCTCGATTCCGCTTTGGAAATCGTCCGCGGCCTGGCGTCGCCAGCTGTCTCGGTGATCAAGCACAACAACCCCTGCGGTGCGGCGACCGACACGAAGCTTTCTGTCGCTTGTAAGAAAGCCCTCGAAGGCGACCCGCTGAGTGCCTTCGGTTCGGTGCTTGGTCTGAACAAAACCGTCGACGTCGAAACGGCCGAGATCCTGTGCCAACCGGGTCTATTCATCGAAGCGATCGTCGCGCCAGACTTTGAAGCGGGCGCCGTCGGCATGCTGACCACGCGTCCTCGCTGGCGTGAAAACGTGCGTCTGATGCAAGTCGGTATCCTGGACGATCCGCCACCAGCGATCAGCCGCCGATTCATCAGCGGCGGTATGCTGGTCCAAGATTCGGATCGCTTGACCAGCCCACGTCTGCAGTGGGAAACCGTAACCGACACCGAAGTCGACGATCCGTTGTGGGACGACATCGCGTTCGCATGGGAGATGGTTCGCCACGTCAAGAGTAACGCGATCGTCCTGGCCGCCGACACGTCACTAATCGGCGTGGGTGCAGGTCAGATGAGCCGCGTCGACAGCGTTGAAATCGCGATCGACAAAGCAGGCGACCGCGCCAAAGGTGCCGTGTTGGCATCGGACGCGTTCTTCCCGTTCCCCGATTCGATCGAAGCCGCCGCAGACGCCGGCATTGTCGCGATCATTCAGCCCGGCGGATCGCGTCGTGATGACGATGTCATTGATGCTTGCGACAAGTACGGCATCCCGATGATCATGACCGGTCGTCGTCACTTCAAACACTGATCGCCACGAAGAACCGATGACGATCCTCGACGACATCATTGAAAAGACACGGCTGACGATCCAGCGTGATCGCGCCGCCCTGTCTGGCGACGAACTCGAACGCCAACTCGAAGGCCTTCCGCCGTGCCGTGATTTTCATGGCGCGTTGGCAGCTGGCGACCAAATCAACGTGATCGCCGAAGTCAAACGGGCCAGCCCGTCTGCTGGCCTGATCCGCGAAGACTTCGATCCGGTCACGATTGCCAAAGGCTACGTGGCTGGCGGTGCGGCATGCATTAGCGTGTTGACGGACGAACCGTTCTTTCAAGGTTCACTCGACTACTTGCGACAAGTTCGCGCCGCTGTCGATGTGCCGCTGTTACGCAAGGACTTCATCGTCGACCGTTATCAATTGCTGCAGGCCCGCGCCGCGGGTGCGGATTGTGTGCTGTTGATTGCGGAATGCTTGTCACCCGACGAACTGACCACGCTGCACAACCAAGCCGCCGAACTTGGCATGCAAACGTTGATCGAGTTGTACGAACCGGACAACTTGGACGCGGTGCTGGCCACCGGCACCAAACTGGTCGGTATCAACAACCGGAACTTGAAAACGTTCGTCACGTCGCTGCAGCACACGCTGGACCTGTGCCCCAAAATCCCCGGTGACCGCCTGGTCGTTGGGGAAAGCGGCATTCGTACTCACGCAGATTTATTGCATTTGGCAACCGGCGGCGTCAAAGCTGTCCTGGTTGGTGAATCATTGATGCGGCAGCCCGACGTGACCGTTGCCTTGAAACAACTGCTCGGCCACGAGGTTTAGGGCCCGATGAAACCGGCGACGTCAAACAAGCCACTCGCCGCCGTGGCAATCGTCGTCTTCATCGCATTGGTTTCGATGACCGCGATCCGTGTGGTCAAGCAATACCAAGTCCCCGGGCCGTTCACACCGTCGGCCCAAGGCATGTGTGATTTTCACAACGGGATTTACTTTCCGACCAAGGCGTTGCTTCGCGGAGTCAGCCCCTATGGGCAAGCCTATGCGGATGACTATCCGGTTGCGCGGCAGATCCCGTTCTTCTCGCCAGGCATCCTGCTACTTCATGCGCCTTTCGCGATGATGCCGCTACACGTGGCCGAGGTGTTGTACTTCGTCTTTTGCGTTGGACTGATCATTGCGATCGCGGTGCTCTGTGCGGATGTCGCCGGCAAGCCATGGCGGGTGGATTGGATCGCCTGTGTTGCGTGTGTCCTTGTTGCTTCACGCGGTGGGCACATCACGTTGTTCGACGGCTACTTCACATTCGAATTGGTGCTCGCCAGCATGCTGGCGATTCACTGGGCGCCCAAACATCCGCTTTGGGCAGCCATCGCTTTGGCAGTCGTTTCAGCGAAGCCAACCTACATCCTGCCACTCGGATTCTTGTTGCTCGCACGTGGCAATGTTAAAGCCATCGTGATTGGCGCGATTTACAGCGTCGTGCTGGCAGCGATTCCTTTCGGCTGGTTGGCCTATCACGAAGGCTTGCGCGAAATAGGGCGCGGCGACTTGACTGCCGGTCTGAACAAGGTGCTCGGCGACATCGAGACGACCCAGCAAGTCCACATGAACATGCCGGACGAGTCACCGGTATTGTCATGGACAAGGCTGGACTTGCTGGCCGCAGTCAGCAAATGGACTCAGTCTGAACCCAGTCAAGCGACTCACCTGATCGTGATGGCTGCGATCTTGGCAGTTCCGATGGCGTTGCTGGTTGTCCGCTGCCGCCGCAAACTAGACGACGGGCTTGGCGGCGCTACCGGAGCGATGATCCTGCTCGCGACACTAACCAGCCTGTATCACCAGTCGTATGACGCGATGCTAATGCTCGCCCCGATCACGGCAGCCGCTGCGGTGGAATTACCGTATTGGAAATCGATGCCAGGCAAGACACGCTGGGCCGTCTGTGCGCTGATGCTGTTTCCGCTCTTCAATTTGCTGTCGACGCGTAGTCTGTTGCTGAAGTTGAACCTTGGGTCGGCTGCGTACGCCGCGGCGACCTGCCTGAACGGCGTTTCGATCGCGACTGCCCTTGGAGTGGTTTGCTATTTCGCGGTTCGGCGGCAAACTGGTCCGGCAGCCTGACCGATCGACAATACCGGCACACTCCGCACAGCCACAGCTTTCGCATTAATTCCAGAATTCTGCCGGAGCGGTGCAGCTTGCCTCTCCAAAAGCGTGGGCTACACTGCGAGCCAAACACTCCAAGAGCTGCACTGAGTCATTGAATTAAGCGATCCATGGCCGATCCAATCATCACGAAGCCGGATACGTTAGCGAACACAACCGCCAAAGCCCAAAGCCCACTTTCGGGCAGTGAGCCGCGAGGCCCGCGTTTTCGGCCCGCAAAAGCGATTTTGGCACTGCCAGCGTACAACGAAGAAGAAGCCCTGCCCGAGTTGCTCGAACGCGTTGGCGAAGCCTTTGCGGACAACAACATTCCCTACGAGGTCGTGATCGTCGACGACGGCAGCACCGACAACACCGCCCAAATCGTGGCGCAAATGTCTTTCCAAATGCCAATCCACTTGGTTCAGCACAAAGTCAACCAAGGCCTCGGACCAACCATTCGTGATGCACTTCGCGAAGCCGTCGATCGCGCCGGCGAACGTGACATCATCGTCACCATGGATGCTGACAATACGCACCCACCTGGGTTGATCGAACGGATGGTCCAGATGATTCACGAAGGCTGCGATGTGGTGATCGCGTCGCGATTCGAATCCGGCGGGATCGCAGTCGGTGTCCCGATCGAACGGCACTTTCTGTCAGTCGGCGCACGCGTCCTTTTCACGCTGCTGTTTCCGACTCGCGGCGTGCGTGACTACACATCGGGCTACCGTGCCTATCGCGCCTCGGTGATTCGCCAAGGCTTTTCTGATCACGGCGACCAGTTTGTCGGTGAGCGTGGCTTTTCTTGCATGGCGGATATCCTGTTGAAACTCCGCAAGCAAGGCGTGCTGTTCGGCGAAGCCCCACTGCGATTGCGATACGACCGCAAAGGTGGCGCCAGCAAGATGCAAGTGTTCAAGACGATCTGGCTGACGCTGAAACTGCTCGTGCGCCATCGCACTCGAGGCAAGTAGTGGTCGATAAGGCAACTTCGCAGACCTCCGTGCCCAAACGACGCTGGCTGGTCATCGGCGCCGGTGTCATGGGACTCCAAGTCGCCGATAAACTTCTCGAACAAGGCCAAGACGTTACCATCGCCGAAGCGGCACCAAGCTTCGGCGGGTTGACGAGCGCATGGCAACTCGGTGATGTCACCTGGGACCGTTTCTATCACGTCACGCTGCTAAGTGACTCTGTACTGCGCGAGAAACTTCGCGAGCTGAATCTTGAGCAGGAGATCCGCTGGGTCGAAACCCGGACAGGCTTCTATGCCGACGGGCGATTGCTTTCGATGAGCAACACGCTGGAGTTCCTCAAGTTCCCGCCACTCAATTTGATTCAGCGGGTTCGCTTGGGCGGCACGATTTTTCTGGCGTCAAAAATTCGCGACTTCCGCTCGATGGAACGACAGTCAGTAGAAACGTGGCTGCGTCGCTGGTCCGGTAAAGGCGCGTTCGAAAAAGTTTGGCTGCCGCTGCTGAAAGCCAAGCTTGGCGACGCATACAAGAAAACGTCCGCGGCGTTTATCTGGGCCCATACCCAGCGAATGTACAAAGCCAGACGTAGCGGCGCAAAGAAAGAGATGTTCGGCTATGTCCCTGGCGGCTATGCCCGCGTCATTGATACGTGGACGCACGATTTAGAATCGCGTGGCACACGACTGTTGGCTAGCCACGCGGTTCGGTCGGTCAAACAGACCGAAGGCTCCACAAAACAGTTGCAAGTCGAATACCAAAACGGCACCACGGAAACGTATGACGCAGTGGTCTCGACGATTGCTTCCCCGCTGATCGCGAAGCAGTGCGATGAGTTAAGTGAAACGGAAAAGCGACAACACGAATCGATCACGTACCTCGGCGTGATCTGTGCATCGCTGCTGCTGAAAAAGCCGATCAGCCAGTACTACGTCACGAACATCACCGACACGTGGGTTCCGCTGACGGGCATCATCGAAATGTCGACGATTGTTGATCCCGACAAAGAACTTGGCGGCAATCACTTGGTGTACCTGCCCAAGTACATGACGGACGACCATCCGGACCTGAATGAACCTGACGAGCAGTACCAGGAACGGTGTCTGCAAACGCTTGAAAAGATGTACGACCACTTTTCACGCGACAACGTGCTCGACTGCAAAGTTGCACGAGCGAAGTATGTTGCCGCCTTGTCCACGATCGACTACAGCACAACCTTGCCACCGGTCGTGAGCAGCGTGCCTGGATTTTATGCGCTTAATTCGGCGCACATCCTGGAAGGCAATCTGAATGTGAACGAAACGCTGCAACTGGGGCAGACCAAATTTCGCGACGAAGTCTGGCCGGATTTCGTGAAGCGGCAGCAGGCCGCGGCGGCACGTTAGTGAACCTTTCGGGGGGCGAATCAGCGAGGAAGGCGAAGAAAATCGAAATTCTCGCGAACAAAGATTGAGGTGCCCCGATTGGCCGATTCGACCAATTTCCCTCGCTCATGTCCGTGTCCGTGCACGCCATGGTGCAACTCGGTGGATAGCTGGTATCATTCCCCACAGAGCGTCTCACCTTGAACGCCGTTTCGGTCGCCGAACGCTTGTGGACCGAACGCCTGTAGTCCATGCGTTCTCCCTGCCAAACCTGCCCCCCGCATTCCCATTCGGCTGCCCCACCATTTCCCTCGTCGAGTGATGCCCCAAACTAATCGGGCGACATCCCTGACGACGAACCGAGGATAGATCCTATGCAACGTTGCTGATGGTTCTCGTCGCAGCTTCCATGATGACGATGATGACTAACGCACAAGACAATGCCACCGCAGATGCACCGAAAGTCGGTGACGCTCCCAACCAAAAGATCGGCTACTTCCTGGGCCTTTCAATGGGACAACAAATGCTTCAGCAAGGCTTGAAAGCAGACGACTTTGATGCCGCTTCGTTCACGATCGGTGTCGGCGATTCGCTGGCCGGTCGCGACATGCAACTGACACGCGAACAGTTGGTCGAAGTCCAATCGGCACTGCAAAACCTGCTCAACAACCGCCACCAAGAAATGCTGGCCGAGATCAAGAAAGCCGCCGCTGAAAACAAAGCGAAAGGCGACGCTTGGCTGAAAGAAAACGCATCGAAAGAAGGCGTCAAACCGCTGACTGGCGGTTTGCAGTACAAAGTTTTGAAGGAAGGTAGCGGCGCCTCGCCATCGCCTTCGGACACCGTTCGTGTTCACTACACCGGCAAACTGATCAACGGCGAAACGTTTGACAGCAGCGTCGAACGTGGCGAACCAGCCGAATTCATGGTCGGTGGTGTCATCAAAGGCTGGCAAATGGCTTTGCAGAAGATGAAAGTCGGCGACAAATGGATGCTTTACATCCCTTCCGAGCTGGCCTACGGCGAACGCGGAAGCTCCGGTGCGATCGGCCCGAACGAAGTCCTCGTCTTCGAAGTTGAACTACTGGATATCCTGTAGTCCGTCAGCGACCCTAAGTCACCAACCGGTGACTTAGCCGCAGTGACTGCAACTTGAACATGCGGTGCCACAACCTCCGGTGGTGCCGCATCCATCGCCGGTGCCACACCCCGGCCCACAGCCCTCGCTAAGCAGCTCCGACAAGTGGTTGGTTTTGACCACGTTCTCGTACTGCTCCGTGATCTCTTTGGCAATGCTGTCGGCGATTTCGTCGACCTCGCCCAAAAACTGCATCACGATCGTGCCGCCGTCGAACATCTGATCGACGTCAAGCAGAACCGATCGACTTCCCGCCGCTGACAACTGCTGGCGACAGGCATCCACCGCTTCACCGCGATACTTCTCCAGTCGCCGCACCAAAATTTCGTCCGATTCGGTGGTTGGCCGCACGATCCGGCAGACGACCTCGCCAAGGCGGGCCTGAGTTTCCGCGGGACATGGCGCGCTAACTTCGCCGATCTCGATCCCACGCGGGGTTCGCACTACGACACGATCCGCACGACGCAGAGGCAATAACGCTGACGCGACGCGGATTTCGGCGAGTGCACCAAGACGGATGAAGTAGTACAGCAAGAGCGGTCCAGAATTGATTCAGACGGGCGATTGGGAAACACCCCGAAGTCAAAGCGACCCCGAGGCAACACCATTGTTTTAGCGGTCTGATCGGCCGGCAACAGCATCACTCCCGAATCGACTCATTTTTACGGCCCCAATAGCGTGATTCAGGCTGCTCCGCCTTGCCGAGTTCGCCTTCGGAGAAGAACATGTTGGTTGACCGGTTATCCACTGTCAGAATTTACTGTCTGTATTCACAGACCCTCCTTTTCGGTACAAGCAGGCCCCGAGAAAGCAATCATGGCGACTGACCTGAGCCCCTCCACCGACACCACGACAGAACAAGCTTCGAACCGTTTTGAGGTTTGGGCCGATCGCGTCCTAGGCGGCGGCGAGCTGAGCCGGGAAGAAGCACGTCAAATTCTCGAATCAAGTGATGAGGAAATCCTTAGCCTCGTCAACGCGGCTTCGCGTTTGCGTCGCAAGCACTTCGGCAAAACGGTTCAGCTCTACTTTTTGATGAACGCCAAAAGTGGCCTTTGCCCAGAAGACTGCCACTACTGTAGCCAGTCGAAGGTCTCTGACGCCGAGATTCCAAAGTACAACATCCTGAAACGCGACAAGCTGATGGATGCGGCCAAAATTGCGGCGGAGCAGGGCGCCAAGACGTACTGCCTCGTGATCTCCGCTCGTGGCCCAAATGAGCGCGAAATGAAAGCGGTCGAAGAAATCGTTCCAGAAATTAAAAAGCAATACGGCCTGGATATCTGCGCCTGCCTGGGACTGCTATCACGCGAACAAGCAGACCGCTTGAAAGCGTGTGGCGTCGACCGCGTGAACCACAACTTGAATACCGGGGAAGAGTACTACGGCAAAATCTGCACGACTCACACCTACGCCGATCGGGTCGATACGCTTCGTCATGTTCGTGACGCAGGCATGGAGATGTGCAGCGGCGGAATCATCGGAATGGGCGAACAGCTTGACGATATCGTCGCGATGGCGTTCGACCTGAAAGACCTCGGCGTTCAATCGATCCCGCTTAACTTCTTGAACTCGATCGACGGCACGCCACTCGAAGGCAAAGAAGATCTTTCGCCACAAGACTGCTTGCGAGCCTTGGCGATGTTCCGATTCGTCAACCCAAGCCGCGAACTGCGAATCGCCGGTGGACGTGAATTGCATCTCCGCTCGCTGCAACCGCTGGGACTGTATGTCGCTAACAGTGTCTTCGTCGGCGATTACCTGACCACCAAAGGCCAGGCCCCCGAAGAAGATTACCAAATGATTCGCGACCTCGGATTCGACGTCACCACATCAGTCGGTGAATAATCCACCATCGCCGTCAGCCCCTCGCTAATCGGTCGATTCAACCACTCGATGTCCGTCAAGCGACAGACAGGTTTACAGAGTGTCCAATTGGCCATGCGTGATTCACGCATGGCCCTCAGCTGCTTTAGGCGTGAATTAGGGAAACGAAGGAACCCTAGGCACGTAACCTAAACACATCGCTAACAGAATCATTGGATTGCCCTGTCACCGATCCCGATAATCATCTATCGGACACTGAAGTCAGCCCCAAAAACGATTGATTTTGGCCGCATAGAAGTGCTTATTCCGCGCGCATTAGGCGTCGCGGAAAGGGAGTGGTGACGCAATGAGGTTCTCTCACCTAATTGCATTGACCATACTGATGGCGATGCACATCCCGTCGACTCTTGCAGACGAGTCGACTTCCGATGAAAGTCTTTCCCCACCTTGCTTGACCGGCTGCGGACACAGCAAGAAAGATCACCAACCATGCCGACAATGCCAGCCCTTACCGGCTGGCGTTTTTTGTGAAGGGGGGCCCATTCGGTTCCGTTTGATGCAAGGCAGGTTGGAGATTGACCCAATGCGTTATCGCAAAGGCTCCGAGGAGCATCAGTGCGAACGCTTTCAGGAGACCATCTCCGTCTCCGCATCTTCCGGGATACCGGCCGTCTATTACAGCTTCCACGACAGCTACCAAGACATTCGCTTGACCGCTGAATATGGCGGTGCGTTACGAATCGAATCCACGATCCTTGCGACCGGTGAGCAAGGCGAACTTATTCAATTGCCAAATGGCTCGATTCAATTTCGCACGCGTCGATTGACTAGCACCCCAAGCGACTTGAACGAGTCTTGCCAAGGCACAACGCTGTTGCACATCGTTGGCCAGGACGAAGACGGATTCAACGTGCACTTGGAATCGTTGCTAAGCCGCTTGCTACAGGGCCGCAGCTTGATCGAGCTGACACGGGAAACGGAAACGTACTTGCGTGACAACACCCATCGATTGACAACCGTTTCGCGGGAACATGTCGATGAACTTGTGACGCAACTACGGTCCTCCAAGAGCTCGCATCGCCGCGCTGCGGTTCGCGAATTAACCAGCTTCGGCAGCAGCGCCGTACCGCTGCTGCGTGCCTCGCTTTCACGACACGACTTGGATACCGAACAGATTGCGCGCATCCAATTGATCTTGTCGAACCGTGCCCGCATTGATGAAGACACCTCTTCATCGCTCGCACAGTTGATGGCCGCAGACCGATCCTATTGGCAAATCCTTGCCAAACGCATGAACAAAAACCAGTGGTTAATTGCCAACGATCACGTCATGCGTTGCGGGCTCGAATCGCTCTCGCCGTAGCAGCTTGCTGACACAAAAAAACACGGCCCCGAAGCGATTGCCTCGAGGCCGTGTTTGCGTTTTCAACAAAGGCAAAACGATTACGCTTCGCTATCGTCGTCGCCTTCGGTTTCGTTTTCTTCCGCAGCGATATCGGTTGCGTCTGGCGAATCAACCTCGGCATCACCACCAGCCTCTGTGGCCGCAGCACTGGCGTCTACGATCGCGGCAGGCTCGCCTTCGGCCGAATCACCTTCTTCCGTGTCGTCTTCTGGCGGGATACGCACAGCAGCGATCAGCGAGTCGTCACCATCAACGTTCATGATGCGAACACCTTGCGTGTTACGCCCGATGACGTTGATGTCCTTCGCGGCAATTCGCTGGATCTTGCCTTTGCCGGTCATCAAGAAGATCTCGTCCTGATTGTCGACACGTGCGATCGCGATGACCTTGCCGTTCCGCTCGCTGGTCTTGATGTCACGCAAGCCTTTGCCGCCACGCTTCTGCGTCCGGTAACGGGCAGACGACGAACTACTGTCTGAGCCGCCTTCCGATCCACCATCTGCGTCCGAATCGGAGTCGGATCCGCCGTCTTCATCAACGGCGTTGGGACCGAATGGCGTTCGCTTGCCGTAGCCGTTCTCGCAAACGGTCAACAGCGTCGCTTCGGGCTCGGCGACCACCATACCGACGACTTTGTCATCACCGACCAGCGAGATGCCTTTGACGCCCGAGGTGTTTCGGCCCATCGGACGTGCATCGGTTTCGCGGAATCGAATCGCCATCCCGCCGGAGGTCACCAAGATGACTTCGTCGCCAGGCCCGATGACGGCTGCAGAAACCAATTCGTCGTCTTCACGCAGCTTGATCGCGATGATACCGCCACGCTTCGGTCGGCTGTATTGCTCCAGTGGCGTCTTCTTGACCAAGCCATCACGCGTGGCCATCACGACATAGTAACCTTCTTGGTTAAAGTCACGAACGGCCAAGCATGACGCAATCTTTTCGCCCTCTTCGAGCGCCAACAGGTTCACGATCGCGCGGCCCTTGGCATCACGCGGAAGCTGCGGCAGGTCATAGACCTTTTGCCAGCGGACTTTCCCGGTCGTGGTCAAGAACAGCAGGTACGCGTGGGTGCTGGCAACGAACAGGTGTTCGATCGGATCTTCACTGCCCGTCTTGGCGCCTTTGAGACCTTTGCCGCCGCGTTTTTGCGTGTTGTAAACGCTGGACGGAGTTCGTTTGATGTAACCTTCGTGACTGATCGAAACGACCATCGTCTCTTCGGTGATCAAGTCCTCAAGGTCGAAGTTGCCGAGCTCTTCGTTGCTGATCTGCGTTCGACGCGGCGAGCCGAAGCGTCGCTTCATCTCTTCGAGGTCATCTTTGATGATGCCATAAACACGAGCTTGGCTGCCCAAGATATCAAGGTAGTCGGCGATCTCTTCGAGCAACTGCTTGTGCTCGCCGGTCAGCTTTTCTTGCTCCAGGTTGACGAGCTGTCCCAAACGCATCTTCAGGATTTCGTCGGTCTGAACGCTGGTCAGTGCGTAGGTATCGGACTCGCCGCGTTCCATTTGGAACTGCTTGAATCCGTCATCACCAAGCGCCCGGTGCATCATCGACGCGGGGCATTCGATTCCCATCAAACGCTCTTTCGCTTCCGCTTGTGTGCGGCTGCTGCGAATCGTCTGGATGATTTCGTCGATGTTCGCCAGCGCCAGCAGCAACCCTTCGACGGTGTGCTTGCGGCGACGTGCCTTGGCCAACAAGAACTGAGTTCGTCGACGGATCACGGTCACGCGGTGCCGCAAGAATTCCATCAACATTTCTTTCAGCGTCAACTCTCGTGGCTTGCCATCGACAAGCGCCAAGAAGATCAACGAGAACGTGTCTTGCAGGGGCGAGAATTGATACAGCTGATTCAGGATGACATCGGGATCCTCGTTTCGCTTCAGCTCGATCACCAAGCGAACGGGTTCTTTCAAATCCGATTCGTCGCGGATTCCGGAGATGCCTTTGATGCGATCGCCGTTGACCAGTGAAGCGATTTTTTCGACGACGCGGTCACGGTACTGCTGGTACGGGATTTCGGAAACGATGATGCGATGTCGCGCACCTTTCATTTCCTCGATATGACACTTCGCGCGGACGACGACAGTGCTGCGGCCGGTTTTGTAACCGCGACGAATGCCAGCGCGACCGCAGATAATGCCGCCGGTTGGGAAGTCCGGACCGGGAACGATTTCACACAACTCGTCGATGCTGGTATCCGGTTCGTCGATCAGCTTGATCAACGCGTCACAGATCTCGGTCGGATTGTGCGGCGGAATGCTTGTCGCCATACCGACCGCGATACCGCCAGAACCGTTGATCAGCAGGTTGGGGAACTTGCTGGGCAGAACGGTGGGTTCGGTACGCGCTTCGTCATAGGTCGGAACGTAGTCGACCGTATCCAGCTTGAGATCGTCCAGCATCGCCGCGGAGGTGGCGGACAAGCGGGCTTCGGTGTACCGCATCGCCGCCGGAGGCAGACCGGCGATCGAACCGAAGTTCCCCTGCTTGTCGATCAGCAGCGACCGCATGTTCCATTCCTGGGCCATCCGGACCAGGGTTGGATAGATGACCGATTCACCGTGAGGGTGATAGTTACCCGAGGTGTCACCGGAGATCTTTGCGCATTTGACACGCTTGCTGCCGGGGCCCAAGTTCAGGTCGTTCATCGCGACGAGGATCCGTCGCTGACTGGGCTTCAAACCGTCCCGGACATCGGGCAACGCACGGCTGACGATGACGCTCATCGCGTACGTCAAATAGCTTTCACGCAGTTCGTCCTCGATCGGCAAATCGATCAGGCGAAGGGCACCTTCACCCCCAGCGTGCGGGTCATCACTGCCGTCGTTTTCAGGCTGTGGGGGGCCGCCGGAGCCGTTCTCATCTTCCTGCGAGTTTTCGTCGTTTTCGTCTGCCACTTGGTGTCCTAGCGGAAGGGTGAAAAGCCGCTAAAAACCCGTGTTTTCCGGGCTCAGCGAGAATCCGCTAAGATACCAAATCTGGCCGTTATTCACAACGACGGGGGCATTCGGCTGCTGCCGTCTGCCCCGCTGTCAATCACAGCTTCGCTGCGAGCTTTCCAGGTCCGGATTGGGCCTGGACATTCGCAGCGTTTAGAACACCAACTGGGCATCCTGAAGACGGCGTTTAGTTTCCGCCATCAACGCGTCTTCGTCGGCTTCGGTCGCAGCCACATAGGTGACGCTGAAACGCAAGAACGAACCGGCGTCGTCCCATGGCACCGTGACGATCCCGAGTTGTTCGATCAAGAATCGCGTCGCGTCTTCGGCCTTGGCAAACGTTTCACCGTTCGCGCCCTTCGGCGATGGCGAGTACAGGAAGTACGTCCCGCCAGGCATCTCACACTGGAAGCCACATTCCTTCAGCACAGCGACCAGCTTTTCCATCCGGCGACGGTACTTGGCATTGATCCGCTGTGGAATCGAATCGTCGTCCAAGGCCGCTGCGGCTGCCTTTTGCGTGGCGATGAATTGACCGCTGTCACTGTTGTCTTTGACGTCCGCGAAAGCCGATACGATCCGTTCGTGACCGGCGACGAAACCCATTCGCCATCCGATCATGTCATAGCCTTTGCTCATCGAGTGAACTTCGACACCAACATCCATCGCGCCAGGGGTTTCCAGGAAACTGCGTGGCTTGCCGTCGAAGGTCAACAGGATGTGCGCCGCGTCATGCACGACGACAAACTGCTTTTCCTTTGCCAAGGCAACCACCTTTTCAAAGAACTCTGGCGGTGCCAGACGGCCGGTGGGCGAGTTCGGGTAGTTCAACACCATCAACTTGGTGCGACGATAGATGTCGTCCGGGATGCTATCCAGATCTGGCAGAAAGTTATTTTCGGCCAGCAACGGCAGGCGGAAAACGTCGCCGCCGTAGTATCGCGTGTGGGTGCCAGCGACGGGGTATCCCGGCACCGTCATCATCGTCACGTCGCCCGGATTGATGAACACGGCCGGCAACATCGCATAGGCAGGCTTGCTGCCGATGCAGTGATTGATTTGCGTCGCGGGGTCCAAGGTCACGTCGAAATGACGCTTCATAAAGCGAGCGGCTGCTTGCCTGTACTCGATCACGCCATTGTCGGCGTAGCCGCGATTTTCTGGCTTGTTGACTTCGGCAGCCATCGTCTGACGCACCGATTCGTCTGCCATCGCGTCGTTTTCGCCAATCCCAAAGTCCAGCAACTGGCGATCGGGATAGGTTTCCAACGCTTTGCGTTTGGCCCGTTTGATCTTTTCAAACTTGTAAATTTCGGTGCTTTTGCCGTACTGCGATCCGCCGATGCGTTCGGCGAACAGTTCTTGGAAATAAGGATCGGCAGTTTGTTGTTCGGTAGCAGTCGACATGGCAAAAAACGGAGTTTGGCAACAAATTAAGGTGTTCCGGCAGCGAAGATCATAAACCGCAACGGAAGGGCTGACGAGTGCCAAGTGACACCAACCCGAGATGCAGACCGCACGAAGAATTCAGAAGTTCACCGGAAGGGCAAAAGATTCGCCAAGCTTTTCCACAGTCCGCTGAACGGAACTTGCGGGCGGACGAGCGAGGACCAGCGACCAATCGCTGCTACGACAGCGCTCGAAACGCGATCGCACCGGCGATCTGTTCGGTTGGCCCGAGATAGTCCCCCAGACGGAACTCAACGCCCGGATGCCGCTGCCTGGCGTCGTCGACCAACTGGCCAATCGAATCGTACAGCCGGCCTTGAAAGAGCAGGTGTGGCTGGACGATGACCCGTTTGATTTTCGGATCACTGGCGACTTGATCGAGAATCCCTGGCAAGCGGGGCTCGGCCATCGCGTAAAACCCGACCGCCCGATTCGCATACCCGGCATGAAAGGCAACGATCTCTGACAAGACACGCATGTCCGCCGTCGCGCAAACGTCATAGCTGCCGCGTCCGACCATCACCAGCGCGGTTGAATCATCTGGCGACGAATCACCGGCAACCGATTCGATCCGCTGGCGCAGAACATCAATCACCTGGGGACAGCGTGAAAGTGGGCCACACTGCTGGTGGGCAACACCCGGTGTCTTCGCCGCGCATCGATCAACGATCTCTGGAATATCGTTTCGCGCGTGACCGGCGGCAAACAACAGAAGCGGCGCGATGCAGATTGCTTTCGCGCCTCGCTGGACCAACCGTTCCCAGCCTTCTTCAATCGTCGGATGCTGGAACTCCAACAAGCAGCCTTCGAGATCGACCGGGGCGATGCGTTGGCGCAGGATTTCGACGAGCTCGAAAAACTGCGTCGTGCCGTTGGGATCGCGAGTCCCATGCCCAACTAGCAAGATTGCGTCGGGCTGGAACGGACGAATATTATCCAGACGACGTTTATCCATTTGTCTGCTCAAAGAATCCAACGTCGTCAACAACGGATCGCTAGCGAAGAGTGCTTATTGAACGACGGTCGAACCGCCAAAGCCAGCTTTGCCGAGTTGCGCGATCGCCTGATCGACAACGAAGCCGTCTTTGTATTTGACGACGACTTGCGGCGTGTCGATGACGCCTTCTTCCTTTTGCGGGACCAGCTCAACACTGACAACATCTTCGCGGCTTTCCAATGTCTTTTTGACGTTTGGATAGCACGCGAACGGGCAGTGCATGTCTGGCACGTTCAGCGTCAATGACGTCGCGGTCACTTCGGCACCTTCGACATCCGATTCCGGCGCGACCGACGATGCGACAGCCGACTCGGGAGCATCTGGCTGCTCGGGTGCATTCACGATGAAGAACATGATGGCGGCGGCAGCAAGCAGGGCAGCAACATAAGCCATTGCACGCATGGTTTGATCCTTGGTTCGGTATTGATTGCAGGTGGGAACGGAAAGGCGGGCGGCCCAATCATTACCCGTTTCGGTCGATCGGGCACTAGCTGACTTTCGTCTTGACGCGGGAAGGCGAATTATCGCAGTTTCCTTGCGGCTCGGCAGCGATTGCCGAGATCTTGAATCAAAAATCAGCGTTCACGGTTATTTTTGTGGATTCACGCTCAAAGACCAGTCTAAAAGGCCAAATTGCAGCCTCCCTTGCGACCATTTGGCCTTTCAATGCCAATCCATTGTTCGGCAAAACGGCACGAAAACTGGGCCGGAAAGGCTGCACCGAGAACAATCGCCCCGCCAGAGTGTGGACGGTGTGCTGCATCGTCACAAACATCCTGTTGGCTGCACTTGCGAGCTGCCTAGGGTTGGCTCCCCAGCCAGCTGCGGCAATCGATCCCTATCAAATGGTATCACCCGCGTATGAATCAGCAGCCGGATCGGGGGGACTTTTTTCCGGAGTCCGTCAGATCGGCGAGTCATTGCTTGGTGGGCCTAGCTATCAAATCGCGGCGGTTCCCCCACAGCTCAACGCGCCAGCGACGATCGCTTCACCCGTTGTCGGATCCCCGATCGTCCAAGGCGGCCCGGTCTACAACACCTTCGGTGGTTTCGATCCGATGTTTCCGCGACTGCGAAGCCAGATCGACACGCGGCTGTATCTTCGTGGCGAATACCTGCTTTGGGACGTCTCTGGGATGGACTCACCCGTCTTGGTCACAACCAGCCCGACGGGAACGGCGCAGTCCGACGCCGGCGTGCTCGGCAACGGCTCGACGAGCGTTCTGTTCGGCGGCGGCGAATTGAACGGCGGCACAACGGGTGGATTCTTGTTTGGTGGCGGGTTGTGGATCACTCCCCAGCAAAGCGCGTCGATCGAAGCAGAGTTCTTTCAATTGTCCGAGGAGAACGATCGCTATCGCGGATCCAGCGGTGGTGACGTGATCTTGGGTCGTCCGTACTTTGACATCACCAACGGGAATGAAGACGCGTTATTGATTTCTTATCCGAATCTCGTTGGTGGTGACGTCCGCGTGGATTCGTCATCCAAGCTTCGCTCGTATTTAATCAATGCTCGGATTGCGTTGTGCAGCCACGGTGCAGGGTGTACGCAATGCGGCGAACGCGATCATACGGACTGGATCATCGGCTATCGCAACTTGCGTTTGAGCGACAGTTTACAAATCACCGATAGCGAAAACTCATTGGCCAGCGTGCCATCGGCATCGTACACCCGGTCGGATTCTTTCCGTACTAAGAACCAGTTTCAAGGTTTGCAACTCGGCTTCATCCACCGCATTTTGCTGCACCGCGCGTGGCTAGAATCCACCATGCGGGTAGCACTTGGCAACAATGAACAAACGCTCGACATCTCCGGCAGCACGACTCGCACGCAATCGGGCGCAACCGATCAGTTTGCCGGCGGACTGTATGCGGTGCGGTCGAACAGTGGTTCGTTTCAACGTGACGAATTCATGATGATGCCCGAACTAGGGCTGCGATTTGGGTATCGCCTAACGGATCGGTTGCACGCCAGCATCGGCTATTCGGTGCTTTATCTTCCCAACGTGGTGCGTGCCTCGGAACAGATTGATCGAGATTTGAATCCAGGTTTGATCCCGGTGGAAGCGAATCCGCTGACAGGTGCGCTCAGGCCGCAGGTTCTTTGGGTACAATCAGATTACCTTGCTCACGGCGTACACTTTGGGGCGGAACTGCACTTTTAAGCACTGGCCCCATTGGTTTTGGGCATTGGCCCCCTTGGTCGAAATCCCTGTGCCCGTTCCAATCGTGACCAGAAAACCGATTCGATCCCCGACGCAATAGAAACGTATCCATGACAGTGAGCGATCAACTGCCAACTATCGGATGGCGTGAATGGTTGTCTCTTCCTGAACTCGGGATCAAATTTGTCAAAGCCAAAATAGACACTGGTGCACGCTCATCATCCCTTCACGCATTTGACGTTGAAACCTTCGACAACGATGGCGTCCAATACGTCCGTTTCAAAGTCAACCCCGTCCAACGCAATGACGACTGGACGATTCAATGCAGTGCGCCGGTAGTCGACATGCGATCCATCCGGTCATCCAGCGGACAAGCGGCGATACGACCGGTGATCAAGACCCCGATCACCTTGCTTGGTCAGCGGATCGAGATCGAATTGACGTTGGCCGACCGAAATCAAATGGGATTCCGGATGTTGCTCGGCCGCGAAGCCTTTCGTCGACGCTTTTTGATCGACCCAGGCCAATCGTATTTGGGTGGCGTACCAAAGAAAAAAAAACGTAAATCGTAAATCTACAAAATGAAACTCGGCATCCTTTCCTGCAGTCCCAATTGCTACAGCACACGACGCCTTCGAGAAGCCGGCGAGCAACGCGGACACAAGATCAAGATTCTCAACACGCTGAAGTTCGCGATCGACCTTGATCGCGGCGCACCGGATCTTTATTTCCGCCGCAAACACCTCAGCGAATATGACGCGATTCTTCCGCGAATTGGCGCATCGATTACCTATTACGGGACCGCCGTCGTCCGGCAGTTCGAACAGATGAACGTGTTCTCGACGAACTCGTCATCGGGAATCGTCAACTCGCGTGACAAGCTTCGTAGCCTTCAAATCCTCAGCCGCCACCAAATCGGTATCCCACGCACCACGTTCGTCCGTGATAAACGCGACGTGTTGCCAGCGATCGAACGCGTCGGCGGGGCTCCCGTGATCATCAAGTTGCTTGAAGGCACACAAGGCATCGGCGTCCTGCTTGCCGAGACGATCAAGTCCGCCGAAGCAATCGTCGAGCTACTGCAAAGTCAAAACCAGAACGTGCTGATTCAAAAGTTCGTCGCCGAGAGTAAAGGCCGCGACATCCGCGCGTTCGTCGTTGGCGACCAAGTCGTCGCGGCAATGCGACGCGTCGCACAAGGACAAGAGTTCCGCAGCAACGTCCACCGTGGCGGCAAAACCGAGACGGTCGAGTTGTCGGACGAACAACGTGATACCGCGCTGCGTGCCGCCCAAATCATGGGACTGCGTGTCGCCGGCGTTGACATGCTCGAAGGCCATGAAGGTCCGCAGATTATGGAGATCAACTCCTCACCGGGACTCGAAGGCATCGAACGCTGTACGCAGTTGGATGTCGCCGGCGCGATCATCGATCACATCGCCGCGCACGTCGATTTCCCAGACTCGACCTGCGTCAGCGTTTAACCGTCAGCCGCGGCTGGGGAGTGACCGAGATCAATATTCCCGAAGGCGCCGACTTGGTTGGGAAAACGATCGGCAGTTCCGGCCTGCTCGATAAAAACATCAATATCTTGACGCTTTATCGTGACGCGACGGTTGTCCCGAACCCACGAATCGATCGCACCCTTGAAGCCGGTGATCGTCTGCTATGTTTTGGCAAACTCGAAACGCTTCGGCATCTGGTTCCCAAAACGGTACGTCGCCAACGTCGACCGCCCATTCAAGAACTCCCCGAACTTCCCGTCGCCAACATCGTCCACGATCACGTTCACGAGTCCTCTAAGTCGGCCGACTAGAGTTCTGGAGAATCCCCGCCGTTGAGTAAGAAGAAAGCACCGCCAATTGATGTCTGGCAAGGACAACGAATTGAACCCGGCCAACGCTTAGACCTGAAATTTAAAGTCGGCGAACGCCGGACCGGTGCAGCCGTACGGATTCCAATGCATGTCCGTCGCGGTCTAAAAGAAGGGCCGACCGTCTTCGTGACAGGCGCCCTTCATGGCGACGAGATCAATGGCACAGGTGCGATCCAGCAACTCTTGATCGACCCGACATTCGAAATCGATCGTGGCACACTGGTACTGGTACCGGTGTTGAACATGCTTGGATTCGAACGCCACGAACGGTATCTCCCCGATCGACGCGACCTGAACCGATCGTTCCCGGGAACACCGACAGGTTCGTTGGCCAGCCGCATGGCGTACCGAGTATTTGATGAACTCGTTTCGCGATGCGACTTCGGTATCGACCTTCACACCGCCTCGGTACGGCGGACAAATTATCCCAACGTCCGCGGCGACCTGACCAATCCCGGTGTAAAACGATTGGCGATGGCTTTTGGCTGTGAAGTAATCATGGATGGCATCGGTCCCGCCGGTGCACTTCGTAGCGAAGCAACTGCGAGCGGTTGCCCCACCGTCGTCATGGAAGGCGGCGAGGTCTCCAAAGTCGAACCCGGAATCGTCGAATCGGCCGTCCGCGGAATTTACAATGTGCTCCGCGAACTCGACATGCTGCCTGGCGAAATCGAGCGTCCGCGATACCAAGTGATCGTCGAGCAAAGCAAATGGTTGCGGGCGAACAAAGGCGGCTTCATGCAATTCCATATCCTGCCAGGAGAACTGGTCGAACGCGAACAACCGGTCGCAACGATCTATGACCTGTTCGGACACGTGCAAACCACGATCGCCAGTCCCTTCGATGCGGTGGTGATCGGCATGAATACACTGCCCGCGGTCAGCCCCGGCGAACCGATTTGTCACCTCGGGCAGCTTCCCGATGACACCAGCGCATCCAAATTGCGCAAAAGTCGTCTTCAAGAAGACGGCTTGGAAGAAAAATTAGTCGACCAACTGTCATCAAATATCGCTGTCGTCGCCCCTGAAGACAACGATTCGTAACGGTTGCAACGGCATCACCGCCGCACAACCGGCCCAACCGCCACAAGCACACCCGAATTGATTTCGTCTGTAAAAAAAGCGAAATCAAAAGGCAAGCTCGCTTTGCCCCCTTCGATGACACCCAGTGGATCGGGGGCGATTGCGCAAACCTTGCTAACAAGGTCATCTTCTCCGATTGGTTGTGAATTCAAACCACGTGCGGAGAATTTGTGTGGACGGGTTCGACGAGATTATCAACGAGTTTTTGGTTGAGAGCTACGAAAGCCTGGACCGGTTGGATGACGATCTGCTTGCGCTCGAAGATGCGCCAGACGATCGCGATCGCTTGGCCAGTATCTTTCGCACCGTCCATACGATCAAAGGGACGTCCGGATTCCTCGCGTTGCCGACGCTCGAGCGAGTCGCGCACGTTGGAGAGAATCTCCTCGTCCCACTCCGTGATGGCGAATTCCGCCTCACCAGCGACACCGCAAGCGTGCTGCTGGAGATGGTCGACGCGATCCGTGAAATCCTCGGCATGCTCGAGTCCGGCCAGGGCGAAGGCGACAACGATTACGCCGCACTTGTCGAACGCTTGCAAGCTGCGCTTTCGACTAGCAAAGGCGTTACCCCCGAAGACGCTGCCGCGGCGGTCGCTGACGATCAAGCAACCGAAGAGTCCGTGGCGGAAGCTGTTGAAGCGATCGAAGCGGTCATCGCCGACGTCATTCCCGCTGAAACCGGTGCCGCAGAGACGCAAGCGACCGAGAATCCTACTGCAGAGCCTGAACCCGTTGCGGAGGTAACGGAGCAGCCTTCGCCCGCGGTCGCTCCCACGCCGGCGCCAGCCGCCGAAGCTCCGGCAGAACCAAGCTCCGTACCAGCGGCCGCTGAATCCGCTGCCCCGGTGCCCGCTTCCCCACACACCCAAACACACC